>CAZJWF010000025.1:0-33065 GCA_964549375.1 uncultured Neomegalonema sp.
TGCGCTTCTTTTTTCTCGAACATGCGGACGAGATGGATTGATACTTCGTAGAGGAGATAAGTCGGGATGCCGAGCGCAAGCTGGCTGATTGGGTCAGGCGGCGTCAGCAGCATCGCAGCGAAGGCGATTCCGACAATCGCGTATTTGCGTGACGTCGCGAGTTGTTCGGACGTGACGATCCCAACACGGCCCAACAGCGTCAAAAGGACGGGAAGCTGGAAGCAAATGCCGAAACCGAACAGAAGCGTTTTGGTAAAGCCTAGGAATTGTCTTACCGAGTAGGTGCTGGAAACCTCGATTTTTTCAGAGCCTTCTGCAAACCCGATCAACCAATCAAGCGCGAGTGGAATGACGACGAAGTAGGCGAGGGCGGCACCGAGGATAAAGAGGAACGGTGTCGCAACCAAAAAAGGGAGAAACGCGCCTTTCTCATTCGAGTAGAGACCGGGTGCGATAAAGCCCCAAATTTGTGACGCGATATACGGAAACGCGAGGAAGAACCCACCCCACAATCCGATGTTTACGATGGTGAAAAAATATTCCTGCGGTGACAGCACCAACAGCTCAGCATCAGGACGAATAGACAGTAGTGGTTGGGACAGAAACGCGACGACCTGCTCCTGGAAATAAAGGCACAGGATCAGGCCAACTGCCAACGCGATGATGGATTTCATCAGTCGAGTACGTAACTCCGCCAGATGTTCGATCAGCGGAGCCTTTGAGGCATCTATATCATCGGCGGACATTTTTTGATCTAGCCTTGGCTGACTTTGGCCGGTTCCGGTTCCGCCACATTAGCGACGTCTGGTTCGGGCGTAGGGGAGGGCTGGTCGGGTTCCATCCTCGGTTCGTCTGAAAAGTGTTTCGACGCTTCGGCCATCTCGGCAGCCGTCATTGTCGGTTTCTTCGGCGGCTTGTCGTCTTCGTCTAAACCGATTGTATCGCTTAGTGTATCGGTCAGCCCTTTGGTGTTGGCTTTCTTGTCCAACATCGCCTTGGCTTCTTTGAATTCGGCTAAATCGACTTCGCGCGCTGCATCATCCATTGAGCGTTGGAATTGGCGTGCCATACCACGTGCTTGCCCCACGAACTTCCCGACAGAGCGCATCATGCCCGGCAAGTCCCTTGGACCAATCACGATCAGTGCAAGCGCACCGACGATAAGTAGTTCTGGCATGCTGAAGTTGCCGAACATGTGTGGTTCCCCGTTCTGAGTGCGCCGCGCTTAGGTGCTTTCGCTCTCTTTTTTCGGGGTCACGTCGATCGGCTCGGCCTGAGCCGACGAAATCTTGCCGTCTGCCGGTGCTTCCGCGGTGACGGTATCGTCGTCTTTCATGCCCTTTTTAAAGCTCTTGATGCCCTTGGCAACGTCGCCCATGAGTTCTGAAATTTTACCGCGTCCAAACAGGAGCACGACCAGAATTCCCACAATGGCAAGTTGCCAAATACTAATGCCGCCCATCCCGAATCTCCTTCAAATCATACATGCACCGCGCGCGATAACCGTCTACGGCGGCGAGGGGTTCACTGTTACATAGGAAATGCGACGGCTCTGCGAAAGAGAAATCGCGGAACGGCCACAAGTCTACACCGTTCTATTATCCCATCGTGTTTGCGTGTGACCCATCTTCGCCCAGCGATACGCCGCGCTCGAAGGGTGATGAGACCTTTGTTTGCTGTGCACAGGGAAACAAAAAGCACGATTCGCGCCGCAGAGACAACCAGACGCGGGTGCCTGACTCCGGGGTAAAAACTCCCGGCAAAGTCGCGCGTAGAGTGGAGTTGTCATGATCCATCCGCACTTCGATTAGGCTTCCTGGTCCCATAAATCGTGAGCGGACAACCGTTCCGGGTGCAGGAACACCCGTCTTGATGCTGGGCTTGGGTGTTTCGCCTTCGTCCAGTTCAATTTTTAGGTGTTGGGGGCGCACGATAATTTCGACATCTGCGCCATCGACTAGTCCCGGTGTCAGGAACAGGCCAAAGGGTGTATCCGTCTGCCTCGACTGAACTTCGCCGTGGATCACATTGAGATCACTGAAAAATTCTGCTGTCGTGCGGTCTACGGGATTGTTGTAAATGTGGTAGGGTGCACCAATCTGCACGATCCGCCCCGCGCGCATCAGAGCGATCCGATCCGCCATCCGCAAGGCTTCTTCGGGATCGTGCGTGACCAATAAAACGGCGGCTCCTTCGTCTTTTAGTACGGCAAGTGCTGTATCGCGCACATCGTCACGCAGTCGATTGTCCAGGCCGGAAAACGGCTCATCCATCAACATTACCTTTGGGCGCGGCGCGAGAGCGCGGGCCAGAGCGACACGCTGCTGTTCTCCGCCCGATAGTTCGTGCGGGAATTTATCGGCATGGGTCGCCATTCCCACGCGCTCAAGATATTCGATTGCAGTGCGACGACGAAACATCCGCTCTGTCTGACGGAGGCCAAAAGCAACGTTTTTCGCGATGGTTAGGTGCGGAAAAAGCGCGAAGTCTTGGAACATTAACCCAACTGAACGGCGCTCTGGCGGTTGATGTCGTTCCGTGTTGGATACAATCTTACCATCAATCGAAACGCTGCCGCTGTCTTGTTGATCTACCCCGGCTGCGATCCGTAAAGTTGTTGATTTACCGCAACCTGATGGCCCGAGTAAGCAAACCACTTCACCTAGCGCTATCGTCAAAGAAACATCGGACACAGCTTCGTCCGCGCCATATCGCTTGTGCAATCCAGATAATTTCAAGCGCGGAGTTGTCACAGCAGCTTTAAATCCCAGTATTTCACTCTGGTATAGGAGTATGCAGTCGCGGGCGACTTAGCAAGAGAGCGTATTGTCCGATTTGATGGAACCGTTGCCTACTTTGGTTGAATGAAACTATTAAAGGTTGTTTCAGAATTAGGAATAGATAACGAAAAACGTCATTTCGACCGGGCAGATGAACTTTTTCGCCGGGCTCTATCCTGTGACCTTGAACATCTCGGCACTTAGATTCGGAGGTGTGAGACCCTCCGATCTAACCTGCGCGTCGATCAGTATCGTTCAGTTTATCTAACTTGAACAATTCACCTGCGGTATTTCCTAACTTTCAAAATTAGCCATTAGGCGGTCGTGCCTCGAAATCCTGTTGCGACCAAATACATTTCTGAACTGTCTGACCGACTGGCGGGGGGCTTGAAGTGGCGGACAGTTTTAAAGTCCCGTTTCAATCCCGTGACGAGCTCGCCATCTGCACCACCTTGCAGCACTTTGGCCACGAATGCACCTCCTTCAGCGAGGGTTTCGGTTGCAAAGAGGGCAGCGGTCTCGCACAGAGCAACGATCCGTAAGTGGTCGGTTGCTTTGTGCCCTGTAGCTTTCGCGGCCATGTCGGAGAGAACGATATCAGCGTGACCATTCAGCGCCTTCTTGACCACATCGTCTGCGCCGTCATCCATGAAATCGAGCTGTATCTGCGGCGCTCCGTCAATCGGAGCGACCTCTTGTAAGTCAATCCCTAGAACGAAGCCTTCGGGCTTTCCCTTCTTGGCACCGGTCGAGTTAACCCGATCCGCAGCAACCAAAGACCACCCTCCCGGTGCCGAACCGAGATCGACGACACGTATTCCGGGCCTTAGAAGATGAAATTTATCGTCAATTTCGATCAGTTTGTAGGCGGCGCGGGCGCGCAAGTTGTCCGCAATCGCTCGCTTGACGTAAGGGTCGTTAAGTTGACGGTCTAGCCAAAGCGTTGAGGACAATTTGCGTCCCCGTGCCGTCTTTACCCGCGTTCGCAGATGCCTTTGCCCCCGACCGGAGTCGTTTTTCCCGTCGCTCATGATGGATTCTGCCGATGCCGCAGCGCTTCGTCGCGATTCATCAACCCGTAGAGCAGACCTTCTCGCAGACCACGATCTGCCACCCGCAATTGTTCGGTTGGCCAGTGGTCCACAATGGCGCTGAGGATCGAAGAACCAGAAATGACCAATTCGGCCCGATCATCGCCGATGCATGGAATTGTTGCGCGTTCAGCGCGGTCCATGTTGATCAGGCGTTTGATGACGTCTGTCAGATCGGTTCGCGCCATCCAAAGGCCATCAACTTTTGTCCGATTATAGCGCGGTAAATTGAGGTGAACCCCCGCGAGAGTCGTAATCGTTCCGGATGTGCCCAAAAGTTGCATACGCTGCAATCGGTCTGGTGTCGCACCGGCACCATCTGCGGCAAACGGTGCAATTAGCGTATTCGTATAACTCCGCATCGCATCGAACCGATCGCGCTCGCAGCTGATTGTTTTGTACTTTTCAGCCAGCGTGACCACGCCAACGGGCAGCGACGTCCAACGCGCGCTTTCGGCAAGCACGCGAATCTCTTCGTCGATTGTCGCTTCATCGACATTTTTCGGTGCAACGCCTAGCAAAATATCGCGCCGCCGCGCCTTGGGCGTGTGGGCGAGGTCAATCCAGACAATCTCAGTGCTGCCACCGCCAATGTCGAAAACCAGCAAGCAGTCTCGGTCTGTATCGAACAGCGGCGCACAGCCTGCAACTGCGAGGCGAGCCTCATCACCCGCGCCAATTACATCAAGATGTAGCCCCGTTTCGAGCGCAACGCGCTCGACGAATTGGGCGCCATTGGCCGCGCGGCGGCAGGCTTCGGTTGCAATCGCTCTGGCACGGGTGACATTTCGCTTGGCCATTTTCTCGGCACAGATCTTGAGGGCCGATATCGCTCGATCCATCGCGCCTTCGGACAGTGCGTTGGTTTCCTCAACACCTTCGCCAAGGCGAACCACGCGCGAGAATGCATCCAGAACTTTAAAACTTTCGCCCTCAGGTCGCGCAATCATAAGGCGGCAGTTATTGGTTCCAAGATCGAGCGCAGCGTAAACGTGCTCTAGAGAATCGCGGGAATTGCTTTGCCGCCTTGGCGTCGAACTTGCTGATTTGACATCATGAATCGAAGGGTTCGCTTCGCGGGTAGGCGCGTCGGATGACGGTATGTCGTGCGGTGCCGCCAAAGTCTCTAGCCTTTCCAGTCTGATAATCTGAAAGATACTAGAGTATTTCCGTCAGTGGGGGGAACCGGTTTTCCGACTGAATTTGAAACGAGTAATTTCGATGAGCTTGTTCAGGCAGAAACAGCCTTACGTGAGGGTACATTTTCCTGTGCGGCACGGTTTCCGTCGATTGGGGTCGAGGGAACCAGTCCGAGTGCTTGGCATACACCCAAAGTCAAATCGGAGCGGTTTAAAGTGAAAAAGTGAAAAGCTCGAACACCTTGCTCGCGAAGTTGGTCACACTGACCGGCACAGGTTGCGAGGGCGAGGTCATAGCTGGCCCCGCGTGCGTCGGCCTTGCCAAAGCGATCCGCGATTCGCTTTGGGATGCTCGCTCCGCAGCGTCCAGCGAACTTCGCGACAGATGCGAAGTTGTGGATTGGCATCACCCCGGGAACGATCGGACAATCAATTCCCGTCGCCCGGCATTGGTCGATGAAGCGATAGAAATCGTCGTTGTCGAAGAAAAACTGGGTGATAATGGCATCTGCTCCAGCATCAACTTTTCGCTTAAGGTGCTCAATATCGTGAATGTTGTCCGGTGAGTCTGGGTGTTTTTCCGGATAGCCTGCGACCGCAATCCGCAAGTTCGTGCGTTGTTTTAGCGCGGTGATGAACTCTGGTGTGGTTTGAAAGCCGTGAGGATGAGGTTGGTAGGGCGTTCCCGCGCCTTGGCAAGAATCCCCGCGCAATGCGACGATCCAACGTGATCCGGCAGCCTCGTAGTCCTCGGCGATTGCGATCACTTCTCCCTTCGATCCGGTTCTTGCCGTTAGGTGCCCAGCCAACCCCAAATTGGGGTTTATAATGCGAAGATTGTCGAGCGCCTTTAGCGTTCCTGAATGTCCCGTTCCATTGGCTCCTTGCGTGATTGATACAAAGCGCGGTGCGCAGGGGACAAGCGTTTGCACCGTTTTCTGTAGGTTGGCCTGAGCAAGCTCGGAGGCCGCAGGGAACACTTCAAATGAGAGATCAATCGGCAGAGGCGACATAGCAATAACCCTTTACTGTGATAAAAATAAATATATAAGCATTTTATTATATTGCAATATAAAATATCACTTTCATTATCTGCGATGGACCGATCACAGCATTGGTCGGAATTGCGATATGCGAAGTCGCCCATGAAGCGCTTTGCGAAACGTCGCAGCGGTAACGCTGCGGAGGAAACAGGAGTGAAGCGCTATGGCGATGGTTACAGTTGTTTACTGGCGAGACATGCCGGCGCAGGTCATCGTGAAAGCGGGTCGCAAGAATGCGAAACGGCAATTGTCGGAGAGGTTTGAACAGGCGATTGATCGGGCAGCGATGAAATCTGGTGCAGCCAGTTCAGATGCCTATCTGGAGGATTGGCGACGCGCAGAGCCCTTTGAAGTCGAGGGCGCTGACCTAGAGGCGATTGCTGACGCAGAAGCGGTTAAACTCGAAACAAAATACGACAAGGATGCGTTACGTGTCCTGATCGAAGCGGGCGGCCACGTCGGATAATTGGGAGCTGGGTCATGGCACTTTTGGCATCACTGTTCGGTAAGAAGAGCGACGACGCTCTTGTCTCGGCATCGGATCGGATGGCGGTTCGTGCTTTCCTGAAGGATTGTTCTATCGAGGTCATGCCTCGCACGGCGGCGAAGGTCGAAGATTTCAAAGCAATTCTTGCGCCCGGTACGCGCGTTTATGTCGCGCATATTGAGGGGACACCGATTGAAGAAATGGTCACAACGGCGAAACGTCTTTCTGAGGATGGTTTCGACGTCATGCCGCACTTTCCGGCGCGGATCATAAAAGACGAAACCGTTCTTTTGGATTGGATTAATCGCTACCAAGGCGAGGCTGGCATTGATCAGGCGCTGTTGCTTGCCGGAGGTGTCGATCAGCCTCATGGAGATTTCCATTCCTCGATGCAATTGCTGGAAACAGGCCTGTTTGATCAACATGGGTTTAAACGCCTACATGTTGCCGGTCATCCGGAGGGGAATAAAGACATTGATCCCGACGGCTCCGACAAAAATGTCATGAACGCCTTGCGCTGGAAAGAAGATTTCGCCAAGCGGACGGATGCCCAGATGGCGTTGGCTACTCAGTTCTGTTTTGAGGCACAACCCGTCATCGAATGGGCGGATCGCCTAAAGGCAGAAGGTTTCTCTCTTCCGATCCATATCGGCGTTGCAGGGCCAGCCAAATTGCAAACGATGATCAAATTTGCAATTGCTTGCGGTGTTGGCCCGTCACTTCGTGTCCTTCAAAAACGCGCGAAGGATGCGACAAAACTTTTGCTGCCGTTCAATCCGGACGAGTTTGTCACGGACTTGGCGTTTCACAAGGCGGCGAATCCAGATTTCAACATCACCCACGTTCACTTCTTCCCGCTCGGCGGCATCGGTAAGTCTGCGGAGTGGATCAAGGAAGCGCGCGACGTCTAATTCCCTTTATGAGTTGGGCGACCTCATTGCCTGACCAGACCTCTCATTATTGGATGTGCCCATGACCCGCACCGTTATCGAGTCAAAAACGAAGACTGTTGTAATCGGTTTTGACGAGCCGTTCTGCGTGATTGGCGAACGCATCAATCCGACGGGTAGGAAGAAGCTGGCTGCTGAGTTAGAGCAAGGCGATTTCTCGACAGTGGAATCGGATGCGGTCGCTCAGGTTGCGGCGGGCGCCACCGTTCTCGACATTAACTCAGGGGCGGTGTTCTCAAACAAAATGGCGGAAGACCCGCGCTATGCGGACAACAACTTTGTCGAACCGCCCTTGATGCGAGAATTGGTTGCGCGGGTTCAAGGTCTTGTCGATGCGCCTTTATGCATCGATAGTTCTGTTCCCGGCGCGTTGAAAAATGGCCTTGAGGCCGCTGAAGGCCGGCCTTTGCTCAACTCAGTAACGGGCGAAGAAGAACGCCTTGAACTCGTTTTGCCGCTCGTCAAACAATATAACGTGCCGGTCGTCGCAATCTCAAACGATGATACGGGTATTTCAGAAGATCCCGATGTTCGCTTTGCCGTTGCGAAAAAGATCGTTGAGCGTGCGGCGGATCACGGTATTCCAGCGCACGATATCGTCGTGGATCCGTTGGTGATGCCGATTGGTGCGATGGGTACGGCGGGTCTTCAGGTCTTTTCACTGGTACGACGTTTGCGCGAAGAGTTGGGCGTGAACACGACATGTGGCGCATCGAATATCAGCTTTGGTTTGCCAAACCGCCACGGCATCAACAATGCGTTCCTTGCGATGGCGGCGACGGCGGGCATGACATCGGCGATTATGAATCCGATTCAGTTGCCGGTTTCGATGAAAAAGATCGATGAGAAAAAAGCCTCGCTTGCCGAAGCTGGAATTATCGTACCTGACGACATCGACCCCGAAATTTTCGTTCAGCTTTTGGGCATGGGCAGCACGAAGCCAAAGTCCGGCAAAGAAATGGAATCAATCCGCGCTGCGAACTTCCTTCTTAACAATGATCCTTCGGGTGCAGAGTGGATTAAGGCAAACAAGGTAGAGGGTCCCGCTAGGGGAGGTGGCGCGCGCGGTGGTCGTGAGCGCAAACGTCGCAGAGCTTAATCCAAGTTAGAATCGCAAGCTGTTCGCGTCGTTAGACCTTTGAAAGCTATGACGAACACGGTACCGCATTCGTTGTGTGAAGCGCATATAGAGTCGCGCAACGGCTTACCTACGTAATCTTACTGACCCCGTCTGCTGTTGACCCCTGAAATTTTTCGCACCTACGCTGGTGTTCGGACAATTCAGGGAGATGACTATGCTCAAGAAAATTCTTGGTGCGGCTTGCGTGTCGGCGATGTTCGCTGGCGTCGGTGCAACGAGCGCTGTGGCTGAGACCTTTGTGACCATCGGTACAGGCGGCCAGACGGGCGTCTACTATCAGGTTGGCGGCGCGATTTGTCGTTTGGTCAACAAAGGCACCAAAGACCACGATATTAAATGCACGCACACGACTGGGGGGTCTGTTGCAAACATCAATGGCCTTCGTAACGGCGACATCAACATGGGTGTTGCCCAGTCTGATTGGCAGTATCATGCCTATAACGGCACAGCCCCGGACAAGTTCCCGGACGGAGAATACAAAGACCTCCGCGCGGTGTTCTCAGTTCACCCTGAGCCATTCACGGTGGTTGCTCGTGCCGACTCGGGAATCAAAACATTTGAAGACTTGAAAGGTAAGCGGGTCAATCTCGGTAATCCCGGTTCCGGTGCCCGCGCGACGTTCGAAGTCGTAATGGAAAAAATGGGATGGGAGGCTTCAGATTTCTCGCTCGCGGCTGAACTCAAATCTTCCGAACAAGCGGCAGCCCTCTGCGACGACAAGATTGACGCTATTGTGTTCACCGTGGGCCACCCATCGGGCACGATTAAAGAGGCGACGACGTCTTGCGATTCCAAGCTAATCGACGTCAACAACGACACGATCAAAAAGTTGGCGGACGATAACGACTTCTATGCGATGGCGACCATCAAAGGGGGGACGTATCGAGGTACGGATGACGACGTCGAAACGTTCGGCGTTGGTGCTACTTTTGTAACCTCCACCGACAGTTCTGATGAAGTTGTTTACGAGATGGTCAAGGCCGTTTTTGATAACTTCCGCCGGTTCAAAAAAATGCACCCTGCTTTCGCGAACCTCGAAGAAAAGAACATGATCAAGAATAATCTCTCGGCTCCGCTACATCCGGGGGCGATCAAATACTACAAAGAGCAAGGTTGGCTCTAAGGCGACCATTCAAGCCCCGCTCACGAGCGGGGCTTGTTCGTTCAAACCAGGCTTTGAACGCCGAGGGACTTTTTGTAGGAAGTAGGGGATCAAGATGGCGGAGCAAAATCAGGCGGCAGGCCAAGCACTCAGCGATGCCGAACTGGAAGAGATGGTGGCTTCCAGCGATACAGGGGGCCGAAATCCCTCCAAACGTAGCCTCTATCTCCTCATGGCTGGTTTGGCGCTTGCGTGGTCATTGTTCCAACTCTGGTTCGCCTCACCGATCCCTTCCATTCTATCCCAATATGAATCAACCCGTTGGATTGCCAATCTCACAGCGTTTAACTCTGGCGAAGCGCGTTCGATCCATCTGGCATTTGCGATCCTGCTTTGCTTTTTGAGCTATCCGGCTTTCAAGGACTCGCCGCGCGGCTTCGTGCCCGTGCCGGATTGGATACTCGGTATTCTCGGTGCGTTTTGTGCGTTCTACCTGTTCCTTTTCAGCCGCACGTATATGGGCTGGGTCTTCGGGACTACGCTCTCTGATCGTCCCGCGAATCCAAACTGGTTCGATGTGAGCGTTGCCGTTGTCGGCATTCTTATCCTACTTGAAGCTACCAGGAGGTCTCTTGGTCCGCCTCTAGCAATCGTCGCAATGGTCTTCCTTGGTTACACGTTCCTTGGCCCATATGCTCCGGGTATCCTAGCGTGGAAGGGCGCGAGCTTTGGCGCTGTGGCCGATCACCAATGGCTTTCAACTGAAGGGGTATTTGGCATAGCCCTTGGGGTTTCGACTGATCTTGTTTTCTTATTCGTGCTGTTCGGCGCACTTCTGGAGAAAGCGGGAGCAGGAAATTACTTCATTAAGGTTGCCTTCTCACTCATGGGGCACTTGCGCGGTGGCCCTGCAAAAGCTGCCGTGGTTGCCTCGGCAATGACAGGTCTCATTTCAGGATCGTCCATCGCGAATGTTGTCACCACCGGCACTTTTACGATCCCTATGATGCGCCGGGTTGGTTTCTCATCCGAGAAAGCGGGTGCGGTAGAGGTTGCGTCTTCGGTCAATGGCCAGATCATGCCACCAGTCATGGGGGCCGCTGCGTTTCTAATGGTCGAGTATGTCGGCATCAGTTACTTTGAAGTCGTCAAGCACGCGTTCGTTCCGGCCGTGATTTCCTACATTGCCCTCGTTTACATCGTTCATCTCGAAGCGATGAAAGCCGATATGCAAGGTCTTCCGCGCACGGGCGAAAGCAAACCTGCGAAATGGGCGCTTATTGCGTTTCTGACAACTGCCGCAGCTTTCTTCGCGATTGCGGGTGCGATTGGTTGGGTCGTTTCAACGATCCTTTGGGTTGACGACGCTGCCACCGTCGCGGTTCTTGCGCTTGCGGTGCTGTTGGTTGTGATGCTGATACATCGCTTTATTCACGGCCGTCTCAGTCCGGATAGCCGTTGGCGCTATGTGTCGATGGGGGCGTTAGTGCTTGGCTATGCGGTCGTGGGCGCGTTCGTTCTTTACTACGTACTGGGCGGCCTACGGGCCATCGCGGGAGATTCGACGGTCTGGGTGATCTCGGCGGGCCTTGCACTGGTCTACATTTTGCTGCTGCGCCACGGTTCCAATTATCCTGTGCTGGAACTCGATGATCCGAATGCGCCAATTACGGCGTTGCCTGAACCGGGACCAACGATCAATGCGGGCCTCTTTTATCTTTTGCCCGTCTTGTTGTTGATCTGGTGCCTGATGGTTGAGCGCCTGTCGCCCACGTTGTCGGCTTTTTACGCAACTTTATTGATGATCTTCATCTTGCTGACCCAAAATTTCCTAAAGGCGATTTTTCGGGGGGAGAGCACGCGGGGGACGATTGGGCTGGGCTTCAGTGAAATGATCGACGGCTTAATCACTGGTGCCCGCAATATGATCGGCATTGGTATTGCCACAGCAACCGCTGGGATCATCGTGGGGGCGGTGAGCCAGACGGGTGTTGGCGCTGTATTGGCTGCACTTGTAGAGTTTCTCAGCCAAGGCAACATCCTCGCTATCCTTGTCCTGACGGGCATCCTGAGCCTGATACTGGGCATGGGTTTGCCAACGACGGCAAACTATATCGTGGTGTCGTCTTTGTTGGCCCCTGTCATCGTAACACTCGGACAGCAAAACGGGTTAATCGTCCCACTCATCGCGGTTCACCTGTTCGTCTTTTATTTTGGCATCATGGCGGACGTTACGCCGCCTGTGGGTCTCGCGTCGTTTGCGGCGGCGGCAGTTTCAGGCGGTGATCCGATCAAAACAGGATTCGTCGCGTTCTTCTACAGCTTGAGAACAGCGCTGCTGCCGTTCTTGTTTATCTTCAACACAGACCTGATCCTCTATAACGTTGGGGCGTTAGAGGCCGTTCCGATCTTCATCATCGCAACGGTGGCGATGCTAATCTTTACAGCCGGGATGCAAGGATTTTTCTTTGCCAAGAACCGTATCTGGGAGTCTTTGGCGTTGGTTGCGATTGCTTTCACGCTGTTCCGTCCCGGTTTCTGGATGGATATGGTCGTTCCGCCGTATGAGAAGTTGGCACCATCGCAACTGACGCAAGCGGTTGCGGATGCGGAGCCGGGGTCGGAAGTTCGTTTGAAGGCGGATGGCTTGGACGATGTCGGGGAACCCGTTTCCCTAACACTCATCGTCAAGGTGCCAGAGGGTGACACCGGTGAGGATCGTTTAGCGGAGTTTGGCGCGGACTTCCTCGAAGAGGACGGCAAACTCATCGTAGATGGCGCAACGTTCGACTCGCCTGCTGAAAAGGCTGGTTTTGATTTCGATCAGGAGATCAAAGAAGTTCTGGTCCCTGCGTCACAGCCGCCAAGGTCTCTGTTCTTCATTCCCGCACTATTGCTGCTCGGGTTCATTTACTGGTTGCAAAAAGGCCGTTTGGCAAGAACGGCCTCAGCGTCGATCAACCGTGAGGAGGACGCCGCCCATGTTTAAGTCGATCTTAGTTCCGCTTGATCTTGACGACGAGGTGGAATCGAAAAAGGTGTTCGCCTCCGCACGTGAGTTGTCCAAAAATACGGGTGCAAAGTTAAACGTATTATCCGTTGTTCCAAGTTTTTCGATGCCAATGGTGGCCTCGTTCTTCCCGGCGGATTTTGAAAAGAAGGCGCTTGCGCAAGCGTTGACGTCGCTCACAGACTTTGTTGCGAGCAATGGCGGTGATGGCTTAGTCGAAAAAAACCTGATCGGACATGGTTCGGTCTATAAGGAAATTGTTGCAGCGGCGGAAGAGATCGGCGCAGATGTAATTGTTTTGGGTCCTGGGAGTACCGAGACTGGTGACTACTTGCTGGGACACAATTCAGCACGGGTGATGCGACACGCACATTGCTCTGTTTTGCTATTGAGAGATTAAGCGCTCTGAGGAGGGCGCATAAATGTCAGAACCAACTGTTTTTTTAGTCGACGACGATCCTGCAATTCGCAAGGCTTTGCCGCGAGCGCTGGAAATGCGTGGGTATCGCGTGAATGCCTTTGCGAGTGCCAAAGAATTTTTGGATGAATATTCCTCTCATCAGGCGGGATGTTTGGTTCTCGATTTAAGTATGCCGGATATGGATGGCCTCGAATTGCAGGACCATCTCCGCAAGCGTGCGCCAGATTTACCGGTGATCTTCATCACAGGCCACGGCAACATCCCGCAATCTGTTCAAGCCTTGCGCGCCGGGGCACTCGATTTTCTTGAAAAGCCGTTTCGCCAGGAAGCGCTGCTCGCGCGGATTGATGAAGCGTTTGCCAGCCAAAAAATTAAACTAGATAAAAAGAAAGACCCGAGCGCGCTGCGAGAAAAGGCGGCTCGCCTGACGGATCGGGAGACTGACGTTTTCAGGCTTCTCACCCGCTCTGAGACAAAGCTGACCAATAAAGAAATTGCGCGCGAGTTAAATATCAGCCACCGCACCGTTGAACACCACCGGGCGCGGATGATGGAAAAGCTTGATGCGACCACGTTGCCGGAGTTGTTCGAAGTCTCCAAGCTTTTGTCTGACGAACTCTAAGCAGTTTCAGCCTGCGCCGCGACGACCGTGTCGAGCGTGCCTGGCAAGGAAATTCTGAACCGTGCCCCGCGCTTGACCGTGGGGTCGGCGGTCAAACGGCCTTGATGCGCCTCGATTATGGTGCGGCTGATTGACAGGCCGATACCCATGCCGTCAGGCTTGCTCGTTTCAAAGGGCTTGAAGGCACTTTCGACGGATGACAAGCCGGGACCGGTATCTTCGACGATAATCTCGGCACCGCTGCCGCGGTGGCAAGTCTTGATTGTAATGATCCGTGGATTGCTTCCCGCTGACTTAATCGCCTCAACACTGTTCCGCATTAGGTTGACCAGCACTTGCGCGATTTGAACTCGGTTTATCAGAATTTTTGGAGCGTCTTCATCGACGTTGATCGCAATATCGATGTTGTTCTTGCGCGCTTGCGGTTCAATCAGACGGACTGTCTGGACGATTAACTCCGCAAGGTTTACCTGCTCTAAATCCGTTTCGCCCTTGCGGATGAACTGCCTCAATTCACGAATGATGGCGCCCGCCCTAAACGCCTGATTCTGCAACTCCTCTAGAGATTCCGTAATCTCTTCTTTGTTGTCTGCGTCTGATTTTGCGGCGTTGATCAACAAGTCACAATATTGCGTAATCGCTGTCAGAGGCTGATTTAATTCATGGGCGAGACTGGCCGCCATCTCCCCGGTGGTGGCGACGCGGCCGACATGTGCCAGTTCATTTTGAAGCTGTTGGCTTTGCGCTTCAGCCCTTTTTCGGTCAACGATCTCGGCGTTCAACTCGTCAACGCGTACCTCTAGTTTCTTGGCGGACTCGGCTAATTCAGCGTGCATCTGACTGTTCTGAGACCGATACCCGTCAAGCCATAACGACATCCGGCCAAAGGCTGCCGATACGTGATTAATCTCAACAAAATTTCCTGGCAGCGTAACAGGGTTCGCGCGTTCTTCACGCGTGATCTGGTCAGCATATTCCGATAAGGCTGTCAGGGGCGACGTAATGCGGCGGGCAATGAACCACCCCAACAGAACCGTCAAGCAAGCGATCGAAAACGCGATGGCGATATTGAGAGTTCGCCCTTCGATAATCGATCCAAGAAAATCGGCCTCGGGGACATAGATCGCAATGGTCCAATCCAATTGTCCGACGGTGAATGGCATCAGAACGGCATCGTAAACCTCTCCGCTAACATCGACGCGCGCAAATTGATTGACCGTGAAATCGACTTCGCCGGTTTCCGACGATAGCCTGCCGACGACAGCGCGCGCGATGGGATCATCTATCTCGTGGATCTTGGCAAAGCGCAATCCGGCCTCGCCATCGTCTCGTAGTTTCTTGATTTTCGACGAATCGGGATGAGCGATCACGTCGCCGTTTCTGGTCAGGATCAGCGCCGCCCCTGAGTTGCCAATTTCAAGGTCGGCGAGAAAGTTGGAGATCGATGCAATCTCCACATCAATCCCGACCACGCCCTCAATAGCGCCATCTGTTCCGCTGACCGGCGCGGCAACGGTAATGCCGGGTTGTTGTGACGTGTAGAAGATATAAGGCGCAGTCCAAACTTTATCCTGCATCTTCACGGCCTTCATGTACCAAGGCCGCTCGCGCGGATCAAAAGAGTCGTCTAAATCACTTTTGGTTGCCAGCTTTTTGAAGCGATCATCGCGGGAAATTAGTTTCGCGCCGGGCGAGTCCGACGTGATCAGCTTTGTCTGATAGCTCGTGCCAACAATGTCGGTCGAGCGGCGAACGAAGGTAAATTGTCCATTCTTATCGCCAAGATATAAGCCGCTAAAATCAGGAAAAATCCGAAGTTGTTCAAAAAAGAATCGTTCCAGCGCACCGGTGCCATCGCCGGCAATCAGGTCAGATTCCTGCACTGATTGCGAGAGCTCTACCGCAGAGTCGGCTTGTTTCAGGAAGCGTCGAGTATGCTGGATCGTATCATCGCCAATGGACCGCATCAGGCGCTCAGCCTGCCTGAGAACCGCCGTTTCCGAGGTAACAAAAGACGAGGAGATAATGATCCCAGCGGCAATAAGCTGCAATCCGACCAGAGCCGCCAAAATTGTGGTTTTGATCGACAGAACCATGTGTGCGAATCTCAATTTTAATCGGAACCAAAGTTACCGCAATTCTTCTTACGTGTTACAAAATCTGACGTAAACTTGCGAGGTGCAAGCCTTTAAAATTCGCGGGTATCTTCTCGGCTCGCTGCATTCGATTGAACGATCAAGGATACATCGAATGTTCTTGCTTATACCCGTTCTAAGATCAGTGCGGTGCCTTGGCCCACGCCGACACACATCGCACAGAGCGCATAACGTCCCCCGGTTCGTCGAAGCTGATAGGCCGCGCTTAGCACCAGGCGCGCGCCGGACATACCAAGCGGATGACCCATCGCAATCGCGCCGCCATTGGGGTTCACGTGTGGTGCATCATCGGGCACCCCAAGTTGCCGCAGGGTGGCGAGAGCTTGGCAAGCAAAGGCTTCGTTCAATTCGATGATGTCCATCTGATCAATGGTCAGGCCCGCACGCTTGAGAACTTTCTCACTGGCCGGGGCGGGGCCGATCCCCATAATGCGCGGCGCAACTCCCGTAGCGGCCATGCCGACGACTCGTGCCATTGGCGTCAGGTCATTATCTTTGGCACTTTGTTCAGACGCGAGCAGTAACGCAGCAGCGCCATCATTCACTCCCGACGCATTGCCTGCCGTTACGGTTTGGCCCGCGCCATTAATTCCCCGCAGGTTTGACAAGTTCTTGACAGACGTGCCGGGGCGAGGGTGCTCGTCTTTCACGAAGACGACTGGCTCGCCTTTGGATTGAGGGACCGTGACGGGCGTCAATTCATCGGCAAACAATCCAGCGGCATCGGCGGCGGCCCAGCGCGCTTGCGAGCGTGCGGCAAAGGCGTCTTGGTCTTCGCGGCTGATGTCAAAGTCCTCGGCAATATTGTCTGCCGTTTGTGGCATGGAATCGATGCCAAAATTTTTCACGATTTTCGGGTTCACGAAACGCCAGCCGATGGTCGTATCAAAAAGTTCGGCAGATCGGGCGAAGGCAGTGGCGGCCTTGGGCATGACAAAAGGTGCGCGGCTCATGCTTTCGACCCCGCCGGCGATAGCCAGATCATAGTCCCCAGCTTTGATCCCCCGTGCGGCGAACCCGACCGCGTCCATGCCGCTGGCGCACAAGCGATTTATCGTCGTTCCGGGTACGCTTTCGGGTAAGCCAGCCAACAGCGCGGCGAGGCGGGCGACATTTCGATTATCCTCGCCTGCTTGATTTGCGTCACCGAGGATAACGTCATCGACCGAGGTCCAATCGACACCCGGATTGCGATCCTTGAGGGCGGCAATTGGTAGGGCGGCAAGGTCATCTGCACGGATTGAGGACAGCGCCCCGCCGTATCGTGCAATGGGAGTCCGAACGCCATCGCAAATGAAAGCCGTCATCGCTATCACGCCCACCTCTCATTGTTCCCTTGTGTCATAAGCGATTGTGGCGGTGTCCACAATATGAGGTCATTTTGTTCGGGGTGGATTGATGCAATTGCTGACTCAAAAAGCCCGTCCCGTTGTGGTCGTAGACGGCCCCGTTGCCGTCGCAGGACACATTCTGGTCGGTAGCGGCAAATGGTTGAGGTGCCGGATGGGTATCATCGTCTTGCCGCGTCTATAATTTCGGTTGTGACGTGGCGATTGGTTTCGCCGGCGAATTTCGTTGGGATGCGAGGATTGAATTGGACGTTCGGACGCTGGACGGCCCTTAGGAGGTCGCTGCGGGATGAAAGTTCTTGGGGGAGGGCCTGATGTCAGAACGAGTTGTACGTCCAAGGCGCAGCTTCATCTTCACACCGGGCTTGCGCCCTGACATGTTTCCCAAAGCGCTGGCCAGTGGCGCAGATATCGTCTGTGTTGAGCTTGAAGATGGCATCGCGCCCAAGGATAAGGCGCAAGCACGCCGCAGCGCGCTCGCGCTTTTTGAAGAACCCCAAGTCGATGACGGCGTTGAGCGGATCGTGCGGATCAATTCCATGCGAGAGCGTTTCGGCATCGAAGATGTAAGTGCGATTCTCGCAACGAAGACCCCACCGCCTGCATTGATGATGCCTAAAGTTCGGACACCGGATGAGGTTCTGATGCTCGATCAACTTTTGTCGGAAGCGGGCCATGCCACGCGGCTGCATGTGATCATCGAAACAAATGAAGGGCTGGAGGCAGCTTTCGAGATTGCCAAATGCTCAACCCGAATTGATGCGATGTTCTTTGGTGGCGTGGATATGGCCGCTGAGCTACGTTGCCGAAACATGTTTGACTCGATGATCTATGCACGCTCTCGTGTTGTTCATGCGTCGGCGGCGGCAGGTTTAGATGTGATTGACGTGCCGTTTCTTGATCTCGACGATCCAGAAGGGATGCGGGTCGAGGCCGAGAAAGTCCGCGATTTGGGCTTTGCCGGAAAGGGCTCGATCCACCCCAAGCAAATCGCAGCTTTGAATGCGGTGTTCACACCGAGTGACGAGCAAACCGCCCGTGCCCGCCGGATAATTGCAGAATTCGAAGCGGCGGATACGGGGCTTGTCGTGATCGATGGGAAGCTGATCGAAAAACCAGTTTTGCGTGATATGTATCGCATCGTCGCCATTGCCGACCGGATGAGAGGGTAATTCATGGAATGTTGTGGACCGGGCTATGCGTCGCCAGCGGAGGCGATTAAGGCCCCGCGCGAAAAGCTGCTCTATACCATCGCGATCTACACCGGGACGGGTATTCAAAAACCTGACTATCTGGCGACAGTGGATGTGGACCCCGAAAGCCCGACATATTCTCAAGTCATCCACAGGCTTGAGATGCCGGGAATTGGGGATGAGCTGCACCACATGGGGTGGAATGCCTGTTCCAGTTGTTTCGATGACGACTCTATGTCGCGGAAGTTTCTGATCTTGCCCGGCGTGCGATCGAACAATCTGCACATCGTTGACACCGCCACCGATCCACGCGCCCCGCGCTTGCATACAGTGATTGATGGGGCTGAAATCAAAGCCAAGACTAATCTTTCTGGGCCGCATACTGTGCATTGTTTAGGGTCCGAGATTATCATTTCCATGTTGGGCGATGCCAAAGGCGAGGCTCCCGGCGGTTATCTGCATTTGAACAAGGATTTCGAGATTCAAGGCCGCTGGGAAAACTCGATGGGCGACATCAAGTTTGGCTATGATTTTTGGTATCAGCCGCGCCACAATATCATGGTCAGCAGCGAATGGGCCGCGCCCAATACTTTCATGCCGGGGTTCGATCTGGAGGAAGTGGGCCACTTGAAATATGGCCGCGAACTTCATTTCTGGGATTTCGAGAAACGGGAGCCGGTTGAAAGTTTTTATTTGGGCGAAGACGGGCTTTTGCCGTTGGAGGTGAAATTTCACCATAACCCCGATAGCACGCATGGCTTTTGCGGCGCTGCGCTCTCCACCAATGTGATCCATTGGTGGCGGGATGATGCGGGCAAGTGGCAATGGGAAAAGATTATCGATGTCGAAAACGAAATGCACCCCGAATGGCCGATCCCGTTGCCGGGTGTGATGTCCGCCATTCTGATTTCGATGGATGACAAATACCTCTACCTTAACAACTGGCTGCACGGCGATATGCGTCAGTACGACATCAGCGATCCTCATAATCCAAAGCTGACAGGTCAGGTCTTTATGGGGGGACTGCTTGGTAAAGCACCGAAGGTCAACGGGGTGGACGTCGCGGGCGGACCTCAGATGTTTCAGCTTAGCCTCGATGGGCGCAGGCTGTACGTCACCACGTCGCTGTTTTCCACTTGGGACAATCAGTTCTATCCTGAAATTCGCGAAAAGGGTGGCGTGATGGTGCAGATTGATTGCGATCCAGTGCTCGGTGGAATGAGCATCAATCCAGACTTCATCGTCGATTTCGGCAAAGAGCCCAATGGACCCAGCCGGTGCCACGAGGCCCGTTATCCGGGCGGCGATTGCACAAGTGACATTTGGCTATGACCAGCTATGCCGTGACGATTGCGAACCGCGAGAACGCGACTTACGAAGTGGATGCGCGCCGGTCGCTGTTGGATGCGCTGCGTGATCAGGGTGTCGATTTGCCCTATGGCTGCAAATATGGCGGCTGCATCACATGCGCGGCGAAGCTGACCGAGGGAACGGTGGATCAACGCCGCCAAGTGGCTTTGAATAATCGTCAGATTGACAGCGGGTATGTGATCCTTTGCGTGGCTCGCGCCACGTCTGACATCACCTTGGAAATCGGGGTGGAAAGTCACGACAAGCTGTATCGTAATCCATTCTTAGACCCGTTGAAGCCCCACGAATTAAAGGCGGATATCGCCACAGCAAAAGAAGGTTAGCTCATGCCTGAGGCAGATATCGAGCACATCTATGATTATGATCCGCAATATCTGGCGGATATTCTGAAATCGGTCAAAACCATTGCGATGGTGGGGGCAAGCGCTGACAAGACCAAGTTCAGCTATGGTGTGCTGCGGCAGTTGAGCGAAATCGGCTATGATATTCTACCGGTAAACCCCAATCCGAACCTCTTGGAAATCCGGGGCCTCAAAGTATATCATTCGCTGGAAGATATTGATAAACCCGTTGATATGGTTGATGTCTTTCGCCCAAAAGAAGAACTTTTCGGCATCGCAGAGAAGGCAATTGCTATGGGAGCCAAGGTTCTTTGGGGTCAAATTGGTGTCTATGATGATGCCGCCGCAAAACTGGCTGAAGAAGCAGGATTGCAGGTTGTCATGAACCGTTGTCCGAAGATCGAGCTTTTCCGTCCCTTCTGGAAACCAAGACTTGATTTGAAGATATGACCGTCGAAACGTAGATCAGAATGGCATAGTATGAACGCCCGGAACGGCGGTGTGGTTGGATCATAGGAGGACGTTATGCAATTTCCGAATATTGACTTGAATGTGATCCCCAAAGTCGACGGGTTCTTTGACGCAGCCAGCAACACGATTTCTTACGTAGTGCAAGACCCGGCATCGGCTTCCTGCGCGATCATCGACAGCGTATTGGACATGGACTACGCGGCGGGCCGCATTTCTTTTGTCAGCGCGGATCAGTTGATTGACGTGGTGCAATCGCGGGGTCTGACGCTTGAGTGGATCATCGAAACCCATGTCCACGCTGATCATCTTTCTGCGGCTCCGTATATCCAAGAAAAGCTCGGCGGCAAGATTGGCGTCGGGACACGGATTACAGAAGTTCAGGACACATTCGGAAAAGTGTTCAATGAGGGAACCGAGTTCCAACGCGATGGCTCGCAATTCGATGCTCTGTTCGAAGATGGCGATACTTATACAATTGGCGGGATGACAGCTTTTGCCATTGCGACGCCGGGGCACACCCCTGCCTGCATGGTTCATGTCATCGGCGACGCTGCCTTTGCTGGCGATACTCTTTTCATGCCGGATGGCGGTTCAGCGCGAGCCGACTTTCCCGGCGGCGATGCTGGCGAGCTTTACGATTCAATTCAGCGCGTGCTGTCGCTCCCGGATGATATGCGCTTGTTCATTTGCCATGACTACGGCCCCGGTGGACGTGCCATTTCGTGGGAGACATCGATCGGTGAGCAAAGGACCAAGAACATTCATGTCGGCGATGGGCAAACCCGCGAAGAGTTCATTGCCTTTCGGACGCAAAGAGACGCGCAACTCGCAATGCCCAAGCTGATTATTCCTTCGTTGCAGGTGAACATGAGGGCGGGAGAAATTCCCTGCGATGAGAAGGGCAATCCAACGTTAAAAATCCCAGTCAACGGTCTTTGATCCGCAAGACGCGAGAATATGCCGCCTCCCCATTCGTCCCCGCTCAAGGAGCGCACTCAAGTTATGCCGCCCATCACATGTATTGACGATCTCAAGCGCATCTACCGACGGCGGGTTCCGAAGATGTTCTTCGATTATGCGGAATCGGGGAGTTGGACGGAGCAGACCTTCCGCAAAAACTGCTCGGACTTTGATGAGATACTTTTCCGGCAACGGGTCGCAATCGACATGTCGGGGCGCACGACAGAGAGTCAGATGATCGGCGAGGGTGTGGCGATGCCCGTCGCACTTGCGCCGGTGGGGTTGACCGGGATGCAATGCGCCGATGGAGAGATCAAGGCCGCCCGCGCGGCGGAAAGGTTTGGCGTTCCCTTCACACTTTCCACAATGTCGATTTGTTCAATCGAAGATGTTGCCGAACATACATCGCGCCCCTTCTGGTTTCAGGTCTACACACTAAAAGACGATGATTTCATGCGGCGTCTCTTTGATCGGGCAAAGGCCGCGAAGTGCTCTGCCGCGATGATCACGGTCGACCTGCAAGTCATGGGTCAGCGTCACAAGGACATCAAGAACGGCTTGTCCGCTCCGCCAAAATTGACACCGAAATCTGTCGCCAACATGATGACCAAGGTTCACTGGGGTCTCGGAATGTTGGGGACCAAGCGTCGGTTCTTTGGCAACATCGTCGGCCATGCCAGCGGTGTGACAGACCCGTCGTCGCTGAGTGCTTGGACAGCGGAAGCATTCGACGAAGCCTTAGATTGGGACCGTATCCGAGAGTTCCGAAAGATGTGGGACGGGCCGCTTATCATTAAGGGCATCATTGATCCACGCGATGCCAAGGCCGCTCTGAATGTCGGTGCCGATGCGATTATTGTTTCCAATCATGGCGGGCGGCAACTCGACGGTGCTCTCTCGTCTATCCGGGCCTTGCCCGCGATTATGGATGCTGTCGGAGATAAAATCGAAGTGCATTTCGATGGCGGGATACGGTCGGGCCAAGATGTTCTGAAGGCGCTCGCTCTGGGTGCCAAAGGAACGCTCATCGGGCGATCTTTTGTCTATGGTCTGGGCGCACTCGGAGAGGCGGGCGTGACCGAGGCGCTGAACATCATTCGCAAAGAACTCGATCTGACAATGGCATTTTGCGGCAAGACAAACATCGCAGATGTGGATCGAGACATCTTAATGATCCCGCGCGGGTTCTCGGGCGACTGGCAGGATTGAGGGCACTTGAAGCTGCGGTGAGCGGCGGCGGTTCCGGCAAAGCGTGCGCGTGCCTGCCACTGGCCAACTGTCGAAATTCGGCGCATGGGCGAATGCCCCCCACCCCGAAAGGAATGCGGATAAAGCGTATGAACCCGGCTACGTCTTTTAAGACGTATCGGGGAATTTAAATTCCTGCTGCGCCATCAGCGCAAGTCGATGACATTCGGCCAACACCTCGTCCACCTCATGTTTTTGGCGCTGCCTATATCCGGGGGGCAACCCCGGACGCATCGGACGCTTTTGGTATTTGCCGGTTTGCGCCGTGCGGTACTGCATCCGCATATGTAGTTTCACCATGCGAAGCGCCTGCCCGTCGAGGTCTTGCAACGCGGCCATCAAAGCATTCATCCGGCGGCAAAGCGAAACAGCATTCATATCTTCAGGACGAGGCCGGTTCATCTTCTCTTGATATGCATAAAGCACACTGCGGTCGTAAATCGGATCATCAGACCAAAAGTCCGTAATAAACGGTCCCGGTCCTTTCGCGATCTTGGGTTTGTTCGGGTTCAAGTCGAATTGTTTGCGCGGATCAATTAACCGAAAAGCCGGAGGCACGCGGCGTGTGCGCTCCTCGTCAGAAGGTTTCGTTGGATCGGAAGATTTGACCGTCGGACGCGCCGATTTCGCCTTCCGCATTCGATACGCGGGCGCGACGATCCCGCGCACGAACATGGCAATGTAAATCACTCGCCGATACGCAGATTCCGAAGGCCGCAATACAAATAGAACCGCCAGCCACTTATGACGTGGCATCCGTTCAACCGAGTCCCCGACTTCCAACTTCAACCACGTAAACAGCCATGCCACATTCCGCAGCAAAATCTGTTGATTGTGTTGAAGGGCGAGGTTCCAGTCCATTTGTTTGCGAGGTCTCCTGATTAAAAACAAAACATGAACAAAATCATTGAAATCGGACAGCTTGTCAAGAGTTTTCAAAAAGCACCGCGCGCTGCCCGCTACACGATCAGACTACACGACACTTTAGGCAAAGCAGGCCATCGCCGGATTCATTTCGACGATCCAGAACGGCAGGCGGCGGCTTTTGCGGCTCTGGAGTGTCCGGACCAATCGAGCAATGAGGGTTACTGTCGTGTAGCGTGCCGGATTCATTGTCGTCGTACAGGCGGCTCTCATTTGCACTCCCCCGCCGCTTCCCCTATTGCTGCACCCTCACATCTCACAGGAGGGCGCTATGAGCGCGATACGGACGGCAATTCTGGGTGCAAGCGGCTATACGGGGGCGGAACTCGTGCGCCTTCTCAGCGTCTGCCCGGAATACCGACTGGTCGCGCTGACGGCAGACCGAAAAGCGGGTCAGAGCATGGGCGCGGTCTTTCCGCACCTTTCCTATCTTGACTTGCCAACCCTGACCAAGATTGACGAAGTTGATTTCGGCGGCGTCGATCTGGTGTTCTGCGCGCTGCCTCATGCGACCACGCAAAAGATCATCGTGACCTTGCCAGAACATCTGCGGATTGTGGACCTCTCAGCTGATTTTCGCCTGCGCGATCCCAAAGCTTACGCCCAATGGTATGGCGGCGAGCATACCGCGACTGAGTTGCAGCAAACTGCTGTCTATGGCCTGCCAGAGTTCTACCGCGAAGACATCAAGACGGCACGCCTTGTCGCAAGCACCGGCTGTTATGTCGCCACCGGCGCAACGCCGCTGATCCCCTTGGTGGAGCAGGGCGTCATTGATCCTGATGAGATCGTTGTGGATGCAAAGTCCGGTGTGAGCGGCGCGGGCCGCGCGGCGAAAGAAGGCACGCTCTTTGCCGAAGTCTCCGAGGGCTTCCATTCCTACAATATTGGCGGGCACCGCCACACGGCGGAGTATGATCAAGAATTGTCGAAGGCGGCGGGGCGCGAGGTGCGTGTGACGTTTGCTCCGCATTTGATCCCGCAAAACCGGGGCATCCTCGCGACGATCTATGTCAAAGGCGATGCCGCAAAAATTCATGAAACGCTCACGGCCCGCTTTGCCGATGAACCCTTCTGCCAAGTCCTGCCGATGGGCGAGACCCCGCATACCCGCCATGTGCGCGGCTCGAACTATTGTCGTATGGGGGTGGTTGCGGATCGGCGCGAGGGGCGCGCGATTGTCGTCTCGGTTCTCGACAATCTTGTCAAAGGCGCCTCCGGTCAGGCGATACAGAACGCCAATATTATGCTTGGCCTTCCCGAAACAACGGGTCTGATGCAGGCCCCCTTGTTCCCGTAAGCGGCGATGAGCGCGATCGTCAAAGCCAAGGGGATCGGGTGGGCCATCGCGCTCGCCGTGAAGAACTTCATACGCGATGACGGTTCCGCGCTGGCGGGGTATATGGCCTATACCGCGCTGCTCGCGCTCTTTCCGTTTCTGATCTTTGCGACGGCCTTGTGCGGTCTCGCGATTGGAACGGAAGGCGTCGAGCCGGTGATGAACTTCCTCTTCAACAACCTGCCGCCCCACGTCGCGCGCACGATCCGGCCTGTTCTGGAAGAAGTCGTCCGCAATCGCTCTGGCAACGTACTCAGTCTGTCGGCTATTGGGGCGATCTGGATTGCTTCGAACGGCTTTGAAGCCCTGCGCGCGGGCTTGGAGCGCGCGTATTTGGTCAAGAACTACCGTTCGTGGTGGAAGAACCGGCTTATCTCGATTGGGTTTGTGTTTTTGGCCTTCGTCGCCTTTGTCGCGCTGTCGGTCCTGATCGTCTTTGGTCCGTCACTTACTGCTCTTGCGAGAGAGTATTCGGGCGCCGTCGAATATGTCGAAGAATTCTTCGGCGTGAACCTGCAAATCTGGGTGGCGTTTCGGTATTTTTTCGGCGCGGCGATCCTGATCGTCTTCCTGTTTCTGATGCACCACATCTTGCCCGCCGAACGCCCGCCTGTGCCGATTTTGCGTGGAGTGCTTGTGACGGTTGTTCTGTGGATGATCCTCGCCAGCGCCTTTTCAATTTATTTTCGTTTTGTTCCGAGTTACGCAATTACCTATGGCACTCTCGGCGGTGTTATCGCGACGCTCTTGTTTTTTTATGTCTCAGCCGCAGTTTTTATCTTTGGCGCGGAGATCAATGCAGCGACTTGGGCGGAGGCCGACGCATTGGACGAAGCGAATAAAACAGTGAATAAAGCGGACTCAGCACCCCTGATTTAAGGAGATCCCGCCTTGGCGAGAATGCGTAAAAAACAACGGGTTATGTTGCTCGTCTTTGGTGGCGTTGCCTTGGCAATGTCTACCATCCTCGTGTCATTGGCGATGCGCGATTCGATTGTGTTCTTCTTTGGTCCCAGCGAGTTGATCGCGAAACAAGCCGCCGGTGAAATCACCCCAGAACGCCCCTTGCGCGTTGGAGGCATGGTCGTCGAAGGCTCGCTCGTCCGCGACGAGGGTGAAACGATCCGCTTCGAAGTTACGGATTTCGAGAAAACCGTCCCCGTTACCTTTACGGGCATCCCGCCAAGCCTCTTTAAAGAAGGCGAAGGCGTTGTCGCGCAGGGCAATTATGTCAACGGCTTGTTCGAGGCAAACGAAGTCCTCGCCAAGCACGACGAAAAATACGTCCCTCGCGAGGTCAAAGACATCCTCAAGGAAGACACATCAAAGGACGGCAGCTACAAGTATAATTCGGGCAGCTAATTAAACGCCCGGCTTCGCCAAAATCCGCCCCACTGTGTTCAGCAACAACTGTGCTGCCAAGATCGAGGTCGTTCCGGTCGGATCATAATCCGGGGCGACTTCGACGAGATCAATCCCCACAATATCCCCGCGCTGGGCCAACCCCGCGATGAACTCCAAAATCTCATAATATAGAAACCCGCCATGCGAGGGCGTCCCCGTGCCTGGCGCGATGGAGGGGTCAAACCCGTCAATGTCGACGGTCAGATAATACCGCTTGCCCGCAGGAACCCGCTCCAGTGCGCCCTCCGGTCCTAGCGCCCGGAATTGCCGCACCGATAGAATATCCGCGCCCTGCGACCGCGCATCCTCATAGCCTTCCTTGGCCGTCGAGGAGACATTGCGGATACCGAACTGCGACAACCCCGTGACATAAGGTTTCTCAGAGGCCCGCTTCATCGGGTTGCCGTGGCCATACCGCACGCCGTGCCGCTCATCGACAAAATCAAGATGCGCGTCGATCTGCACGACATGGATCGGCTCTTGCTCCGAGAACGCATTGATGCACGGGATATTCACTGAGTGATCCCCGCCTAGCACCACGGGCAACGCGCCCGCCGCGAGGATCGCGCGCACGCCGTTCTCAATGCTGCGATGCGAGGCTTCCTGATCGGTATGCACAATATCGGCGTCGCCGAGATCAACGATCCGCGCCCCATCCAGATAGGTCGCGTCATCCTCGTGATCGTAAGCTCCGGCATGACCAAAAGCGAAGAGGGTGGAAGCATCACGGATGCCACGCGGACCAAACCGCGCTCCGCTGCGCCATTGCGTGCCCATATCCAGCGGCGCACCCAGCACGGCGACATCGGCGTCGATCTTTGACCAGTCTTCGACGTAAGGATACTTCCCGAAAGTCGCGATCCCGACGAACGGCAAATTCAACCGCCCCGCTTCATACCCATGTCCGCTCATATCGTGCTCCGTTATTCATCGCCGGAGACTGAGAGACGACGCGCAGGATGTCCAGAGGCAAGGTGATCCTGATTTGTGATCACTGACGCGCGCATGAGTATCGGGTCTTTTGCAACCGCTTTGCACACCCGATCAGGTTGACGCAAAACATCGTCTGTTGCTCGAAAAAATTGTCCCGACAATGCGCCGGGACGTTTCAGTCAATAAATTTGGGCCTAACCGGTTTTCGCTGCCGGGTTAGGAACCGCCTTGGACGTCGCCGGGTTAGGAACCGCTTTAGGTTGCGACAGAGCGGCGGCAGGGGGCGCAGCAGGAGCAGCAGCAGGTTTTGTTGCCCCGATTGGCGCATTGACAGGGTCGTCTGAGCGTTGAACCGAGCCCTCAAACTGTGCACCCGCTTCAATGGCGATTGTGGTGTGCTGGATATCGCCTTCGACGCGGCCCGTCGCGGACAAGCGCACTTTGCCGCCGCGAATACGCCCGATGACATGTCCATTTACGACGACATCATCTGCGACGACCTCGCCTCTGATTGTCGCGCTCTCGCCGATGATCAGCATATGAGCACGGATATCGCCATCGACGGTGCCCTCGATCTGCAGATCACCATCGGTGTGCAGATTACCGGTGACTTTCAGATCGGGAGAGATAATGGATGGCCCTCCGTTGCTCGGCGTGGCTGGACGGGCGGGCGGGGCGATTGGAGAAGCCGTTGTTGCACTCGACGGATGCGGTTTGGCGACGCTTGCCATCATCGGCTTGGCGGCGACCGGCTTGGCTGCTTCGGTTGAGGTCTCAATCGGATCGTTGATTTTGCTTTTGGAAAACATCGTTTCGTCTCGCTTTCGCTATAAGGGGCACGTTGCTTAACGCTACACTTCACAGTGGTTGTGCAAGCTCTACGCCTCCAGCGTAACAGATTATGGTTAACGCGGGAATCGCTAGTTTTTAAGACCACTTAAAGACAGCATCATTTCGCGGTGCTGATTTCTTGAACAGCTGCCAATACCGCGGTTGCATGATTGGGAATTTTCACTTTGTTCCAGGTTCGGACAATTATTCCTTCGCTGTTAATTAGAAACGTTGCGCGCTCGATGCCCATATACGTGCGGCCATACATCGATTTCTCGACCCAAACACCGTAATTCTCCGTAATGGCGCCATCCTCATCAGAGATGAGAACAACTTTAAGGCCATGTTTGTTCCGAAATTTCTCATGTTTAGCAACGGTATCGCGTGATACGCCAATAATTATGGTATTCGCGGCGACGAATTCTGAAAGTAAGCTGCTGAATTCGATAGCTTCTTTTGTGCAGCCCGGTGTGTCGTCTTTAGGATAAAAATAAAGGACGACGAATTTGCCTGCAAAGTCGCTGAGTGACAGCGTTTCTCCGCCGTCGCGTTTGGCTGTAAATGCCGGAGCGACCTCGCCTTCAACGGGTTTTTTAGGGACTGGCATCAAAAACTCCTGGAATGCTGACGGATTCCGCACCGGAATTAGCGCGAAGTAAACCCATACATCGGAAAATCAACCCGTACATCGTGAACGGAGTGCTCTGGTGCGTTTTCTCGGAAAAATCTTCAGATTGGCGTTGTGGTGTCTGACCAGCCTAGCGGCGGTGGCGATCATTTTTGCAATTGGTTTCGGGGTGCGGTTGGCGTCCGGTCCGGTGGAAATGTCGGTGCCACAATCACTGATTGACCGTGCTATCGCCGAGGCCGCACCGGGTTGGCGGGTTGCCGCCAGTGGGGCGGTGATTGATTTCAGCTCGGATGATGGCCTTAACGGGTTAAAGCTGCGCGATGTCGTTCTGGCTGATGCAAACGGGACTGAAGCGATCAGCGTTCCGGCTCTGGCGCTGCGATTTAAGCTCAAGCCTACGTTGAAGCCGACCGAGATATTGACCGTTCGTGAAATCGTATTGAGCGGAGCTTCTCTGGACGTCATCCGCGACAAAGAAGGCGCGTTCCGTCTGGCGCTGGGCGATTTGATGCGGTTGGACGATGCGGCGGGCGAGGACGATCCGATTGCCTCGCTCAGCGAGTTGGGCGACCTCGGTGATTTACCGGGTTTGCGGATCGAAGAGGCGCATGTGCGCTATACCGATTTGGCGCGCGGCTCTATCTGGCAAACCGAAAAAGCCCGCCTGACACTCAGTCCCAGTGAAAAGGGTTTGGCGGCGTCACTGGCGGTGGTGATTGACGGCGGTATCGGCGGCGCGCAGGTCGAGGCTTTCCACACCACAAAAACCGGCGAGGTGTCGGCGAAGATCCAACTCAACGAAGTCCGCCCGTCACGGGTTGCACGGCTTGACCCTGTGCTCGCCCCGCTCGCGCGGGTTGATGCCCCGTTGAGTGGTCGTATCGCCTTGCTGGCGGACGACGGCGGTATATTCCGGCGCGTCTCAGGTTCGGTTACGACCTCGCCGGGGCATCTTGTTCTCAGCGGCGATCCGATCCGGCTCGACTCGTTCGCGGCGGACTTGGCTTGTGATTTCGAGGCCGAAGGCTGTGAGCTTGCCGATCTCGCTGTTCAGGCTGAGAACCTCGGTTTTAAAGCGCGCGGAACGCTGTATCTGAAAGGTTTAGAAACGGTCATCGTTGCGCTTCAGGTGGATGATGCGTCGGCGCGCGATGGGTCGATGATCCTGAATGCGGATCAATCTTCGCTTGCTGCTCAGATCAATACGCGAACGGGAAGCATCACGGTTGATCAGGTTGGCGCGAATACCGTCTCTGTCACCGGCTTGCCGGATGGCATGTCTGTCGCGTTGTCGAGCGCATCCGGCTCTGGCAGTTATGATCCCGAAACCGGGTTTCTCGTCTCGCCGAAGTTTTCGGCTCAGGGCGCGACGCTTTGGGATGCGAAGCGGCAACAGCAATCCGCCGCACAAATTACCGGCGCAGTCTCCTTTGATACCAACGCACAAGTTTTATCCCTGTCCGGCGTTCAGGCATCTGGTCTGAGCTTGACGGAGCAGGGCACGGCGTTCGCGGCTTCTGGCGTGAGCGCAGACGGTATTGTTGATTGGACCTCTGAGACGGTGCGCCTTTCATCCATTGACGTTGCAGGCTTCACAGTTGCGTCTGATGGTGCCGAGGTTTCGCTTGCCAACGCCCGCGCGGGTCTGTCTTACGACATCGCGCGCGAGAGTGTTAGCCTCAGAGACCTAACCGCTTCCGGCCTTGCGGTCAGCACGGTGAAAGCCGGTGTTTCCGTCGGACAGATTGCGGGGGCGGCGACGATCGACATTCCGACGCAGCGGATCTCCCTCTCTCCGACCACGCTGACCGAAACCCTGATCGCGCAACCCACGGCACCACAATCGCGGGTCGCTCGTTTGGGCGTCAGCGGTATCATTGATCTGACGAACCGTTCGCTCTCAGATGGGCAAGCTTGGATGCAGGATGCAGTCCTTGCCATTCCCGATCTTTATCTCGACCCGGTGCAGGTCAGCGAGGCAAAGGCCCGTCTGACTGGCCACGAATCTGGCGGCGGCGCTCATTTGGATTTCCAAGACCTGATCGCAACGATCAACGGGCTGCCCGCACAAGCGAGTGGCCAGATAACGCTGCGCGAAGACGAGACCATCGCGGGCCGGGTAGAGGCGGGTATGGGACCGGTCGATCTCGCGGAACTGCCGCGTTATTGGCCTCTTGGCGTGGCCCCCGGCGGCTTTCGCTGGGTTTCTGAGAATTTGATCTCTGGTGCTTCCGACAGAGTCACGGTCAGCGCGCAATTCGATGAAGCCTTCCCGGAGCGCGACACGCTCGACTTGCGTTTTGGGTTCAGAGATGCTGCGGCAATCTATGTTCCGCAGATGCCGCCCATTCAAAACGGGCAAGGATCTGGGCATGTCACGCTCGACCGCCTCGATATCGCGCTCGTCTCTGGCAGTGTATATGATCCGAATGTTGGTTCTTTAGCGCTTAGCCAATCCAATTTTTCGATTGCGGATTTCGAGCCGGACATTCCCACCGGCGATGTTCAGCTGAAAGCCGAGGGCGATATACAGGCCGTCTTGCGCTTGTTGGATACCCAGCCTCTTGGCGTGATTTCGCCAACTGGTTTCAATATTGCCTCGACCAAGGGTCAGGCGGATGTGCGGGTTAAATTGAGCCTGCCACTGGCTGATGACATTGATATTGACGACGTCCGTTTCGATGCCCGTGCCAAGATTCATAAATACAGCCTAGTCGAACCGGATACGGGGTTGGACGTCGAGGGTGATCTGCTGCGCGTCAAGGCGACACCAGACGGAATGACGCTTGACAGTGATGCGCGCATTGGCGGGCTTGCCGCGCGGTTGGGTTATGCGCTGAGCTTTAACAGCCCGCTTCCCGGCGAACCCGACAGCACATTGACGGTTGAATCCTTTCTATCGCTCAGCGACTTCGCACGGCACGGGTTGGAACTTGATGGCTATCTAGACGGCCTCACCGCCATGAAGGCCCGCATTGATCTGTTCGAAGGCGGTGCGGCGCGGATCAATGCGGATGCGGATCTGACAAATGTGGCTCTAAAGATTGACCGTCTGGATTGGCGCAAAGAAACCGGCATTCCGGCCACCATTCGCCTCGCTGGTTTTCGCAATCCAAATGGTGTCGGACGGGTAGAAGCTCTAGAGCTTCGCGGAGAGGGATTGTCGGCTGACGGATCCATTGGATTTGACGGACAGGGCAATGTTACGCAGGCTAATTTCTCGCGCATCGTCCTTGGTTCGGCGATGGATACCAGCCTCGTTTATGGCCGCAAAACCAACGGCAATGTGGGTATCTTGCTGAAAGGATCGCAGCTTGATCTGCGCCGCGCGTTTACGGAAGCGCTGGAGGGGAGTTCTTCTCCGAACCGCCAGACGAGCGGACAAGGACCGGAGACGGATATTCGTGTCGAGGTCGGTCGCGTGTTCTTGCGCGACGATCTGGGTGTGTTTGATATGACGGGCGGAATTCGCCTGCGGGGTAAAAAACTACACGCGGCGAATGTCAACGGGCGCTTGAACGGTTCCGCTCCCGCGAAACTGTTGGCGGAAAACCGGCCTGAAGGGATGGCGCTGCGCCTCACCTCGCCTGATGCGGGAGCATTCATTCGGGCAACGGATATCTTCCGGGGAGCTTACGATGGCGCGCTGCAATTGGATGCGGTGACACGAGACACCGTGACGCCGACACAAATCGGCGGACGTATTCTGGTCAGTGATATGGTGGTTCATGACGCCCCGACACTGGGCCGAATTTTATCCGGTGGCGCCATCGGCAGCCTGCTGAGCGAACTTAAAAACGGCGGAATCAAATTCTCGAAGATCGAATTGCCGTTCCAAGGGCTTGGCTCGCGATGGCAAATCGCTGACGGTGTGGCCTTTGGCCCGCAAATCGGTCTGACGCTCGATGGCGCTTATGACGTGGCGCAAGGTCAATTGGCGCTGAACGGTTCCGTCTCGCCTGCCTACGCCATCAACGGCGCGCTGGGTAACATCCCGCTACTGGGCAGGCTGTTGACCGGCGGAGAGGGCGAAGGCGTTTTCGGTGTCACGTTCTCCGTCGATGGCCATAGCAACAAACCCGTCGTTAGCGTCAACCCACTCTCTGCGCTGGCTCCCGGCTTCCTGCG
>CAZJWF010000026.1:0-32358 GCA_964549375.1 uncultured Neomegalonema sp.
CCTCAACGGCGGCACGGGCGCGGTCGGCTTGGGCGGTGGTGATGAAGCCGGGGTTATTCATGCGGCGTTTGCCTCTTGAGGCATGAGATTTCCGCTTACGCGGGAATGACCATAGATCGAATGGAGACGGGCGTGCATCGCACGACCGAGCGCCGTTCCGCCCCCACGGGGCGGCGCTTTGCGCCCCCCCTCGGAACGGCGCGTTGCGCGCAAAACAGGGTTAGCGACTTCAAACATCCTCAACCTCGGGAAGCTTCGACGCATTAAAGGATGGCGTCAGCGACCATTCAGCACCGCCGGGAACATCTTTCACTTCGACACCTGCCTCGACGAGTGCGGCGCGGATGCTGTCGGCTTTGCCGAAGTCTTTTGCAGCTTTTGCAGCAGCGCGATCTGCGAGCAATCCGTCGATCTGCGAAGACACACCCGCGTCGGCCTCCGGTTCGGCATCCCATCCGCCGAGTGCGTCCGTCAGCAAGCCCATGACTTCTGCGCCCGCGCGTAAGCCTGCCGCATCGCCCGAAGCGGCGAGTTTGTGCAGTTCGGCAACCGCCAGAGGCGTGTTCAACTCATCGCCCAGCGCATCAAGAACCGCTTGCGGCACGTCGTCGCCTGCCGACGCATCCCCAACAATGCCGCGCCATTTCCGCAGCGCTTTCTCTGCCTCACCAACTGCTTTCTCGGTCCAGTCAATCGGCGAGCGGTAATGCGTCATCAGCATGGCGAGGCGCATGACTTCGCCGGGGATGCCTTTTTCGCGCAGGTCCGCGACGGTGAAAAAATTGCCCAAGCTCTTGGACATTTTCTCGCCTTCGACCTGAAGATAGCCGTTGTGCATCCAGACATTCGCGAACTGATGCCCGACGCAGCGGGACTGCGCGCATTCGTTTTCGTGGTGCGGAAACTGCAAGTCAATGCCGCCGCCGTGGATGTCGAAGTGCTCGCCAAGGAGGTCTCCGGCCATCGCCGAGCACTCGATATGCCAACCGGGGCGGCCTCTGCCCCACGGGCTGTCCCAGCCCGGTTGATCGTCGGTGGACGGTTTCCAGATCACCGAGTCCATCGGGTCGCGTTTATAGGGGGCAACCTCAACCCGTGCGCCGGCGCGCATCTCGTCCAAGGGACGCCGCGATAACGAGCCATATTCAGGATCGGTCCGCGCCTCGAACAACACATGACCTTCGGCGACATAGGCGTGACCGCGCGCGATCAGGTCTTCGCCCATCGCAATCATTTGCGCGATATATTCAGTCGCGCGGGGTTCATGGGTCGGACGCAGCGCGCCCAGCGCATCCATGTCTTCGTGATACCAGCCGATTGTCTCGTTGGTGATGCGGCGGACCGTTTCCACGAGTGTTTCACCGCTTTGCTGAATTTCCACAGCCTTGGCGTTGATCTTGTCGTCTACATCCGTGAAGTTCCGAACATAGGTCACGGCCCCCTCGCCGTAGGTATGGCGCAACAAGCGATAGAGCACGTCAAACACCACGACGGGCCGGGCATTGCCGATATGGGCGCGGTCATAGACCGTGGGGCCGCAGACATACATCCGCACATTCGCCGAATCGAGCGGCGCAAAGTCCTCTTTGCGGCGGGTCTTCGTATTATAGAGGCGAATGGTCATGCGGCGTCCTTCCCTGCGGGAGACGCTTTAGCATTCAAGAGATGAAATGAAAACGAGCCCGCAAGACAGATATGTCAGCGGATAATGCAGATCGAAATGCAAATTGCGGTGCTCATCAGGCGATACTGTCTGTGAAGAAGCTTATCGTCAAGTAAATGCTGATCGTAAAAGCTGTGCCGCGCGGCTTTGCAAATCGTGATCCCGTGTTAGGGTCGAAGAATCGGTTTATCACCACGGGTAGGGACAGCCCATGAATAACGAGACGCTTGGTCAGTTGTTTCAAGACCTTAACGTCCCCGTGGAAGGCAGTGCGGGCCATTGGCAAATCTCGCTGGAACATGCCCGAATAATTTGCCTGACCGACGAGCGGCATAACCGAATGCGTTTTATCGCCCCCATTCGCGAGACCGAAGGCATGGATGCGCCCGAACTGACACGGTGCCTTGAGGCCAACTTTCACACCGCGCTGGACATCAAATATGCGATTTCCGATGGCGTGTTGTGGTCCGCCTTTATCCATCCCCTCGCCGAACTCAATCTCGCACAAGCGCAAGACGCGCTTCAGCAGGTTTATACCGGCGTGCTGACCTATGGCAGTTCGTACAGCAGCTCGAACATTTCCTTCCCCGCGATGGAGCGTGACACCGACACCATGCATTGAAGCGCCTACCGTCTGTCGGCAAAGGGCTTCCGGCTTCAGCGATCGGACGGCTTGCCCTCAATCGATTGCTCTTCGATCACGACATATTCGGCATCAATGGTCTGCTCATCTTGGCCCCCTCGCGCGCGGGATTCGGCGAATTCGGCCTGCCGTTTCGCCATTTCTTTGCGGAGCGGTGCGCTTTTGAAATAAACGTAGATCGCAAAGACAGCGCCGACGACCAACAAAATAACGAACAAAAAAGCGGCAAGGTAAATCGACAGCAGCAAAATGCCGACGCCGCCAACCCCCGCACCGATTTTCTTGAGCTTACTCATTAAGGTAATCTAGGTGCTCTGGCTTGATTTCGCAGCCCCTAGTCAAAAATTTCTGACTTATCGTTTTTCTGCGCGATTTTTGCGCCAGCCTTCACACCCCACCGGAACGAAAAGCGCGTGATGAGAATGACCACCAAGGCGCTGAGTCCGATGACCATCACCCAGACAGACCCAGTGATCGGAGTTTCAGTGGGCAGAACCGGCACGCCCGCAAGCTGAAACGCCGTCAGAATGGCCGCCGCCATCAGCAGGGCCACGAGCGTCAAAACCGCCGCGATCTTCCATGCAAAGCCTGATGTGACTTCTGATCCTGTTCGCGTGCCATAAAGCTGTCCCGTCACCATCGCGGACACAACCGTTGTCACCGCGCCGCCGGTGCCGCCAAAGTTGGGAAAGAAATGGGCAATAAGTGCCAAAAGCGCAGTAATCGCGATTGAGATCCAAATGTAGTCGATAATGATCCGGGTCATCTTGGTCTCTCTCTTGAGACGTCAATCTCGCTAAACGACACTCAAGGAAAATCGAGTTACCGTCGCAGGATCAAACAGCGTCTCAGTTCGACGTGTCGTCGTCATCGTCTTCTTTTTTTGCGGCGGTGGTCGCATCCGTTTCGTCTTCTGGCAGGACGACGTCGCTTTTGCTCGCGCGCTCACCTTCGGCCCAGTACCCTTCATAGGTCTCGCCGCTGGCGTATTTCATCACACCGTATCCGTGACGTTTGCCCTCGATGAATTCTCCCTCATAAAAGTTAAAGGAGTCACCGTTGGGATATTTCGCCTCGCCCTTGCCGTGCATCAGCCCTTTGCGCCATGTGCCGGTAAATTCGAACCCATCTTCGATGATGGTGATTTTGCCTTTGCCGTGGCGCAGCCCCGCTTTGAACTCGCCGACATAAATCGTGTCATTGGGATAGTTCGCGGTGCCCTCGCCTTCTTGCAGGCCGTTCACCCAATCGCCCTCGTATTGATAGCCAGCGGGCGTTATCATTTTACCTTCGCCGTGGTGGATCGTATCCTTGAAGGTGCCTTCATAGGTCACGCCGTTGGCATATTTGGCTTTGCCTTGGCCTTCGATCCGGCCATCGACCCACTCGCCGGTATACTCGCCGCCGTCTTCATATTCGATCGTGCCGATACCGTTCGGCGCACCATCTGCAAACGCACCATTATATACGGACCCGTTCGGGTAGGTCGCCTTGCCGGTTCCTTCGATCTGGCCATCACGCCAGTCGCCGACATACTCGTATCCATCCGGCAATGTGAACGTACCCTGACCGTGCTGTTTGCCGTTGACGAATTCGCCGGTGTACTGGCCCCCATCAGGATATTTGATCGTACTGCCATCTACAGCCGGTTCCGGCTCGGTAGATGCGACCTCTGTTTCCTCCGTCTTGTCCTTGTCTTGCGCGTGAAGCGGCTGAACAAGGCAGAACGCGATACCAGTTGCCACAAGCAGATATTTCATTCCGTGCCCCTTGTCGGTCGAACGTCGATCAGATGCGAACGCAGACTTGATCCGCAGCAGGCGGATATTAGTAGGATTCTTTCTTTTTTCGCAACGACCGAGTGCTGCATGGACGTGTCGCATTGAGACCGCTATCAGAAGCGCAGACGAGAGTGGAGAACCCCGATGACGGATAGGTTTCGGATCGCGGCAGCGCAACTGAACCCAACAGTGGGCGCGCTGGCGGAGAACGTGGCAAAAGCGGTGAAGGCTTGGGAAGATGCGAAAGCCAAAAATGCCGACTTGCTGGTCCTGCCTGAAATGTTCATTGGCGGGTATCAACTATTTGACCTCGTTAAGAAACCTGCTTTTCATCGCGCTTGTGTTGCCGCTGTTGAAGACTTGGCAGCCCAAACAGCGGAGGGGGGGCCTCAAATCCTGATCGGCTCGCCCCTGTTCGAAGATGGCGATTTATTCAACGCTGTTTTTCTTCTGGAAAATGGCGGGATCAAGACCGTCTTCCGCAAGCATGAGTTGCCGAATTATGGCGTCTTTGATGAGAAGCGATTATTCACTTCAGCCCCGCCTCGCGGCCCGATTTCGATCAACGGAGTCCGGATCGGTGTCCCGATTTGTGAAGATGCATGGTTCCCCGACGTCTCTGAGACATTTGAAGAATCAGGGGCGGAGATTCTGATCGTCCCGAATGGCTCGCCTTATGCGCGAGACAAATACGACCGTAGGATGCAAGCGATGGTTGCCCGTGTCGTCGAGACGGGCCTGCCGCTGCTCTATCTGAACCTTGTCGGTGGTCAGGATGATCAAGTTTTCGACGGTGGCAGCTTTGCACTTAATCCGGGCGCAAAGCTCGCGATGCAAGGGCCGTTTTTCGAAGAGGCCATGATCTATGTCGATTACGAACGCGGTGAAGATGGCTGGACGCTGGTCGATGGTCCGATAGGCGACGTGCCGGACGACTATGAGCGGGATTATCGGGCTATGGTCGAGTCCCTGCGCGATTACGTCGGTAAAAACGGGTTTGAGCGGGTTATTCTGGGCCTGTCCGGCGGGGTGGATTCGGGTCTCGTCGCAACGATTGCCGCCGATGCGCTGGGGCCGGACAACGTCTGGTGCGTGATGTTGCCGTCGAAATATACCTCCGATCATTCGCTGGAAGATGCGGCAGAATTGGCCGCAAAGCTCGGCGCGCCTTACGTTATTTTACCTATAGATCAAGGCGTTGACGCGATTGAAGGCTCGCTGACGGACTTTTTTGAAGGCACGGAACCGGGGGTGGCCGAGGAAAATGTGCAGTCGCGGCTGCGCGGGCTCTATCTGATGGCGCTGTCGAATAAGTTCGGGCACATGTTGCTGACCACCGGGAATAAATCTGAGGTCGCGGTCGGGTATGCGACGCTGTACGGTGACATGTCTGGCGGCTACAACCCACTGAAAGACCTGTATAAAATGCGGGTCTTTGAGACATGCCGATGGCGCAATAAGACCCACCGCCCCTGGATGCGCGCCCCCGCAGGAACCGTTATCCCGCCGCGCGTCATCGACAAGCCACCCTCGGCAGAACTCCGCGAGGATCAAAAGGACGAGGATTCGCTGCCACCTTACGACGTCCTCGACGCGATCCTCGAAATGCTGATCGAAGACGATGCCGCGATTGATGACGTCGTTGCCGCAGGATATGAGCGCGCAACGGTCGAGCGCGTCGAACATTTGCTTTCTATTTCAGAGTATAAGCGGTTCCAATCAGCGCCCGGCGTTAAGCTCACCCGCCGCGCCTTCTGGCTGGAACGCCGCTATCCCATGACCAACAGATTTCGTGACCGGACTGGAGAATCAGCATGACCGTCACCCGCTTCGCCCCATCACCCACGGGAAAGCTGCATGTGGGCAACCTGCGCCCTGCACTCCTTAACTGGCTATTTGCACGCAAAGGCGGCGGGCAGTTCGTGTTACGGATCGACGATACCGACGCCGAACGGTCGAAAGAAGAATACGTGGACGCGGTCAAACGTGATCTGGAATGGCTCGGCCTCGATTGGGACCGTTACGAGCGCCAATCCGAACGGATGGATCGCTATAACGCCGTTGCCGATGAATTGCGGGCTCAAGGACGGCTTTATGCAGCCTATGAAACCGGCACGGAACTGGGCCTCAAGCGCAAAACCTTGCTGCAATCAGGCAGACCGCCCGTCTATGACCGCGCATCCTTGAATTTGAGCGATGCCGATAAAGCGAAATACGAAGCCGAAGGCCGCAGACCCCACTGGCGTTTTAAACTCGATCAGACCCGAACAAGCTGGACTGATGGCATTCGCGGTGACGTCAATGTTGATTGTGCGTCGGTATCCGACCCCGTGCTGATCCGCGAAGACGGCGGCTATCTCTATACGCTTTGCAGCGTGTGCGATGATATTGATTTCGGCATAACTGATGTCATCCGGGGTGAAGATCACGTCACGAATACCGCGACCCAAATCCAGATTTTCGACGCGATGGGCGACAAACCAACCGGCTTTGCACACCATTCGCTACTGGTGGACGCTGATGGGTCCGGGCTGTCTAAACGGTTGGGGTCTTTGACTCTGGAATCGTTGCGCGAAGCGGGCGTCGATCCGCTCGCCCTGCTCTCCTACATGGCGCGGCTCGGCACGTCCGAGCCGATTGAGGCCCGCGCGAACCATGCAGAACTGATCGAGGGATTTGACCTCGGCACCTTGGGCCGCGCACCTGCACGGTTTAACCGTGAAGAAATTGACGCTCTGGGCATCAAGATGTTGCACGTGCGCTCCTTTGACGCCGTCGCGCCGATATTGACCGAAGCAGGAGTCGATGCGGATGTCGCACCGCAATTTTGGGAATTAATCCGCGAGAACATCGACTCGACCGATGACATCGCCGGTTGGTGGAAAGTGATTACCGGCGACATTACCCCGGATATCGCCGATGAAGATGCCGAATTCGTCGCCACGGCTCGCGCAGCGCTGGATGCCGCAAAACCTTGGGATGAAGGGACTTGGAAGACGGTCACCGGCGCGCTGAAAACCGAAACGGGCCGCAAAGGTAAAGGCTTGTTCATGCCGTTGCGAAAGGCACTGACTGGCCGCTCAAATGGCCCGGATATGGGAGCTTTACTGCCGTTACTGAGACGCTGAGACCATGAAGAGGATCGTCATCGAAATTGCCGTTCTCACGGTCCTGTTGGTTCTTTTCTTTAATCTTCTTTCGTCTTGGGGCGTCAATTTCAGGTGGGTCGCGACGCTGGCTATATTCACTATTCCGGCTTCGATTGCTGGTGAGCTATATGGTCGACGCGCGGGAAAAGCCATTTCCTCTGGGTTTGCGTGGCAGGTTGCATTGACAAGTGGTGCTGCCCTCTCCTCACTATACATGCTGTATTCCGCCTTCCATTTGGCTCACTTATTCAATCTTCCAGGTGGATTTCTGATGACGGTCGGATTCGGGGTGTTTTTGCTCTCGTTCCTCTCAATCCGTCTGGTGTTTCGCTGGGGCGTCAGTTTCGGCGTGCAAAAAAACAAGCGATCCTTCGATCCGGCAATCTTCGATTAGGTGATGTTCTTTGACTGAGTTATGGGCATTTGCCACTCAGCCAATCGTCACCAAAATGGTGTTCTTCTTGCAATTCACATCTACCGGAACGCCGCGAATCCTGTGTCTTTTGGTCCGTTTTGGCGATTGTTGCCGGTTGCGCGGCGCATTTACGCCTTGCTATAGACGCATGGATTGAGTTCCTGACCTATACATAACTGGAACCGGGACAAACGTATGAAACGCCTGAAGCCAATCACCGTCGGACTTGCCTTTGCGACCGGGCTGGGCGCGGGGGTTTTTTCGCTGCCGCAAAGTGGTTGGACCCAAGACGAGGACGTGGTCGTCAAACTGCGCGTCCCACGAGCCAAACCCGGCACAGTTGAAGACAAGACTGAAACGGCCAAACCGGATACCGAGCAACTCGTTGCCGAGGCAGATACAGCCAAACCCGATGAGGAAGACACCGAGGCCGATGAGGCCGCAGCCGAGACAGACGATGGCGACGCAGCCTCATCGGAGTCTCCAGAAAAAGAAGAAAAAACCATGAGTGACGAAAAACCGACTGAGCGAACGGCCGAAGAACAAGAAGTCTTCAAGCAAACCATGCACGAGGGTGACGTTGCACTCGGCGTATGCGGTGCACGGTTATCCGCGCTGCTCTGGTTTTATGAGGCGAGCGTCGCGCAAGGCCGCGATGACCTGAAAACAGCCGTTGCTTCACTGTCAGAATCGCGCGAAGCGATCAAGGCTGAAGCCGAACGCCGCGCCGTTGATGACAAGGTCGATACCTCGGTTCGCGTGATGAACTCTGAAAGCGAGAAAATCTGGAACGACCTCAACGAGAAAGCTGGCGGCGACGAGGAAGAGTTCCAAAAAGCCCATGACGAGCTGTTCGCCGGGGTTCAGGAATGCCTTGCCCTCTTCTTCGAACGTCCAGAAAAAGCAGAAGAAGACGCCGCGAAAGAATAATTTCGCGGCGACCAGCTCACAATCACGCAAACCCTGCCCCTCAAGAAATACGGGGCGGGTTTTTTTATTGTGGGTTTATGATCAACGGTTGGATCTCAAGCGGCTGAGCAGGTACTGGCTGCGGAACCGTTGGTTGAGGAGCGGGCGAAACAGCACCGGATTGTTGCCCCGCTCGAAACTGTTCGGACATTTTCCGCATACAATTTTGTGCAATTTTGCCAACATGCGTCACCACTGCACCGCGTCCAGCATCATCCGTCGCTTGCGTCAGATCTTCGGCCATCCGACGTGTCCACGCGTTCGCGTAGCCTTCGACTTCTGGACGTGAATAAGCTGGGGTCATGAGGTACAAGTCCCGCACTCGCTGAAGAACCGCCAACTCCTGCGGTTGAGCGGTCCCGGCTGAGTTCCGTGATCCCGCGACGAATTCAAGGGATGCCGCACACAACCCCGCGAGCGATGCTCCTTTGACCGTCGTAGATTGTGCGTGGGCAAGCCCTGGCAAAGCAAGGGATACACTCAAAAAAACAATCGGGGTCAAACGCATCGCGGCGTCTCCGGTTCCAGTGAAACAAAAGGCCCGTCAGTTAAAGACCGAAAATACGACCAAATGAAGGGAAAACGAAAGATTACCTCTACACGGAATCAGGATTCGTCACGTCCTTGCTACGACTAAGAGTTAGCCTCTAATAAATCGCTGGCTCACCCGTTTCACCGCCGAAGGCATTCTCCAGATAGTCAAAATCACACCCGCGATCCGCCTGTGTGATGTGCTGCGCGTAGATCCATCCATAGCCGCGCGTATATCGAGGGGCTGGCTGCCGCCAAGCGGCTTTTCGCGCAATCATCTCTTCGTCGGAAATATCGAGATTAATGGTCCGCGCATCAACATCAACGCTGATTTGATCGCCGGTCTTCACCAGCGCCAAAGGCCCCCCAACGAACGCTTCTGGCGCAACGTGAAGGATGCACGCGCCATAGCTGGTGCCGCTCATCCGGGCATCTGAGATCCGCACCATATCTCGCACACCTTGCTTGAGTAAGACTTTTGGGATCGGCAGCATCCCCCATTCAGGCATCCCCGGACCACCCACCGGCCCGGCATTGCGGAACACCATCACCGTGTCCGCCGTGACCTCGATGCTCTCGTCATCCGCCCAGGTTTTCATCTCGTCATAGCTGTCAAAGACAACCGCCGGACCGGAGTGTTTTAGGAACTTTGGCTCGCAAGCCGATGGTTTGATCACGCATCCATCCGGTGCGAGATTGCCCTTGAGCACAGCGAGTGCACCCTCGGCGTAAATCGGCTTTTCCAGAGGACGGATCACATCGTCGTTGTGAACCGCCGCCTCAGCGAGTTCTTCGGCCCACGTCCTGCCGCTGACCGTCATCGCAGACAAGTCGAGCTTCGATGCAAGCTGCTTCATCAACGCTTTAAAACCGCCCGCGTAGTAAAAATCTTCCATCAGATATGTCTCACCGGACGGCCGCACATTGGCGATGACGGGAACGTCGCGAGAGGCTTTCTCGAAATCATCGAGGCCAATGTCGATCCCAGCACGCCGTCCCATCGCGATAACGTGGATGATGGCGTTGGTTGAACAGCCCATCGCCATTGCGACCTTGATTGAATTTTCGAGCGCTGTTCTCGTCAGGATGTCCGTGGGTTTAAGGTCTTCCCACACCATCTCGACCGCGCGGCGACCGCAGGCGGCGGACATTCGGACGTGATTGGCATCTGCCGCAGGGATTGACGACGTTCCCGGCAGGCACATGCCCATCGCATCCGCGATACCCGTCATCGTCGATGCCGTGCCCATCGTCATGCAATGCCCATGCGATCGTGCAATGCCGCCGACTACCTCCTGCCATGTCTCCATCGAGGTTTCACCAGCGCGCACATTGTCCCAGTATTTCCAGATGTCCGATCCAGAGCCGAGCTTGTCGCCCCGAAAGTTCCCGCTCAGCATCGGACCGGCGGGCAGGTAGACACATGGAATGTTCATCGACACTGCGCCCATGAGCAGGGCTGGCGTAGTTTTATCGCACCCGCCCATCAAAACCGCCCCATCAATCGGGTGCGAGCGCAGTAATTCCTCCGTCTCAATAGCAAGCAGGTTCCGATACATCATCGTTGAGGGCTTGACGATAGGTTCACTCAACGAGATTGCGGGTAGTTCCAGCGGAAAACCGCCCGCCTGATAGACGCCGCGTTTGACATCCTCAACACGTTGTTTGAAATGCGAATGACATTGGTTGATATCTGACCACGTGTTGATAATCGCGATCACTGGCTTGCCGATATAATCCTCATCGCCAAAACCCATCTGCATGATCCGCGAGCGATGGTTCCATGACCGTTGAGTGTCAGTCTGAGCAAACCAACGGGCGGAGCGCAGATCTTTTGCATCGATGGTCATGGGCGGGCCCTCAAACGTTTATCGGATCAGCATACAATCTGACGACACGACATTTTCGACTCTAACGTCGCGAAACTGTCGATTTGTTCATGAAAAACGGTCACTCGTTGATCTCAAACCGGTTGACCAGAGGTTTTCCGCTATCTCCGATCCAGATCAACTCATCGGCTTCTTTGTCCACAATGACGTCATAGCAAACCCACCCGCCGAACGGGGGCCACTTCGAGCAGTATTGCGTGTCACTCGTTCGCCAGTACCCAACGCTTGGGCGACCGCCGTCGATGTAATCGGTGGTGCCCCCTTCATAGAAGGTCTGTTTGGTACTTTCGCCGAAGGCCGTGATCGTGGGCAGAAATGCCTGAATTTCTTCGCCAGAGAGCATTTTCTCCGCTGCAGATGCCAAGGCGGGAAAGGCGGCGGTGCATAAGATAGCGTATCGAAGCATGGGACATGGTCTCGGAGTTGTCTTTTCTGCAATCCTAGTCAATCGTATGAGATAAGTCGATTGGGGAGCGCCATGAGTTTGAGTATGTTGATCGCCTTCGCGCTTGCCTCGTTCTTTTTGGTCATCGTACCGGGACCAACAGTGACCGTGATCATCGCCAATTCGCTGCGTGACGGGACACGGGCAGGACTGCTCAATGTCGCAGGCACGCAGGCAGGGTTGCTCGTGATGTTGTTGATCGTCGCTGTGGGCCTCAAAACAGTTGTGGCGCTGATGGCCGAGTGGTTTCACCTCGTCAAGTTGATCGGCGCAGCGTACCTTGTTTGGCTGGGAATCAAGCTCTGGCGCTCTGATGGAACCGTTGGAACTGCTGAGACACGAAGACCGCGTATCGGGTATTTCTGGCAAGGCGTTCTGGTCATCACCACCAATCCAAAAATTCTTGTCTTGTTCGGTGCCTTCATTCCACAATTCATTGACCCAATGGGTAGCGCTTTTTGGCAAACGCTGACGCTTGGCGGTATCTTCATGATCATCGCAACTGTCTTCGATACCCTGTATGTGTTGCTCGCTTCCAAGGCGGGCCGCGCCTTGACGCAGTCGCGTGTGCGATGGGTCGAGAAAATTAGCGGCTCTCTGTTAATCGCTGGAGGCGTGTGGATGGCCATGTTGCGGAGGAATTGACATGCAGCGCCCTCACATCACTATCGATATGCGCTGGGAGCGCGCGGAACGCACCCTCGTTGAGTGTTTCCGAGATGCTCCGACAGGCAACGTCTCAGATGCAGCCGGACGTGTAGTTGGCCTGCCAAATACGATCAAACCCATCACAAGTGAATATCGCTTTTACGGAACAGCGCTGACCGTGGACAATGGGCGCACGGGAAATCTTGGCGTTTGGGCGGCACTGGAGCATGTTCGCCCTGGCGATGTTTTGGTGATTGCGACGGACGATGCACGAGCGCGCGCTGTGATTGGTGATCTGCTCGCAGGTTTTGCCTTTAACAGTGGTGCCGTGGCGGTGGTCACAGATGGGATGATCCGAGATCAAGAGACGCTGGAAGATCTGGGCAAACCCGTCTTCGCCGGAGGCATTACACCTGTTGGTCCAATCGGTGACGGGCCGTGCAGCGTGGGCACCCCAATCACACTGGGCTCGCAAACCGTTTGTAGCGGCGATCTGATCGTTGGCGATCTGGACGGCATCGTCGTCGTCCCACAGGCAAAACTTGCCTCATCCGTTGGTGCATTGACCCAAATCACGGAAAAGGAACGCGCGATGGAAGCGCAAATCAAAGCGGGCGAGAAAGTTCCCGAAGAGGCTGCGGCGGTTCTGGCCGCGGCTGACATCACGCAATTGGAGACTTGATATGGTGGCAACACGGACACTCGCGGGACGTGAGATTTATCCCATCGGTTTTGGTGCCATGAACGTCTCGCATTGCTACCAGCCGCGTCTACCAGATGAGGAGGGAGGACGCGTTCTGCAGGCAGCGCTCGATCTCGGCTACACACATTTTGATACCGCCGCGATCTATGGCCACGGCCACAATGAAGCGCTGATTGGTACCTATCTCTCACATCGCCGCGACGAAATGGTGCTAACGAGCAAATGCGGCATCGTCAAAGACCCGGATACTGGCAAGCGTGGCATCAATAACCGCACCGACCTGATCCAACAGTCGATAGATGAAACGCTTTCGCTGTTAAAAACCGATCACCTCGACATGTTTTATCTGCACCGCTGGGACAAGGTGACGCCCATCGAAGATGTTGTCGGCGAAATGGGACGCTTGGTCGAGGCGGGAAAAGTGCGGACGCTTGGCCTGTCTGAAGTCAGCGCGAAGACGTTACGTAAGGCACACGCAACGCACCCCATCTCCGCTGTTCAATCGGAATACTCGCTCTGGACCCGCAACCCTGAGATTGCGGTCCTTGATGCCTGCCGGGAGATCGCTGCAGCTTTTGTCGCCTTTTCGCCGGTCGCACGGCAATTTCTCACAGGAAAACTGACGGCGGTTGATCATTTCTGCGCTGACGACATCCGCAATACCATGCCGCGATTTGAGGCGGATACCTATGCGGAAAACCTCGGACTCCTGACGGAATATAAGACTATCGCAGATGAGGTCGGTTGCTCTCAGGCGCAACTCGCACTCGCGTGGCTGCTGACCCGCGGCGAGCATGTTGTGCCAATTCCCGGGACGCAAAACATCGCGCATATGGAGGAGAACTTTCACGCTGCCAGCGTGAACCTATCGCAAGACACCGTGTCCCGACTTGATGGTCTGATCAACGAGAAGACCGTCAAAGGCGGTCGCTATAATCCGACCATTCAGAAACAAATCGACACGGAAGAGTTCGCTTAGGAGACCCAGTTCGAGGCTTAAACGCACTTGTTGGTCATCGCGATCTTCATGTTGATCACATGGCCATAGTCGTTCTCGCTCCACGTCAGCGAATAATCAGTGATACATGGAAACGTCGCATTGACGAAACGCGCCGCGTAGTGATCACCTACGTCTGAGACCGTAAATCCGTCCATTTCCAAGAGCGCCTTCAATGTCGAGGTTCGAATGTCCCTTGGAAAGCTCGCGCGAACGTGGTCAGAGAAAGCTTCCTTGATCGCGTCGTCCTGCGTCTCCGGAAAGTTTGCCAAAATTTGAGGCATTGTTTCAGCGTTCACGCCAGAATTAACCAACATCGCCAAACCAAGAACGGTTGCCGCATATTTCTTCGAACGCATGATACTCTGCCCCTCTGATCAAGAACCAGACAAGCCTTTGCAAGATTTGGCGCACAAGAAGATCAGAACGCTCATCCCGTCAGACATCGCCGTCAGCGGTTCCATCCGACAAAACCCTAGGTAGTGCGTCAAATTGCCAAACTGTTACTTTTAAAAAGGTTTTGGGCGCAAAGGACCTGCAGATAACTCTCGCATTTGGGGAATTTCAACCATATGCTCCAAGTAAGACACTGACGTAGAGTAAGGTTTGAAAATGGATACGATTCCCGCTGATATCTCCACAACTGAAGTAATCACACCAGGTGGAACTCGCGAGTCCACGATCGACACAATCGGTGATCGGGATTGGTTTCGTACAGAATTGGTCGCAGGCCTGACCTACGATATTTTGCTCGAAGGCACCGGCACAGCAACTGAGCTGGAGAGGGTCGAATATCAGATTTTCGATGCGTTTGGGAATCTGATCCTGACCGAAAATGACTTCGGTACAATCGGGATTGAACGCAACAGTTTCACACCCCCTACCGACGGAACATACTTCATTGCAGTGGCACACGATTCCAATAATGGAACGGGTAATTATCGCCTTTCACTTGGTGTTGACGAGGCCCGGAACAACGTCAACACGACGAATACGCTCGCGGTGGACGGATCGGTCTCTGGCGTGGTCAACGCCTTTAACGATCAGGATTGGTACGCCGTCACCTTGGAAGCAGGTTTTAGCTATAATGTCCGCATCGAAGGGACAGGAACGAGCGAGGAGCTCAGCCGCGTCGAGTACCGGATTTTCGATTCCTCGGGAAACCTTCTGACCACCGAGTCAGATTTCGGCACCATCGGCGTCGAAGAGAATGCCTTTGTTGCGCCGTCAGACGGGACATTCTTCATCGCCGCGCTTGGCGACGGCTCAGTTGATACCGGCGAATATATTTTATCGCTTGATGGCGACGATACCCGAGGCACTATCGAGACAACGCGGAGTGTCAGTGTTGGCGGTACGGTATCTGGCAGCATCGAATCCAGCAATGATCAGGATTGGTATCGAATCGATCTGCTTGCAGGTTTAAGCTACGAGATCAGCCTGACAGGAACCGGAACATCGACTGGCCTAGATCGCGTGGAATTCCAAATACGCGATGCATCTGGAAATCTGCTGACGACTGAAAGTGATTTCGGGACGATCGGTATTGAGACCGCGACATTTACTCCGGACGCCGATGGGACTTTTTACATTTCTGCAAACGGTGACTCGCCAGCAAATCGCGGCGATTACCAATTGTCCGTCGGAACCGACGAAGCAAGAAACTCTGTAGACACAACGCGCACCGTCGAAGTGGGCGGCGACGTGACCGGCACAATCAATGGCGTGGGCGATCAAGACTGGTACGCCGTAACGCTCGAAGCTGGGTTCGATTACAACGTGACGCTTGAAGGCGCAGGGACAGCATCCGACTTGCCGCGCGTCGAGTTCTCGATCTTCGATTCGAACGGAACTTTTCTACTAAGCGAAAATGACTTTGGAACGCTCGGGATAGAAGAGCGGGTTTTCTCCCCAACTACGAGCGGTACTTTTTACATCTCTGCAGAGGGATCGGACAACTCTTTCGTTGGGAATTACACGTTATCAGTCGGGGACGATGATGCTCGATCAAATGTTTCGACGGAGCGTGAAATAGCACCTGGCTTCGCGGTGACTGGCGAAATAGGCGGCCTGGGCGACAGCGACTGGTATGAAATTGTTTTCGAAGCCGGTGTCGAATATTCGATCACGCTGGAGGGTGATGGATCAGCAAACGCGCTTCCGAACGTGGAAATCGTTATTCACGATTCCTCCGGCGACGTCGTCGCAAGCCGCGAAGATTTTGGAGCCGCAGGGACAGAAACAATCCTCTTCACTCCAACAACATCTGGCACTTTTTATATCGCTGCCGAGGGAGAGAATAATCTGAATGCCGGGGGCTATATCCTTTCAGTGGCCGGTGACACTCCCCTGACGGTTGGATCAAACGAGGACGACTTCCTCAATGGGAACGCTGCAGCCGAAAGCTTTAGCGGTCTCGGCGGTGACGACGCAATTTTTGCTGGTGGCGGCAATGACACCGTAAGCGGCGGCGCTGGCGAGGATATTCTTATTGGCGCCGCAGGGGATGATCTTCTGATTGGCGGAGCGGACGGTGATGTTCTCAGCGGCGGTGACGGTTTCGATATTGCCAGTTACGAAGATGCAGCATCGGCCGTTCGCGCAGACCTAAACGACACGGCAATCAATACGAGCGAAGCCGTAGGCGACTTCTACACTTCGATTGAAGGTCTAACCGGGTCAAATTTTGACGATAATCTCCGAGGCACTGATGAGGCCAACATTCTGCGCGGCGGCGAGGGCGATGATCTGCTCTTTGGGCGGGGTGGAAACGATATTCTCGAAGGCGGCGAAGGCGCGGACCGATTGTTCGGCAGCAGTGGGGTTGATGCAGCAAGCTATGAAAATGCGACTGCCGGTGTTCTCGCGGATCTCAATAACAATGCGGTCAATACTGGCGAGGCGGGTGGCGATACCTATAGCGTCATTGAAAACCTTATCGGTTCTGATCACGTCGACCGGCTGCGCGGCACAAATGGTGCGAACGATCTGATCGGCGGTGATGGCAATGATGTTATCAATGCTCGCGGCGGTGCAGATGTTTTGAACGGCGGCGAAGGCGCGGACCGTCTGTTTGGTGGCAGTGGATTTGACGTTGCAAGCTTCGAGGATGCGGCATCAGCCGTTCTCGCCGATCTCAATGATAGTGCCGTCAACACGGGTGAGGCCATCGGCGATTTTTACAGCTCCATCGAGGGCCTGAACGGTTCAGATTTCGACGATAATCTGAGAGGTACCGATGGGGCTAACACGCTCAGCGGTGGTGACGGCGATGATCGGCTTTTTGGGCGCGGCGGGAATGACATTCTCGAAGGTGGCGATGGGGCCGACCAACTGTTCGGAAGCGGCGGTATTGACGTCGCAAGCTATGAAAATGCTGCCAATGGCGTGCTTGCAGACCTCAACAACAGCGCGGTTAATGGTGGCGATGCCGATGGCGACACGTACAGTTCCATCGAAGATCTCATTGGGTCCGAATTCCAAGACAATCTGCGAGGCACCAACGGAGCCAACACCTTAGAAGGCGGCGGCGGCGGCGATAGACTGTTTGGCAGGAACGGTGCAGACACGCTGATCGGCGGAACGGGCGACGACGTATTGTTTGGCGGCGGCGGTCGGGATTCTTTTGTATTCCGCCAAAATGATGGGGCGGACACGATCAGCGGTTTCCAAGATGGTATCGATGAGATTGATTTCAGCGATACAAATCTAAACTTCGGCAATCTTGCCATTAGTGATGATGGCACAGATACGACAGTGGATTATGGAACCGGCTCTGTCACCATTCTTGGAACGCTTCAATCGCAAATTACCGAGGATGATTTTAACTTCGCATAATTCTTTAAGTCAGGTGTGATTTGCCATCGACCTTTCATGGCATGTCCTTGACTAAAAAATATTTTCGAAGTCAACCAATCTGATTTCGCGTTGAATCTGGCGCGAAATCGGGTCGGTTTTGTATCCCCAAAATCCTCTGGGCGCGCACAAGGAGTGACATCCTGCTCCGCGCTATCATCTTCCATTTCGAAAATGTGCTGATGTTTTTGGCAGGAAATCTGCCGGAAACGACGAGTTGACGAAAGATTCGAATCTAACAACGATGGAAAGTAAGGCGAGCTCTCGTTCCCCCCCAACCGAGGCTTGGTCCGCTTACTGACTGGGATACCCCCAGACTATCTGAGCAGATCTTGCCTCGGCTCGCTGATCCTCTTCGCGCGAGATCAATATAGCCCGCGCCCTCCTTGCAAGTCTTGGCTGGAATTGCCGATGACACCCACGGGTTGTTGCGGTGCGCTGACAACCGGCTGACCGGGGAGAGGGGCAAATCCGACACCGGGCTGCTGGGGTTGATAGATTGGGTCTTGGACGAAGATCGCTTGACCAGTTACCGGATCAATTCGGACGTTAGGCGCATTCGGATTCACCGCTTGCTGCGCTTGGCGAGGTTGAAACGGCTGCTGTGCGGGTTGCAAAGGCTGTCCCGGCTGGGGCAACGGCTGTCCCTGCTGAACTAACGGTTCGAATCCGGGTTGGTAGGGCTGCCCTTGTTGGCCAAACGCTTGGCCTGACTGACCTAACGGCTGCCCTGATTGCTGGAACGGTTGGGGCTGTTGAGGGTTGTAAAGCCCCGTATCAACAAAGGTAGCCTGACCATTTTGGTCATAAACGATGCTTTCCGTCGCATAGTCCAGCGGTGCTGTTCCCGCACGAAACGCCTCGTAAATCACATCGCGACCAAAAACCTCGGCAGAAACGCGCTCGCCGGTGTTCCGGTCAATCTTGACCAGTTCGACACCTTCAGGCGCTTCGAAACGTTCCGGGATGCGGTCGGCCATCGCGTTACGCATGAAGCGATCGAACACCGGACCGCACAGCGCGCCACCAGACGCCTTTTCGCCAAGGGACTTGGGGTTATCGTACCCAATGTAGCATCCAAAGACGAGATTGGGCGTGAAGCCAACGAACCAAGCATCGCGCGCATCATTGGTTGTCCCAGTTTTACCGCCCACTGGGAAGCCGAGAAGCTGCAAGCGCGTTGCCGTGCCGCGCAGCACGACACCCTCCATCAGCGAAACAGTCTGGAACGCCGAAATCGGGTCCATCACCTGCTCGCGTTCACGCGGTGCGTTTTCGACAATCCAATCCGCATTGAGCGTTAACGGGTTGCCATCGCGATCACGGATAGATTCGACAAAACTCGGAACAACTTTCTTACCGCCATTTACGAACATCGAATACGCGGCGGCCATACGTGCCAGCGTTGTCTCACCTGCGCCCAGTGAATAGGACAAATACGGTGGCATGTGGTCATAGACGCCGAACTTGCGCGCGGTTTCCGCAATCCGGTCCATGCCAATGCTCTGTGCGATGCGGATTGTGATCAAGTTGATGGATTTCTCCAACCCGATACGCATCGGGATAGGCCCGTAATATTCGCCCTTGTTGTAGTTTTCGGGACGCCAGAGCTCTTGGTTCTCGCCCTGATAAACCGTGATCGGTGCATCAAGCACGACCGTTGCCGGAGTGTAGCCATTTTCAAAAGCAGCCGCATAGATAAAGGGTTTGAAGGCTGAACCCGGCTGACGAAGGGCTTGGGTGACGCGGTTAAACTCACTCTGCTGTGCGCTGAACCCGCCTTGCATGGCCAGTACGCGGCCAGTATCCGGTTCCATCGCGATAACCGCACCATTCGCCGCAGGCAATTGGCGCAAACCGTATTCAACTTCGGCATCTTCGGGCGCATCATCATCCGGGTCGAGTGCGGTCAGATAAATCACATCACCGCGCGCGAAAACCTGAGCAATCTTCGTGATCTTTGGTCCCAGACCATTGGGGGCGCGGCGACGCGCCCATTCGACGTTTTTGAGGAAAATCTTTTCGGTTCTGTCGCCTTCACCGACGATGCCGATGGTCGCTTCTTCCTTCGTCATCTCCAGAACGACGCCGACCATCCATTCGCCGACATCACGTGGGAATCCGCCAAGCGCGGCCACACGCTCTTGCCACTTATCGTCGGGTGTCACCTTATCCAGCGGACCTCGATACCCATTGCGCCGCTCGAAACGAGATAACCCTTCGCGCAAGGCATCGGCAGCGTATTCTTGCATCTCGCCGTCCAGCGTCGTGCGGATTTGCATGCCACCACCATAGAGACGGCGATCCGCATACTCCTCAGGCTTTTCGATGCCGTTCGTTTCCGCTTCTGTTTTCAGTGCAGCGAGCATTTTGCCGCGCACTTCTTCGACGATATATCCGGCGGCCCAGTCGTATGTGTCGGCGACACGCTCTTTTTTGGTTTGGCGCGTCACGAGCGGCTTTTTCTTTGCCGCCTCAGCCACGTCTTTGTCCAAATGGTCATTATCGACCATTTCATTCAGCACATAGTTACGACGCGCCACAGCAGTTTTCGTATTGCGGGTCGGGTGTAAAGCTGACGGAGCCTTGGGCAAAGCCGCGAGATATGCGGCCTCTTCCGGTTCCAAATAGATCAGCTCTTTGCCGAAGTAATTTTGAGCAGCCGCCGCGACGCCATAGCTGCGTGCGCCGAGGTAGATCTGGTTCAGATAGATTTCGAGGATTTGCTCCTTAGTCAGCGCTTCCTCAATGCGAACCGCGAGTATCCCCTCTTTAATCTTCCGGGTGATGCTGCGCTCATTCGTCAAGATCATGTTTTTCACGACCTGTTGCGTAATCGTCGACGCACCGCTGAGACGTCCACCCCGGCGAAAGGTGTCGATGTTCCGCACCATCGCTTTTGCGATACCGACGGGATCAATGCCCCGGTGGTTGTAAAAGTTTTTGTCTTCCGCGCTGATGAAAGCGTTCTTAACCAGATCAGGCACATTCGCGATTTCGATTACCGCACGCTGTTCCTTGGCAAATCGGGCAACCGTATTTCCGTCATCGTCCATGACGACCGACGTTTCCGGTGGCGTGTAATCTTCCAAATCCGCAAACTCTGTCGGCAGATCGCGGCTGTGCCACCAGATCGCGCCGATTGCGATTACAGTACCGACGGCGAACAACATCGCCAATGTACTAAAGATGTAGCCTAGGAAACGGAACATTCTGACCCTCTGGTTCCGAACGCCAACCAAGATTGGCGACGCAGCTTCATTTGCCCGTATTAGCCTGCGATGAAGGATGGCGAAACTAAGTACATGAAGGCAGTTTCACCGCAGGTGTCGTTTATGCATCACATATCGTTACCGATTTGCAAAATCTCGTGCTCCGGTGACGTGGCGAAACTTATCAATCGCCCGTTTCACTGCTTTTGCGGTTTTCAGCCGCCATTCTGTCGATTGCAGGCGCTCACGGTCCGTCTCGTTTGACAAAAATCCCAGCTCCAACAACACCGAAGGCATATCAGGTGCCTTAAGAACGTGGAAACTATCTTTTCGGAGAGGACGTCGCAAAACGGGAGTTTCTTTGGCGACTTCGGCAACCACCAGTTCAGCAAATTTCAATGACCGGGCCTGAGTTTCACGCCGCGCCAAATCCACCAGCAAACGCGCGACATCCGCGCGCTCGGCTGCCAAATCAACACCGGCAACCTTTTTGTCGCGCTTGGTTGCAAAGTCATCCAAAGCCTCAACCGATGCTTCTTCGGTTAAGGTGTAAGCCGTCGCGCCTTTGGCACGCTTGTTCAGACTCCAATCTGCATGAATCGAGATGAACAAATCCGCTTCTTTGCGGCGCGCGAATTCAACCCTCTTTGGCAATCTCACGCGAATATCCGCCTCGCGCGTCAAAAACACATCGTAGCGCGGATCATCTTCAAGCAGGTTCGCGAGGGTCACGGCAAATTCGAGGTTAATCTCTTTTTCCGTTACGTCGATTTCCGACCCCGTGCCCGGATCGCGGCCGCCATGTCCAGGGTCCAAGACGATACGAAGCGGAGGCCGTTTCGATTTTTTCGGTTCGATCTTTTCGATCTCAGCAGCAATTTCCGGTTTTGAGTCCGGCTGCGCTTCTACGTCAGATGCGACTGTCGGCTTTGCCTTGGCCTCCACCACCGGCAACAGCGGGGGAAGGATCGGGGCGGGTGGCAGCGGCGGCGGGGCCGCGACTTTCTGAGATAAAATGACAGTCTGCGGGAGAAGTTCCGGGGTCTTTTCTGGCGACAGCGCTGCTGTCTCCGTATTTTCGCTCTCCAAGGCCGGTGGGATCGCCGGAACCGCAGGAGGGGAAGTCGTTGGGGCCGCGGCGATGCTGGGCGCAACAACGATAGGAGCCAAAGGAGCCGTGATGATCGCCGGGGCAACCTCGACCACTGGCTCACCCGCATCGGCGGGCACAACGATCAAATCATTTTCTGTCACGCGAGGCGCAGTTCCGTTTAGCGCATCGCTCAACAGGTCAAATTGTGCAGTATCTGGATCAAAGCGCCGGGCACGGAACAACGATTTCGTTGCAGGATCAACCGTCGAAGCCACCGGTAAATTCGTCACAGATACCCGCCCCGGCAAAGGCAGCGAATCCAAATCAGGGAGGATTTCAGGCGCCGCTCCCGGCACTGCAGCCGTTGGCACTTCTAGGCCCGACGGCGGTGAAGGCGGAAGATTCGCCAGATCAATTTCGTATTTGAAACGCGGTCCGGATCGCGACAGCTTGCGCCGCAATACTTGCGTTGGCCCGGATAAAATCAGAACCAAACGGGACACCCCCGGTTGAAATAGTCCAAAATTGTACTTTCGGATGAGCGGGCTGTCGACATAGCCGCTGGGGCGCGGCAAGCGCCACTGCAACTCAGGCAAATCAATCACAAGGCGATACGGCCCGGGCATTGTAAAAAGATTCGGCTCAATCGGAGCGTTTGTGTTCAAAACGACTCGCGTGAAGCCCTGATGTGTCTGAATTCTGACTTTTTCGACAGCCGGCGGAGCCGCGTGCGCGGGCACAACAAAAAAGCCCACCACCAACAAAAGCGGCAAAATCACGCGCAACGCGAGAGAAAGCGGGCGTTTTCCGCGCATCATACTCGATCCAATCCGTTAACTGCCCCTCTTTTCGGGGGCTGAAATTAATTCTCTGATAACACAAACATCGCATTTGGAAAAAACCATTTGGCACCCCCTGTCCTTAAGGGGTATCGTCAGGATAAGTTCCAAGCTGGGATACAGCCTACGGACGATTTGGTCGAAAACCCGACAAATTTTGGGTTTAGACAGTGAATGGAAAAGAATTTCGTCAGGTCGATCACCGGATCGACCCACGACGAGGAGATTGGGACCGTCCCTTTGTCCGATTTACGTGGGCGCGAGGCGCAGAAAATTACTGCGGATGCAACGGCATTCGAACCAAGAACCGGACGCAAAGCGTCCACGCGCACGGACAACAAAATTGTACGTGCCAACAGGCGAAACAGATGATCAACGACGCGACAGACTTGCGAACCGTCCGCTCCTCCGCCCCGGCGCAGCAGCGTGATTGCGGTGTTGCAGCATGGCGTCATCGCGCGAAAACGCGCGGCGCTGCGGCCACGGCCAGCGCGCGATCTTACAATTTTAGAAAGGCGGAGGCGCATCACGCGCCGCCGCGACCCGTTTTTCTCGTCAATAGATGGGAGCACGGGCCGCCGGGCGCATATGCGCCGTCCGAACTGATGACTGCATGGCGAAAAAGATGCTCATCGATGCGACCCACGCGGAGGAAACTCGCGTGGTCGTCGCGGACGGTAATAGATTGGAAGAATTTGACTTTGAGTCGATCACCAAGAAACAACTCGCAGGGAATATCTATCTTGCAAGAGTAATGCGCGTAGAGCCGTCGCTACAGGCGGCCTTCGTTGATTATGGCGGAAATCGCCACGGATTTCTGGCGTTTAGCGAGATCCACCCGGATTACTATCAAATCCCAAAAGCCGAGCGCGATGCGCTGGTCGCGGCGATGGCGCGCGATTCAGACAACGATAATGACGACGATGCGGATGCAAAGCCGCGTGCCAGACGTGGACGGTCAAACGACGATTCTGAACGCGGCGCTCGCCGTGGGTCGCGGCGCGGCACTCGGCAACGGCGCAGCGGAGTTCGCGGCGTCAAACGCAATCGCAGTGGCCAGATCATTGAGCGTGAGTTCCGCATCTCAGGCGGCATGAAGGTTCGCTTGCTGCGTGATGACGACGGCACTGACCTTGAACAAGAGTTCAAGTTGGACGACGGCACGCGCATCCGACTAATCAACGAAAACCCACGCCAAGAAGAAGCGCCAAAAAGACGCTCTGACGCGCGTCGCGGCAAACGGCGTTCGGGCATTGAGCGGCAATTCAAACTGTCAGACGGGACAAAAGTCCGTTTATCGCAATACCCGGCACCTAAAACAGTGGCGATGAGCGCCGCACTGGACGACAAAATCTCAGCGGATGCCGATGATGTTGCCGAAATGCCCGATGAGGTTGGCGGCGATGATGCACGCGAGGATATCCGCCCCGTCCGCAAACCCCGGATTCGCGACTACAAGATCCAAGACGTCATCAAGAAAAAGCAGATCTTGCTGATCCAAGTCGTCAAGGAAGAACGCGGCAGCAAAGGCGCCGCCGTCACGACTTATATGTCACTGGCGGGTCGCTATTGCGTTCTGATGCCTAACACAGCACGCGGCGGCGGCATTTCCCGCAAGATTACGCATGTTGCGGACCGCAAGAAACTCAAGGAAATCGCGGGAGAGATGGAAGTGCCGAAGGGCATGGGCGTCATCATCCGAACGGCGGGTGCCCAGCGTACCCGCGCCGAGATCAAACGCGACTACGAATATTTGCTGCGCCAGTGGAGTGCGGTTCGCGATCTGACGTTACAATCCTATGCCCCCGCGTTGATTTACGAAGAAGGCAACCTGATCAAGCGCTCGATCCGTGACCTCTACGCGAAAGATATCGACGAAATTCTGGTCGAGGGCGAAGAAGGGTGCCGCGAAGCCAAAGAATACATGCAAATGCTGATGCCGACTCACGCCAAAAACGTGAAGCCGTATCGCGATCAGACGCCTCTATTCGTTCGCTTTCAGGTCGAAAATCAGCTCGCGGGAATGTTCAATCCGACCGTTCAACTAAAATCGGGCGGTTATATCGTCATCGGCATTACCGAGGCGCTGGTGGCCATCGACGTAAACTCGGGCCGGTCAACCCGCGCTGGGTCTATTGAAGATACAGCTGTCAATACGAACTTGGAGGCGGCTGACGAGGTTGCCCGACAATTAAGACTACGCGACCTCGCTGGGCTGATCGTGATCGATTTCATTGATATGGATCGCTCATCCAACAATCGCGCCGTCGAAAAACGGATGAAAGACCGGCTTGCGACGGATCGTGCTCGCCTGCAAATCGGGCGGATTTCATCTTTTGGCCTGATGGAGATGTCCCGTCAGCGGTTGCGTCCCGGCATGCTGGAAGCGTCGACGACAGAATGCCCGCATTGTCATGGCTCTGGCCTTGTGCGGTCGGACGAGTCGCTCGCGCTGACGATCCTACGCGATGTTGAGGAAGAAGGCGTGAAAGGTCGCGCCGCTGTCGTTTCGATCAAAGCACCGGTGAGCATTGCGAACTTCTTGCTCAATCACAAACGCGACCGGGTGATGAGTATCGAGGACCGCTATAACTTGCGCGTCATGATCGAGGGTGACCCGCACCTCGTCCAGCCCAATTACTCGCTTGAAAAAATGCGCGAAGATGAAGCGCCGGAGTCATTGCGCCGCCCTGCCCGCCCTTCCGTCAATATCGAAACCTCGTTTGCCGGTAGTGACGAAGTCGAGGATGCCGTGGTCATCAGCGAAGATGCGCCAACTCCTGCGCCGACCGCGAGAGACCGAGACGACGACGCAGAGAGTGACGATCAATCACGCAGACGCGGTAAGCGCGGGGGTCGAGGTCGCAAAAAATCCGATGACCCTGATCCGCTGCGTGTCATTGATCTCGAAGATGACAGTGATGACGAAAAGCCATTCCAATACGGCGATGAGAAAGCCAAAAAGGACGAAAATCTCGCAAAAGACGATAGCGAGCGCGGCAAAGGTCGCCGTGGTCAGCGCAATACGCGCAAGCGGGGCGAGAGGACCGAGCGCGGAAAACTCGGAAACCGGGAAATGGCCGAAGCAGCGGCGACGTCGATGTTGTCCGGACGCGACGCGCTGGACGATGCACTGCCATCGCTGTTTGCGGAACCCGCCAAGGTGGAAGAATCCGCCACTGAACAACCCAAGCCGAAACGCGCACGGCGCAAACCGAAAGCAGAGATCTCGCAACCTGCACCTGTGGAAGCCGAGCCTGCGCCCAAGCCAGCCGAAGCCGCAACTCCAGTAGAGCCTGCGGTGGCAGAGCCTACGCCTACTCCCCCGGCATCCTCTGGCGTCACAGAAGACATTAAAGCCTTTGAGATCAGCGAACCGGCCAGCAAACCAACCCCAGTTGCGGAAGTCGAAAAACCTGCGCCAAAACCTCAAAGCGACCCGGACCTGCTCTCGGTAAAGGCGGCCCCGACACCGCCGCGCGATGCGCCCAAAAAACGCGGCTGGTGGTCACGGGATAAAACCGGATCATAGTCTGCGTACCGCCGGTTCGTTAAAGGTGAGACGCTGTTGATCTTTGGTTCCATAAAAGGCAGGTCTCCGATGAAAATCGGAGACCGGTATGACAAATGAATCAAACGATTCGCGCCACCTAGACACTCTGGATCGCGACCTTGGCCGATTCCATCACTTGGAAAAGGCCGCTAGCTATGTTTCGCGCCCGACGATTGCCCCCGGCTTTGCCTTTGTCTTTATCGCGCTGGCCGGTCTCGCCGCTGCCCTCTTTTTTGGACAATCAGGCAATAACACGCTGATTATCGTCATTGCCGCCTGTCTCGGTGCCTATATGGCGTTGAATATCGGGGCCAATGACGTTGCGAACAACATGGGTCCGGCAGTGGGGGCGAACGCCCTGACCATGACCGGGGCCATCGCCATTGCCGCCGTGTTCGAAAGTGCCGGCGCGCTGCTCGCTGGCGGGGATGTGGTCTCGACCATCGCCAAAGGCATCATTGCACCAGAAAGCATGGGAACCGCCACCACCTTTGTTTGGGCGATGATGGCCGCACTGCTCGCCGCCGCGCTATGGGTGAACCTCGCGACCTGGATCGGCGCACCCGTCTCCACCACACACTCCGTTGTCGGAGGCGTCATGGGGGCAGGTATTGCCGCCGCCGGATTCGCCGCCGTGAACTGGGCCACGATGAGCAAAATTGCCGCGAGCTGGTTCATCTCGCCCATTCTGGGCGGGTTGATTGCCGCCGGTTTCCTGTGGCTGATCAAAGCGCGCATTATCTATCGCGATGACAAGATCGCCGCCGCACGCACCTGGGTTCCGATACTGGTGGGAATTATGGGCGGTGCCTTTGCCGCATACCTGGCGCTCAAAGGGCTCAAAAAGATCATCAAGATCGACATTGTCACAGCGCTGATGATTGGCGCGGCAATTGGGACGCTGATCTGGTTCGTCATGATCCCCGTTATCCGCAAGCAATCTGAAGGGCTGGAGAACCGAAATAAATCACTCAAAGTATTGTTCGGTATTCCCCTCGTTGTCTCCGCCGCACTTTTGAGTTTCGCCCACGGTGCAAATGATGTCGCCAACGCTGTTGGCCCGCTTGCCGCGATCGTTCAGGTCGCGCAATCTGGCAATTTTACCGATGCGGTCAGCATTCCATTCTGGGTGATGGTGATTGGGGCGAGCGGGATTTCGTTTGGGCTTTTCCTCTTCGGCCCCAAGCTGATCCGTACAGTGGGCAGTCAGATTACCAAACTGAACCCGATGCGCGCCTATTGCGTCGCACTGTCAGCAGCCATAACCGTGATTGTTGCAAGCTGGCTCGGCCTGCCGGTCAGCTCGACGCATATCGCGGTGGGCGGCGTCTTTGGCGTCGGATTTTTTCGCGAATGGGATACCGAACGCCGCATCCGCCTCGCGCGCCTCGCCATGCCTGAGCGCACGCAGTATCCGCCCGAAGAACGCCGCCGCCGTAAGCTGGTGCGCCGCTCGCATGTTATGACGATCCTGGCTGCGTGGCTGATCACCGTGCCTGCTGCGGCACTTCTGTCGGGTGTGATCTTCTTTGGTATTAAGACGCTTGTCGGTTGATACCGGGGTTAATCTTCGCCAAGTAACAGGATCAATAGCGCCGATAAAATCAGCCCCACGCCGACCCAAACCATCGGCGCGGGCCAGCCATTTCCGCTAACGCCCTCGTAAAGCGCAACGAAGGACGGTGTCAGATACCCATACGCCATGACCTTGCCAGATGGCAGATGCAGCGCAGCAAATTGCAGCAGTGCAAAGGTGATCCCGGTTGTGAAAACCGCGAGATAGCCCAACGCGATCCACACCACGGCGGGCAGCGCACTCCATTCCGTTATGGCCAAGGGGCGTATGGCATAAAGCCCGACAACAATCGCCGCTCCAGCGATGGTCAGCAGCGTGAAGACGGGAACAACCTCCCCCCGATTGAGCCGCCGCACCATTGGCGTATAGAGCGCATGAAAGGCACAGCCGATAAAGAAAATGCGCTCGCCATATCCTAAGCGAAACTCCAACATCGCGGAAAGGTCCGCGCGAAAAATTACCCATACTGCGCCTATCGCGCCGATGAACAGCGCCAACATCGCAACCGAAGTCGTTCGCTGGCGCATCAGGATCCAACCGAACCCCGCGCTCATCAACGGGATGATCGTGAACATCGCACTGGTCGAGACAGCCTCGGCAGTCTTGAGCGCCTCGAACATAAAGACGAAGTACCCGCCCATCAAACCGCCCAGCACGAGGTACCGCCACGGCGCAGAGAAATCACTGCGCTGCGGTTTGATCCGAAAGACTGACAGTGCGACACCGACAACAACAAAGGCGAGGACGAACCGCACCGCCGTCAGCGCACCCGCATCAATGAACGGCGTTGCACGTTTGCCAATGCTGAACGCCCCGGCAATCAGCGCGGCAAATAAAAACATCGCAGCATGACCGAGAAGAGCGTTTTGGCGGGGGCTGTTTTGCGTCACCGGAGTCCTTAGGGCCGAAAGATCACGTTCGCTCAAGCCCTACCAGAATGCGATGCCCTCGTATCTTCTTTTTGCGGATACCGAGGTCGAGGAGCGCGGTAGCGAGCGCCCATATCCCGCTTTAGTGCCTACTCCGCCGCGACCGAACTTGGATTGTTGGGATGAGAGGTCCAGTCGCCGTGGTCGGGCTGTACCGTTTGACCAGTGCGCGGATCGACGATGCCGGGTGCCATGCGCTCCATCGTGATGCAATTCTCAACGGGGCAGACATTGACGCAGAGGTTACAGGCGACACATTCGTTATCAATCACCTCGAACGTCCGGTCTTCTGACATGGTGATCGCTTGGTGCGATGTGTCCTCACAAGCGGCAAAACAACGCCCGCACTTGATACAAGCGTCTTGGTCAATGCGTGCTTTGGTGACGTAGTTGAGATTGAGATACTGCCAATCCGTCACATTCGGCACGGCACGGCCCCTAAAATCTTCGATGGACTGATAGCCTTTTTCGTCCATCCACTCGGACAGGCCCGCCTTTAACTCTGAGACGATCTTAAAGCCGTAGACCATCGCCGCCGTACAGACTTGCACATTGCCGGTGCCCAGCGCGATGAACTCAGCGGCATCGCGCCAAGTGGTAATGCCGCCAATGCCACTGATCGGCAATCCCGCCGTTTCAGGATCGCGGCCAATCTCTGCGACCATGTTAAGCGCAATCGGTTTCACCGCCTGACCGCAATACCCGCCGTGCGAGCCTTTGCCGTCGATCATCGGTTCGGGCGACATTTCATCGAGGTTGACCGAGGTGATCGAGCTGACGGTGTTGATCAAACTGACAGCATCGGCCCCGCCCTCATGCGCGGCACGCGCGGGATAGCGGATGTCCGAGATATTGGGCGTCAGTTTGACGATCACCGGCATGTCCGTCGCAGCTTTGCACCACTCAGTGACCATCTTGATGTAGTCCGGCACTTGTCCCACCGCCGACCCCATCCCGCGTTCGGACATGCCGTGCGGACAACCGAAGTTCAGCTCGATACCATCTGCACCGGTGTCTTCGACTTTGGCAACGATGTCGGTCCAGCACTGTTCCTCGCAAGGCACCATCAGCGAGACGACCATCGCACGGTCGGGATAGTCGCGCTTGACCTCTTTGATCTCTTGCAGGTTCACCTCAAGGGGCCGGTCAGTGATCAACTCAATGTTGTTGATGCCGATGACTTTGCGGTCGGGACCATAGACCACGCCGTAGCGCGGACCATTGACGTTGACGATCGGCGGACCCTCCATGCCCAGCGTCTTCCAGACCACACCGCCCCACCCGGCGTCAAAGGCGCGGCGCACATTATACGCCTTATCCGTCGGCGGCGCAGACGCGAGCCAGAACGGGTTCGGGGATTTAATCCCGACGAAATTACTGGAGAGATCAGCCATCGTTACAGCCCTTTCCTCATCATCGCGTCACGTCAGAGCGCTGGTCATTGTCGGGCTTGTCCCGGCAATCCATCTTTCCGACCGAAGGACGCCAATGGATACTCGGAACAAGTCCGAGTATGACGCGCCCTCAAATTTATCATTCGCCAAACCCAATGCGCCTAACCATCATCCGACCAAAGCCCGATGAATGCTCTCGGCGGCATCGCGACCTTCAGCGACGGCGGTTACGGTCAGGTCTTCGCCGCCTGCCGCGCAATCGCCGCCTGCCCAGACACCTGATAGAGACGTTCGGCCCTCGGCATCGACTTTGATCTTGCCGCGCTCCAAATCAATGGACGTCTGGCCTCCCCAACCTTCATAGGTTTGGCCGATGGCACGGAAGACTTGGTCTGCCTCCACGACAAAAGTCTCTCCGGTTCCGCGCAAGCCGTCCGGTCCGTCTTCGGTATATTCGAACTCGACCCCGCCGGGCACCGCCTTCACCGGCGTCGCATGACACTTGATCTGCACGCCGCTAGAGGTCGCATGTTCTTGTTCGTGCTCGCTGGCGCTCATACGGTCTTGGCCCCGGCGATAGACTATCGTGACCTCTTCCGCGCCGAGCAGTTTCGATTGTACAGCGGCATCCACGGCAGTCATGCCGCCACCGATCACGACGACGTGCCGACCTACGGGCAGCGCAGACAGATCTTTGCTCTGGCGCAAAGTCGCGATGAAATCGACCGCATCACTTGCGCGGTCATCCGCATCGTCGAGAGACAGGTCGTTCACCCCCGATAGACCCATACCGAGGAACACCGCGTCATAATCCTCACGGATTTCACCGAGCGTATAGTTCTTGCCGAGCACAGAGCCGGTTTCGATACGGATACCGCCGATCTTGAGCAGCCAGTCGACTTCGGCTTGGGCGAAATCATCGACGGTCTTATAACTGGCGATGCCATATTCATTCAGGCCACCGGGTTTCTCACGCGCATCAACAACGACGACATTATGTCCGTGCATCGCCAGACGGTGCGCGCAGGCAAGGCCCGCCGGACCCGCGCCGACGACGGCCACGATCTTTCCAGTCGAGGGGGCGCGGGTGAAGGGATGCTCTGCCTCTGCCATGAGCGTATCAGTGGCAAAGCGCTGCAACGCGCCGATGTCCACGGGCTGTCCTTCGGCGGCTTCACGCACACAGGCCTCTTCGCACAGTGTTTCCGTCGGGCAGACGCGCGCGCACATGCCGCCTAAAATATTCTGGCTGAGGATCGTCTTCGCCGCGCCCTTGGGACTGCCCGCCTGAATCTGCCGAATAAAGAGCGGGATATCGATGGCGGTCGGACAAGCGGTGATACAGGGCGCATCATGGCAGAAATAACAGCGATCCGCCGCAACCAGAGCCTCATGAGGGTTTAAAGGCGGGTAGGCATCTGCGAAATTCTCAGACAATGCCTCGGACGACAACCGCCCCGCAACGATTCCGCCTTGTCGAAGTGCTTCCGATGCCATCGCCGCCTCAACTTTCGTCTTCACCTGACAAAAAGCTAGCGTGAGAAATTTTTTTTATCAATTGGTAAAATTATTAAGCTTAATTTTCGTTTATCGGCAGGGAACGAGCCAAATGTTTCCCAAAAACGACGCCGTTGATTATTTCGCTTAAAAAACAGCACTTTCCGCCGTGGTTAATGGTCGACTTGGCATCCACGCGTAGCCGTTTTCACATAGAATGACGCATTCGCGTAATCCATGTGGTTTGTTGGCAGGGTCCGCCAACAAGGTTGCGTCATGAGCGTGAGCCTGTGCCACTCTCGCCGCCTCATCCGGGTCGGTATCGTAGAGACGCAACTCAATACCGCCTCCTCTTGGACCCGCTTCGGGCAATAATCCGGGCAACGCATTGCTGTGATAGGTCGCATCGGCGTGAATTTGGAAAACTTGTCCGCCGTACCGCATGATCGCAAAATCATTCGACAGCCGGTGCGCGCTCATCGAAAATACATCCACCAGAAACGATGCCAGCTCCGGGACATCCCGAACAAGAAGATTGAGACCAATCCCCGATAAAGAGCGCCCAAAGTCTTCTGCA
>CAZJWF010000027.1:0-31417 GCA_964549375.1 uncultured Neomegalonema sp.
GTCTCTGCGAGTTGGGTCGCGATGCTATGTGACACTGTTCGTATCGACGAAAGCGGTGGGTAGAGCGCGCCAGCCGAAAGGTCTTCGGCAGAAACTTCGTTCGCGAGGGCCAAGGCAGAGGTGAGAAACATTTCGTCAGAGATACTTTTTGCTTGGCAGGCGAGGGCGCCAAGACCGATTCCTGGAAAGATATAAGCGTTGTTTCCTTGTCCGGGACGGTAAGAATTGCCTTCATACTCCACCTGGTCGAATGGACTACCACTCGCAAAGACGGCTTTACCCTTACTCCATTGGTACGCCTGCTCAGCCGTACATTCGGCTTTTGATGTTGGATTTGAGAGGGCGAAGATGACCGGCCTCTCATTCAGTGATGACATCGTCTCGATCACTTCTTTGGTAAAAGTACCGGGTGCGCCTGTTGCACCGATCAGAATATGCGGTTTGATTTCCTTGAGCGCGCTGACAAAGTCGAGTTGTTCGTGTTCATGTGCGTAAGGCAAATTGTGAGACATCAAGTCGGTACGACCTGCGACGACCAATCCGTCGCGATCCGTGAACCATAGGCGCTTTCGCGCCTCGCTTGCCTCAACACCAGCATCCACCAGTGCTGCGTAAATCAAATCGCCAATCCCGGTAGCGGCAGACCCAGCGCCGAGAAACATAATCCGCAAATCATTGAAATCATGACCTGTGATGCGCGAAGACGCATAGACGCCAGCCAACGTGACCGCTGCCGTTCCTTGAATATCGTCGTTAAAACAAAGGATGCGATCACGATAAGTGTCGAGCAAGCGATAGGCGTTTGGAGTTAAAAAGTCTTCGAACTGCAATAGCGCGTTCGGATAGCGGTCGAAAACTGCGGCAACAAATTCCTCAACCAACCCATCATATTGTTCGCCGGAGATACGTTTTTCTGGATATCCGAGGTAAAGCGGGTCCGCGAGTAATTCTTCATTGTTGGTTCCGACATCAAGCATGACGGGCAAGCATTGGCTGGGATGAATCCCCGCACAAGCGACATAGAGGGATAGCTTCCCGATGGGAATGCCCATCCCGTTCGCACCAAGGTCGCCAAGGCCTAAAATCCGCTCACCATCTGTTACAACGATTACTTTGACGTCATCTTCCGGCCAATTTCTGACGATTTCACGGACTGACCCTTGATCATCGGGGGTGACGTAAAACCCATGAGGACGGCGAAAAATTTGAGCAAATTCTTTGCAAGCCTGCCCGACTGTCGGGGTGTAGATTAACGGCATTAACTCTTCGATGTTGTCGATGAGTGTGCGGAAAAACAGTGTTTGATTTCGTTCGAGTAAGCTGATCAGGAAAATGTATCGCTCAATGTCATACGCTTTGCGATGCAGGTTCTCCAATACGCGTACCTGCTGGGTTTCCGCATCGTTGATCCGGTGAGGCAGCAATCCACGTAGGCCAAGCGCATCGCGTTCTTCACGCGAGAACGCAGTAGATTTGTTCAGCTCGGCATCGTGCAATAAGTCGTATCCGGTGGGAGCGCTCACCATAATGTGGTTCCTTAAGGTATTGGAAAGTCGATGAAGTGAGGTACGGGTATCACATCCGATTTTACTGGGAAATACAACTGCACTAAAGAGAGGATCGCGGCGGTTGAAGATCACGTGACCCGCTGCAATAACGCACCCCTCCACACGGGCACTTCAGCCAATCACCCGTGATGCTACTAAGCAGGTGAGATAGGTCGTTGGCCTGTCAGATCTGGTTCGGAAATTGATACACTGTGTAAGAGCGTTAATCGACGCGATTTGTACAACCCGTCCACCCTGATCGGCTCGTTTCAATCGGTGCCTGCCCAGTCCAAAAAATAACGGGTGCAAATCTCTGGTTCCTGAGTCAGTAGTACCTTGCCTAGAAACTGTTGTTGGTACGTCGTGGCCCCTAATCTTTCCCGTCTTTTGCGTCCAAAATCTATTGCTGTCTTCGGTGGTGGATGGGCGGCCAATATTGTCGAGCAATTGCTGAAAGCTGACTTTTCTGGGGAAATTTGGCCAGTACATCCCAAACGTGCTGAGGTGCATGGAGTTCCTGCCTATCCCTCGCTTGAGGCGCTTCCTGCGGTTCCCGATGCTGCTTGGATTGGCGTCAACCGGGATGCAACGATTGAGATTGTGCGCGATCTTCAGCAGCGCGGGGCAGGCGGAGCCGTCTGCTTTGCTTCCGGTTTTGGCGAAATTGATGATGGAGTCACTCGTAATTCAGCGCTGCTCGACGCCGCTCGCGATATGCCAATTATCGGTCCGAACTGCTACGGCGCGCTGAATTATCTCGATGGCGCGACGCTTTGGCCAGATCAGCATGGTGGGCGGCGAGTTGAGAAGGGAGTTGCGATCCTGACGCAGTCTTCCAACATGGCGATTAATTTGTCGATGCAAGGTCGGGGGCTGCCGATTGCCTATATGCTGACGGCGGGAAATCAAGCGCAGATAGGCCTCGCACAACTGGCCGAAGCATTGCTTGAAGACGAACGCGTTACGGCAATCGGTCTGCATGTTGAAGGCGTCGGTGACCCGGCAAAATTCGAGGCTCTTGCGGCGCACGCTCGCGAGCGGAAAGTTCCGGTTGTCGCGATCAAGGTGGGTGCGTCTGATCAAGCTCAGGTCGCCACCGTCTCGCACACGGCATCGCTCGCAGGTTCAGATGCGGGAAGCCGCGCGTTTTTTAAACGCATTGGCATTCCGCTCCTTCCCGGTATTCCCAGTCTCGTTGAGACATTGAAACTGCTGCACGTTCACGGTGCATTGCCGGGGCGCGATATTCTCTCGATGAGTTGTTCTGGCGGCGAAGCATCGCTGGTTGCCGATCTTGCGATGCCATTTGATCTGAATTTTAGGCCTTATGAGCCGACGCAAGAAGCCACAATTTCGAAGACGCTCAACCCGCTTGTTACGGTCGCCAATCCTCTCGATTATCACACATTCATCTGGGGGGATGAGGCGGCAATGACGGAAACGTTCTCGGCGGCAATGGCTCCCGGTTTTGATCTATCAATGCTCATTCTCGATTTTCCGCGCGAAGATCGGTGCAGTCATGAAACGTGGGAACCTGCGGTGCGGGGTATCATCGCTGCCAGTCAAAACGTGAAAGCTCGTTCTGCCGTCGTCGCATCGCTGACTGAATTGTTGCCAGAAGATCGTTGTTTGCAATTTATGGCGGCAGGAATTGCGCCACTGGGCGGGATCGAAGACGCGTTGATTGCGGCGGATGCTTCGGCAACGATCGGAGAAGCATGGCAACGTGACCCCAACTTGCCTGTCACAAATTCGTCTTTGGTCGCGGGGACACCGTTACAGGTCCTTGAAGAATCGGAAGCGAAAGCGCTGTTGCGGTCGTCGGGCGTCCCAATCCCGGCTGGTCGTCGCGTTGAGACGGTGTCTGAATTGTGGAGTCAATCCGGCACCTTCGATTTTCCGCTGGCGATCAAAGGGCAGGGCATTGCTCACAAAACCGAGGCCAATGCAGTATTCTTAAATGTCTCTGACGCTGAAGGTGTTGGAGCCATCGTTGAGGAGTTGTTGACTCGCTGCGATAGCGTTCTGATCGAAAACATGATCGAGGGCGCATTGGTGGAGATGATCGTAGGAGTAACCCGCGATCCGGTCTACGGTCCGATGTTGACCTTTGGCGCGGGCGGCGTGCTAGCGGAGTTAATTCAAGATAGCGCAACACTCTTGCTCCCCGCAACCGATGCGGAGATACGTTCTGCGATCTCTGATTTGAAAGTTGCTAAACTAATTGACGGTTATCGCGGTAAGCCTGCGGCTGACCTGGACGCGGCTATTGCGGCGATTCAAGCCATCGCCCAATTTGCCTTAATGCACGACGACAGGTTGGAAGAACTTGACGTCAATCCACTAATTTTATGCGAGAAGGGTGCGTATGCCGTTGATGCACTTATTCGAATGAGGACCGAATGACCGACTCTCCAATCCGCACGCGCCGCGAAGGCGGAATCATCGAAGTCACACTTGACCGTCCAAAGGCGAATGCCATTGATTTGCAAACCTCGCGGATCATGGGTGAAACCTTTGCGGCTTTTCGAGATGACGATGAGTTGCGTGTAGCGATCATTACAGGCGCGGGCGAAAAGTTTTTTTGCCCTGGATGGGATCTCAAAGCCGCCGCTGATGGGGATGCAGTAGACGGTGACTATGGAGTCGGCGGCTTCGGCGGTCTGCAAGAGCTACGCGATATGAATAAACCAGTGATCGCGGCCGTTAATGGAATCTGCTGTGGCGGCGGATTGGAACTCGCTTTGTCGGCGGACATAATTCTCGCGGCGGATCACGCGAGCTTTGCTCTCCCGGAAATCCGTTCAGGTACTCTTGCCGACGCTGCGACGGTCAAATTGCCAAAGCGTATTCCCTATCACATCGCGATGGAGATGCTGTTCACAGGGCGTTGGCTAGAGGCGGAGGAGGCGGCGCGTTGGGGTTTCGTGAATCAACTCCACCCCGGAACCGACTTGATGGAGAAAACGTGGGAAACGGCGAGGCTGCTGGAATCTGGCCCGCCGCTCGTTTACGCGGCGATCAAGGAGACGGTGCGAGAGGCAGAAGATGCGAAGTTTCAGGATGTGATGAACCGCGTCACCAAACGTCAGCTATCGACGGTCGATGTTCTCTACGGTTCTGAAGACAATTTAGAGGGCGCAAAAGCCTTCGCCGAAAAACGCGATCCGATTTGGAAGGGTAAATAAAAAAGGCGCCCGTTCGGGCGCCTTTCTATAGAATTGTTCGCAAAAACTTAGAGGAAGCTTTCGGGAATGATGATCGTATCACCGGGAGCCAGTGGGCGGTCGGCGGCGATGTCACCTTTGCGAACCAAGTCGTCGAGACGCAGGCGATAAGAGATTTTCTCAACACCTTCTTGACGTACCAGAACCGCGCTGTTGCCGTCGGCAAATTCCGTCAAGCCACCAACAGCAATGATGACGTCGAGTGCCGTGATGCCACGACGATACGACAATGAAGTTGGGTTCGTGGCTTGGCCAAGAACTTTAATTTGCTGACGGGGATCACCCGGTCCGTCGACTTGAGCAATAACTTGAACAATCGGTTCTTGAACGAATGCAGCAAGCTGCACTTCAATGTCCCGCGCCAATTCTGATGGAGTTTTACCAGCAGCGGTCATGTCTTCGATCAGCGGCATCGAGAAGCGGCCATCTGGACGGATTGGAACCGTAATTGACAGCTCAGGATTACGCCATACGAAGACCTGAATGGTCTCGCCTGGCCCAAGTCGGTATTCTGGAGAGGCATTGCCGAGGCTAGTACCAAGCGTTTCAGTCGGAGTTGGAAGATTCGAACTGCCTCCTGCGCCGCAGGCACTTAAGCCTAGGGCGAAAAAAATACTTGCGATAAAACGAAATGCGGTCATGTCGAGAATGCTCCCTGACGGAAATCTATGCTTCAGCCCCAATTGCAAGAAGCATACTCAGTATCAGTTAAGGATTAGAGAACACGTGATCTTCATGTAGACGAATTTCTTGTTCCGCCGCAGAAACGCTGACTAATCGCCCGCCTAACACTTGGGTAAAAAATTGGAGGGTTGTATCAAGACATTCCAGCAATTGATCGCGTTCCTCCGGGTTTCGCGCATAATTGGTTGCACCCGGCAAGAGCGTAGAGCTGTGATAGCTGAGCGTTAAAAGGCGTTGGCCGTCTTGTACGAGTGAGACCATGACACGTTTTAAGGAGTCGCAAGAGACATTTTCAATCGTCAGGCGACATCGTTCCAATAGGCCCAGCCCGGCTAAGGCTCCGGGAACCCGCAACGACTTTACCACCGAATTATCAAGCAACGGCGCGCCGAGCGGCCCCAGCCCTTTTGCACGTCCCGTAAATCCGGTTGTAACAGGAATTCCTAGCAAACCCCCGGGTGTTCCGTGCCAATAAGGTTCGTTATTCCATCCATAAAAGGATGGGCCGCCATCGCCAGCAAAATTTGAATGCGGTGCGATTGAGAGTTCCGTTTGGTAACCTAGATCTCGAAGAGTTCGCAAAGTCCCGAAACCCAGACCATACCGTCCAGCGCGAAAATGAGTTGGTGCGCAACCGATATTTTTAGTGATGGTTTCGGTCAGAACTTCAATTTTCTGACGCTCGAGCGCAGGATCAAGGTTGCAACCGTAAGAGTTCTTGGTGGACACAGGCTCCGCGAAAGGCGGCGTGACCCATGTGTGTAGGTGGGATCCGACTTCTGCAAGGTCGCTGTCCATTAACTCTCGCAACCAACCGGTCGCCCAAGGGTCTGTCGCCACCGGGTGATCGATGACATACAACGGCTTCGCACCATGGCGGTCTAAAATGTTCTGCGCGCGGTACTGCTCGCGCATGTTTTCGGTTGAGCGCGCATCCCGCGAAAACGGTTGGTGCCAATCAAATTCCTCTTCTGTATCAACGACCACAAGCATCATCGGCCGGATATGGGTATCCAACTGTATCGGCGTTGCAAAAGAAGGACTGAGCGTCAAAAATATGTTCCGAGTTAAAATCGTGACCGGGACTTCTTGTACGGTTCCTTCACGAATGGATGGTAAAGATTGGTGAACCAGGAGAATTCACCGATGATGCCAATCCACGCACATTTGCAGGCGATTCCTGACTTTTCGTCACTTGAGGCAGACTGGCGTGATTTAGAAACTCGCGCAGATTGCTCTTTTTTTCTTTCCTGGACGTGGATTGGCACTTGGTTGGAGACCTTTACGGCGAATCCGTGGGTCATCCGGGTATGTGATTCTAATGATCGTATAATTGGTTTAGGCGTGTTCAACGAAGCCGTAGAAACGCGAAAGAAGATTGTTCGCGCGAAACAACTGCGCCTTCATGAGACAGGTGACCCAAAACACGACGTCATCACGATTGAATACAACACACTCCTTGCCGAGCGCGGCATGGAACAGGCGGTCTGGTTTGCGGCGATGAAAGCCTTGAAAGGCTCAGACGCACCTCATTGGGATGAAATCATTGTTGGCGGCGCGACCGGCGTGGACGCTGACTTGTTCTCACAGTTTGGCCTCCGGGTTCATCGCCGCGCGGAAACGACGTCGGCTTACGTCGATCTTTCCGGATTGCGCGAAAGCGGCGTTGAGGATGTAGATGGGTATATTGAAACTCTCGGCAAAAGCACTCGCAGTCAGATCCGCCGCTCGATGAAACTGTATCGCAAGCGCGGCGAATTGGAGTTGGACGTTGCTGCGTCGTTAGAAGAGGCGCGGGAATTTCTCGCAGAGCTTAGCCCACACCATGAGGCGAAATGGAATGCGATTGGCCAACGCGGTGCGACGCAAAAAGAAGAGTATATGCGTTTTCATACTCGCATGATGGAAATGGCTTATGCGCCAGGCTCCCCGAATGGAGTAGAATTTTTACGTGCCCGTGCAGGGGATCATGCGTTTGGGTGGCTTTACAACTTTGTCGACCGAGGTAAGGTTCTCTTCTACCTCAGTGGTTTCGCGTTTGAAGAAGACAACAAGCTAAAGCCCGGCCTTGTAACCCACGCGCTTGCGATTGAGCACCACTTGCAAGCGGGAATGGATGATTACGATTTTATGGGCGGCGAGAACCGCTACAAGATGAATATGGGACAGCAAGGACCGGACATCGTTGCCTACGCTTTGCAGCGAAATACGTTTCCTATGATGTTAGAACGGGTCGCGCGCGGCGCGAAGGCGGCACTGGGCCGTTAAGAAACGTAGGGCGCATTTATCGCTCTAAACTATTGCCAATCGTTCAATTCTCTAAATTGCTACCATCTGTAAAACGCTCGTCGGATCACGTTGTCAGGCCTTTTATGGCCGCGATCAACCCCTTGGTTGAGGCATCGAGAGAAGGGTCAGCCTCGCCGCTAAAAGCCGGGATGAGATCGACAGCAAGCTGCTTTCCAAGCTCAACTCCCCATTGGTCGAAACTGTCAATGTCCCAGATAACCCCTTGAACGAAGACTTTGTGTTCGAACAGAGCGATCAATCGACCAAGGGTGTAGGGGTCCAGCCGACGATGTAGGATGGTCGTCGAGGGGCGATCTCCGGGGAAAGTCCGATGGGTCGCCAGTCTATCGATCTCAGTTGCATTTAGCGATTTTGCCGCCATTGCTGCGCGGGACTCTGCTTCGTTGCGGCCGAAAGCAAAGGCTTGTCCCTGCGCCAGACAATTCGCTAGCAACGCGGTGTGATGATCACTCGGCCCGTCACGCGATTCCGCGGCAGCAATGAAATCAACCGGGACTGTGTCCGTACCTTGATGCAGCAGTTGGAAAAATGAGTGTTGAGCATTCGTGCCCGGCTCACCCCAGATTACTGGACCTGTTGCGGTAGAAACAGGCGAACCATTCCGTGCAGTGCGCTTACCGTTACTCTCCATATCGAGTTGTTGGATGTAGGCTGGGAACCGTTCGAGCCTTTGATCATAAGGAATGAGCGCAACCGTTGGCCAACCCATCGCATTGCGTCGCCAAATTCCGAGGAGAGCGAGAATGATTGGCAAGTTCTGTTCTAGTGGCGCCTCGCAGAAATGGTGGTCCATCGTCGCCGCGCCGTTCAAGAACTCCCTAAATTTTTCGGCTCCAATCCCGATGGCAACGGGAAGGCCGATGGCCGACCAGATCGAGTATCTTCCGCCGACCCAATCCCAAAATCCAAAGACCCGCGACGCATCGATCCCAAATTCTGCGGCTCCCTCGATATTGCTCGAAACGGCGGCCATATGCCGACCTGCCTCATCGCCGACGGTGGCCCTCAACCATGTACGCGCGGAATGCGCGTTCATCATTGTTTCCATTGTCGTAAACGTTTTCGACGCGATGATAACCAGAGTTCGCGCCGGATCGAGTGATTTGGTTATGTCGGTCAGGTGAGCGCTATCAACGTTGGACACAAAATGTATTCGAGGTCCGTCGCGATCCGGCTCAAGCGCCTGAGCCACCATAACGGGTCCGAGGTCTGATCCGCCAATTCCGATATTGATCACATCTGTAAACGCACCAACCTTTGCCGCGTAGCGTCCCGCACGAACATCTTCGGCGAAAGCTAAAAAACTGTCGAGGGTTTCATGGACATCGTCACCCGCCGGGGCATCCGCGCCGCCGCGTAATGCCATATGAAGAACCGCGCGGTCCTCGGTGATGTTCCAATTTTGACCGGAAAACAGCGCGTCACGGGCAGACTCAATATTCGCAGCACGTGCCAAATCAAACAGCGCTTCCATTGCCGGGGTATCGATTTTCTCTTTTGAAAAGTCGATTAGCAGATCATCGAGGCATGTTGAGAATTCGTTAAATCGTTCAGAGTCCTCGTCAAAGAGTGTGCGCAAGTCGACCGATTTTAGCCGCGTCGCATGTGGTTCGAGTTGTGACCATGCTTTTTGCAATGTCTTGTTCCTCGTTCAATTCTGTGTCGGGCCGTTTGTGTGATCGAAGGATTGGTTGCCCACCATTCATTTACGCGGCGTAAAAGATCACTGCTGATGGCGCATTTTCGAGCACGGCTCGGATCGGCGCAGCATTTCTGTCTGCGGTGTTCATGGCTCGCTCCAGCGCCGCGCGCTTTTCTGCACCTTTGATCAGCAGATAAGTGTGCTGTGCTGTTATCAGCGCCTTTCCCGTTAAGGTGACACGCGGCTCATCCGCGTTGGGCGGTGAGACGGACGCGAGATTTTCTTTCCCATTTGGATTCAACAAATCGGCAAGCCTCGGCGTGCCGGGAAACAGCGATGCCGTATGCAAATCATTTCCCATACCGAGAACAGAGACATCAAGCGGCAGGGCATGGGTGGCTAGCGCGGTCTCGATGTCTTCTTTTTCGAGGGTGTCAGCGTGCAGAGGAATAAATCTCGCAGCCTGAGCTGCACCGCGCAACAAAGACTTCGTTACGAGCGTTTGGTTCGAGCGCGCATGACCCGCGGGCACGCATCGTTCATCTGAAAGCGTCACTGTCACCTTTTCCCAATCGAGAGCCTCCAAACTAAGTGCCGACAGAAAAGGACCGGGAGTGCTGCCGCCCGGAACAGCAATGCTGGCGCGCCCTTTCGTATCTATCGCAGCTTGCAAGTTTTCGGCGACCTGTCTCGCGAGGGCAGGACCGAGGTCGTGCTCTGCGTAAGTTTTGATTTTCACGCTACAATCTCCCGCCAGCGTCTTCCATCGCGGTGCATCAGCATGAGGGAATCTTCTGGGCCGGATGATGCGGCATCATATAGGCTGGGTTTAATCGCACGTGAGCGCTGGATGATGGGATCGACCCACGTCCAAGCGGCTTCGACTTCGTCGCCGCGCATGAACAAAGTCTGGTCGCCTCGAATAACATCCATCAGCAAGCGTTCGTAAGCATCCGGCATCCGCATCCCGGATACGCTCAATCTATCGGCGAAGCTCATGTCTAGATTTGTATTGGCGAGGCGCATTCCTCCCGGTCCAGGGTCTTTGATCGTCATCGAGAGAGTGATGCCCTCATCAGGCTGTAAGCGGATGGCGAGAACATTCGCATTTGGAACGGCTTCCGCGTCATAAAATATTGAGTGCGGTACGTCCTTGAACTGAATTGCAATTTCCGACACGCGGTTTCGCAGGCGCTTGCCGGTTCGCATATAAAACGGCACACCAGCCCAACGCCAATTTGAAACTTCGGCCTTCAACGCGATAAAGCTCTCAGTCATGCTGTCAGGGTTTTCGGCATCGTCATGATAGGCGTTTTTATTGCCGCCCGCGCGGTATTGGCCGCGCACGACATTGTCGGTGTCAGTAAGGGGCCGCAAAGACCGCAATACTTTGAGCTTCTCGTCCCGCACGGCGTCCGGTTCAAACTGTGCGGGTGGTTCCATCGCGGTCAGGCATAAAAGCTGAAGCAGGTGATTTTGCACCATGTCACGCATCGCACCGACATTGTCATAGTAAGGACCGCGTCCCTCGATCCCAACGCTTTCCGCAACCGTAATCTGAACGTGATCGATATGTTGTGCATTCCACAGCGGTTCGAACATCGTGTTGGCGAACCGCAAGGCCATAAGATTTTGGACGGTTTCTTTGCCGAGGTAATGGTCAATTCGATAAACCTGACTTTCGTCAAAGCCGTCCGCAAGTTGTTTGTTCAATTCTTGAGCGGAGGCGAAATCGCGGCCCAACGGCTTTTCCACCACGATCCGAGCGCGCGGCGTCACCAATCCGTTGACCTTGATCCCTTCGGCAATCATACCAAAGAAACGCGGCGCAACGGAGAGATAGAACGCCGTAGGACGATCTTCTCCGCTCAACGTGTCACTCAATGCGCCCCAACCGGATGGCGTCGTAACGTCGAGGGGGAGATAGCTCAAACAGCTCAGGAATCGATCGCGTGTCTCAGCGTTTAGATTTTCCTTCGCCACAAACTCATCAAGCGCCTTTGCGGCGAGCGCCCTAAACCCGTCGTCGTCTAGATCACCACGCGACGTGCCGACAATCCGCGATTCTTCAACGATTTGGCCCGCCGCCATGCGATGATAAAGCGCTGGAATTAGCTTTCGTCGCGCCAGATCACCCGTTGCTCCGAAAACAACGAGGTCGAAAGGTTCAACGGGGACGACACGAGCGACCATCAGGCGGTCTCCTAAAGAAATCACAAAGAATATCAACAATGCGGCGCAACATCGCCTCAACGCATTGTTTTGGCAAGTTCGACGACAAGGTCACGGGATGGTTTGCGAGCGCGTTGGACAATGAGAGTTCGGGAAGTTCCATGCGAAAGGCAGCGCTGCGTTTGATCTCATCATTTGGGATCAGGAAGAGTCGATTGTGTGCGGAGAATGTGGAGAAAAGAAAGTGACTTGCAAGTTTTAGCAAATCGCACCAGTCTCCTTATGTCAGTCGGGAGAGTTCAGTTCTCTGACGCCGAAGAAGCAACCGCCCCGGAAACTTTCAGGCAAACGGACCGGCGACATACATAAACTCTGGAGAGAGGCGCAATTGCGTCCGCCGAAGGGATAACGATCTCAGGCAAGAGGACAGAGGGGGCACCGATCAGGGCAGCGACGCTGCGTCTCATGAGGTGCCGAATTGTCAGAATTGAATACAACCCCCCTCCACCTGCTGCATGTGGAGCTTGGCGCGCGGATGACCCCGTTTGCTGGGTACGACATGCCTCTTCAATATCCCCTCGGACTGATGAAAGAGCATATCCATACGCGAAGCGGTGCTGGGCTGTTTGATGTCAGTCATATGGGACAAGTGATCGTCCGCCCGAAATCGGGTGATGTGAATGACGCGGCGACGGCGCTTGAAAAATTGGTTCCCGTCGATGTCGCTGGATTGAAGGTCGGGCGACAACGCTATGCTTTATTCACCAATGATTCCGGCGGGATCGAGGACGATCTGATGGTCGCCAATCGCTGGGACCACCTTTTCCTTGTCGTGAACGCTGCGTGCAAAGAGGCTGACTTTGAGCTGCTGAAAAACGGATTGTCAGACCAATGCGAGGTGATTTGGCATGGCGCTCATGCGCTGTTGGCGCTGCAAGGCCCGGCGTCGGAAGACGCGCTTGCCACCCTTGCATCTGAATGTCGCGATATGCGTTTCATGGATGTGCGGGAACTTGATATTCTCGGCGCTCCCTGCATTGTCTCGCGTTCCGGTTATAGCGGCGAGGACGGTTACGAAGTCTCCATCCCGGAAGATAAGGCCGTAGAGGTTGCAAAAGCTTTATTGGCGCATGAGGCGGTCGAGCCGGTTGGACTTGGCGCTCGGGACTCGCTGCGTCTTGAGGCCGGGCTTTGCCTTTATGGCAATGACATCAATACCGGGACGACGCCGGTATCTGCTTCGTTGGAATGGGCTATCCAAAAATCACGACGAAAGGGCGGCGCACGAGAGGGTGGATTCCCCGGTGCAGATATTATTCTCGCAGAGCTTGAGAATGGCGCAAAAATGCGGCGAGTTGGCTTACGCGCTGAGGGTAGGGCACCAGTTCGCGCGGATACTCAATTGTTCGAGTCAGAAGACGCTTCCGAGGCCGTTGGTCATGTAACGTCAGGGGTTTTTGGCCCAACAATCGGTGCTCCGGTTGCAATGGGTTATGTTCCGGCAGCGCTTTCTGCGCCTGAAACACGTCTCTTCGCAGAAGTGCGGGGCAAACGTTTACCCGTTCGCGTCAGCGAAATGCCATTTCGTCCACCAACATATAAACGCTGAAAATACCAGAGGGAGAAACCATGTTGAAATATACTGAGGACCATGAGTGGTTAAAGGTCGAGGGTGACATTGCGACGGTCGGAATTACCGAACACGCAACGGTCGCACTTGGCGATCTCGTCTTCGTCGAATTGCCGGACGTCGGGGCGAGTTTTGAAAAAGGTGACAACGCTGCGACGGTCGAGTCCGTTAAAGCGGCCTCTGATGTTTACGCCCCATTAGCTGGTGAAATTACCGAAGTTAATCAATCTATTGCTGATGAACCGGAGAAAGTAAATGCTGACCCGGTTGGGGAAGGTTGGTTCTTCAAAATCAAATTGTCGGACCCCTCTGCGGCAGATGGCCTGCTTGATGAATCCGCCTACAAAGCGCTGATCGGCGAATAACTCGGAGACCTTACATGAGCTTCCAGCCTACTGAATATCTGCCTTATGATTTCGCCAACCGGCGTCACATCGGCCCCTCTCCCAGCGAGATGGAAGAGATGCTAAAGACCGTTGGCGTGGATCACCTCGATGCTTTGATCGAGCAAACAACACCTGAGTCTATCAGGCAGGCGGACGCCCTTGGCTGGGGAAAGGCGCTTTCAGAACGCGAAGCTCTTTTCCGACTTCGGCAGACGGCAGAGAAGAACCAAGTTCTAACCTCGCTGATCGGCCAAGGATACTATGCGACGATCACTCCACCGGCGATCCACCGCAATATCCTCGAAAACCCGGCTTGGTACACTGCTTATACGCCATACCAGCCGGAAATCAGCCAAGGTCGCCTAGAAGCATTGTTGAATTTCCAGACGATGATCACCGACCTGACAGGGCTGGAAATCGCCAATGCGTCGTTGCTGGACGAGTCGACGGCGGCGGCAGAAGCGATGACGATGTCGCAGCGGGGAGCAAAGTCGAAAGCCGACGCCTATTTCGTTGACCAGAACTGCCACCCTCAGAACATTGCTGTGATTCAAACGCGGGCTGAGCCGTTGGGGATCAAGGTGATTGTCGGTGATCCGTTTGTTGATCTCGATCCGGCGCAAGTCTTTGGAGCGGTCTTCCAGTATCCGGGAACTTACGGGCATGTCCGCGATTTTAGCGATGTGATCTCGTCCCTGCATGAACATAAGGCGCTGGCAACAGTGGTCGCGGATCCGCTCGCGCTGACCTTGCTTAAAAGCCCCGGTGAGATGGGCGCTGATATTGCGGTCGGCTCGACGCAGCGCTTTGGCGTTCCCGTCGGATATGGGGGACCGCACGCGGCCTATATGTCATGCCGGGACTCGCTAAAACGTGCGATGCCGGGGCGGATTGTTGGCGTCTCGGTTGATGCGCGCGGTAATAAAGCCTATCGCCTCTCGCTCCAGACGAGAGAGCAACATATCCGCCGGGAGAAGGCCACGTCCAATGTATGCACGGCACAAGCTTTGCTGGCTGTCGTCGCATCGATGTATGCCGTCTTCCACGGGCCGGAAGGCATCAAAGCCATTGCACAGCGAATTCACCGAAAGGCCGTGCGTCTCGCCAAAGGGCTTGAAAAGCTTGGATTTGATGTCCAACCGAAGGCATTTTTCGACACAATAACGGTTGAAGTCGGTGCCTTGCAGGGGGTGATCCTCAAGACTGCCGTTGCCAACGGCATAAACCTGCGCAAAATTGGCAATGACCGGATTGGCATCAGTCTGGACGAACGCACACGCCCAGCGATGATCGAAAGTGTGTGGCGGGCGTTTGGCGGTGATCTCAAGGACGATGATTACTCTGCCGAATATCGCCTGCCCGAAGCGGATTTGCGAAAGACCGATTTCCTGACGCATCCCGTCTTTCACATGAACCGCGCAGAGGCAGAGATGGTCCGATACATGCGACGGCTCGCGGATCGCGATCTCGCTCTTGACCGGGCGATGATCCCGCTCGGCTCGTGTACCATGAAGCTGAACGCTACGGCTGAGATGATGCCAATCTCTTGGCGCGAGTTCAACATGATCCACCCTTTCGCGCCCCCGGATCAAGTGAACGGGTATCGCGAGTTGATCGACGACTTGTCCGATAAATTGAAACAAGTCACAGGGTATGATGCGATTTCGATGCAGCCAAATTCCGGCGCACAAGGTGAGTATGCTGGCCTGTTGACGATCCGGTCATGGCACTTGTCGCGCGGTGATAGCCATCGCGACGTTTGCTTAATACCGGTCAACGCGCATGGTACCAATCCGGCCTCGGCTCAGATGGTCGGTATGAAAGTTGTGGTCGTTGCTTGCGACGACAACGGCAATGTTGATGTGGCTGATTTCCGAGAAAAGGCCGAAAAACATGCAGGCAATCTCGCGGCTTGTATGATCACCTATCCTTCGACACATGGTGTGTTCGAGGCGGATATTCGCGAGGTTTGTGACATTACGCACCAACACGGTGGTCAGGTCTATATCGACGGTGCCAATCTCAATGCAATGGTCGGGTTGTCAAAGCTCGCGGAGATTGGTGGTGATGTCAGTCATATGAACCTGCACAAAACCTTTTGTATCCCGCATGGCGGCGGCGGTCCGGGGATGGGACCGATTGGTGTTGTGAAACATCTGGAACCGCACTTGCCTGGCCACCCGGAGACAGACGGACGACCCGGCGCGGTTTCAGCGGCTCCATATGGTTCCGCGTCAATTCTCGCGATTTCTTGGGCTTATTGTCTCATGATGGGCGGGGAAGGTTTAACGCAAGCAACAAAGGTCGCCATCCTCAGCGCCAACTATATCGCGAAGCGATTAGAGGCGGATTATGACGTTCTCTACACCTCAGAGAATGGTCGCGTCGCGCATGAGTGCATCATCGACACGCGGCCTTTGCGAGAACAAGCCGATGTGACTGTTGATGACGTCGCCAAGCGGTTGATTGATTGTGGCTTCCACGCTCCGACGATGAGCTGGCCGGTTGCCGGAACATTGATGATTGAGCCGACGGAGTCAGAGCCAAAAGCAGAGCTGGACAGGTTCTGCGACGCGATGCTCGCCATTCGGCAAGAAGCGCGTGATATTGAAGAAGGGCGCATGGACCGGGAAAACAACCCCCTCAAACATGCGCCGCACACGATGGAAGACTTGGTCGGTGAATGGGATCATCCCTATACTCGCGAACAGGCTTGCTTCCCACCGGGGGCTTTCCGCGTTGATAAATATTGGGCACCGGTCAACCGTGTCGATAACGTCTATGGAGACCGCAACCTCGTATGCACCTGCCCACCACTCGAAAGCTACGACATCGCAGCTGAATAGGGCGGAGCCATTCCGGTTTCACCTCGCGCACGACTATCGAAAGAGCCTCGTTTATAGGAGGCTCCTTTTTGTATTTTTTTGAAGAGGGTGCAGAGTCAAATGTGGCTCACACAGGTTTATTCGGCGGGATATCGAGAGCAGGATTTTCATCGAAAAAACCGTCGGGCATCCAATGGAAGTCGGCATAAACGACGGGCTGAACGGGCCAATCTTCAGGGCGGGGCAGGTGGTGCAGGTTCATCGTGTACCACACGACGATATCTTCACCATCCAATGAACGATCCGCCTGAACCCATTCGCTCAGGCCATCGCCGCCCTTACTTTGATTGGGATACCAGCCCGCGGGGTAAAGTTGATCGCGGTCGAATTGTGTGGCCCAAAAATGCTTAAACATAAAACCGGCGCGCTTTGCGACCGGGGCTTGCGGGTCGAGAAATGGCAGGGCGTTCGTTCCCGGCGATAACTTGTATGCTGTGGCATCGCCAAACTTGTTGCGGACGTTTGGGTTGACGACTTTCCAATACCGCGCGCTGGCGAGATTCAATTCCCGCGCTGCTTCCGTTTCCGATTTCAGCGTGCGTTCTGAAATCGCTATGAGGTTGCCATAGGGGTTAGCTTTGCCTATCGGCGCGCCAGAAAATTCAACCTCTTTGACGGCGTTCTGATCACCATCTACTGCCATATCGAAACGGTAACTGAATACATGCTGATGAACATGCGAGGTAATGCCGGTCGCGATGGTGGCCCCGTGTTTGCTCGTTGTGCCGGGGGGAATCGCCGTTGGAAACGGGATACCTGTCGCTTTAACTTCGATGCCGATGTTGCCGTCCTGATAAAAATACCAGAAGAATCCGTAAACATAGTTACCGATCGTAGCGATGCTTGAGATCACCAAGCGGCGCGAACGCACCGCGCGGGCTTTACCGCTGTGGGTATCGGTATGTTTCCAGAGTAAGCCAAAGTCTTCCTCGTGCATGCAGATCGCATTTTCGATCACGCGAGGCTCGCCGTTCCAATCATGCGAGCAAACATCGAAGTAGTGGATATGCCCAAGGCAATCGCATCCAAGTTTCAGAGAGTCGAGTGCGGCACCCACTCCGTACTCTCCGGTATCAAAGGCGTTTCTCCGGACATTTCCCGCACTCGGATCACCATAGGGTACGACCATTTCTGCCATCGACGCGCGACGCATTATCGGGCGAAGCTGGCCTTTGTCATGGTACCCGATGTCATGAAGAACCAGCCCTTCACGTTGGTTGAACCCAACGCGAATGTTCCAGTTTTGCCAACGGACGCTATACCCCTCAACGGTAAAGCTCGGCCCTTCCGGTTGCGAAATATTCAGCGGCTTGATGTCTGCTCGCAAGTTTTCCGCCGGTCTGATCGCGGTAGTATCAGGGGGTAACTCGACCGCGCCAAAATCGTCAATTCGGATAACCTTTCGATGACGAAGATCGACGACGGGATGTAGGTTTGCGATTGGGCGGCCATACCGATTGTCCCCGGCATCATTGATGACCCAGCAATGGCAATAGGCAATGCGCTCGCCTTCTTCTTCAGGAATGCCAAAATGACCAGCGGCCCACGTTTCCACCAGTACGAGGCTCATATCCGTGATACCACGTTCGGCACATGCCGCCTGAAACAAAGGGTCTGCTTTGATGAATGTCGCCGCATCGGAAAATTCATCAGGTGGAATTCGTGCCTGGACTCCCTCAATGTGGTCCCATTGAAGTAATTCTTCGCTGACCAAATCAACCACGCCGCGCAAGGTTCGATTGCTAGACCGTTCATAACAGCAAACGTAGGCGCAGCGGTTTGCGGGCGGTTTGGTCCGCAGAATTGTCTGGCGTGGTTCGTCGAGCGTAATTGTTTCAAACCATGCGCTCTCGTCGAACCCGGATTGCGCCCGCGTCACCTCGACGGCACAACGGATTTCGTCAGCGCTAAGCGGGTCGAGAGGATGTTTCATGATGGTAGGTCTTCTTTGGACGATTAAGGAGCCGGCGTCTGGGCCTTCACACGGTAAAGCGTAATCCCGGAGTTGGGATGATACGTACCATATCTGCGCCGATTACTCGTGTCCAAAATCGTCCGGCGGTTCATGTCACTTTGAATGCGAGTGAAAGACCATTCAGGCAGTGACGTTTGCCGGTTGGCTTGGGACCATCGTCGAAAATATGACCAAGATGCCCATCACAACGGGCGCAATGCACTTCGGTGCGCGGATAGACCAAATAGTAATCCACGCTCGTTCCAATTCGGTCTTCGGCTATCGGAGCGTAAAAGCTCGGCCAACCCGTGCGGCTGTCGAATTTGGTTTCTGAGGCGTAAAGATCGAGATCGCATCCGGCGCAATGGAACGTGCCGGTCCGCTTTTCCCGGTCGAGAGGGCTGCTAAAGGGTCGTTCTGTCGCTGCCTTACGCAGCACGGCAAAGGCGTCGGGAGAGAGGATTTTGCGCCACTCTTCTTCGGTTTTCACGACTTTGTCGGAGCGAACGGATGCCAAGGCGGTACTCGATGTCCCGCCGCGAAACTTGATAGCTCCCGCTGCGCCTAACCCCAGCGCACCAAGCCCTAACAAAGCGGTTCTACGATTCATTATGGTCTCCTCTCGATCCTGCCTCAGCATTGTCGTCTGGGGGTGAGGCTAAATTATGCATCAACCCGATCACACCTCATCGCGATTTAGTATGTAGTCGATTTGGGTTTGATCAATCAGTTGATTGGCCGGTTTGTCGATCTGATCACGCGACAGAATATCTCGGATTTAAGTCGGTCATAACACTGCATCAAAATCTGCCATAAGGTCTTCAGGGTCCTCCAACCCAACTGAGAGGCGAAAGACACCGTCTCCGGCATAGCGCCGGTAATCTGCTTCCTGTTCCGTATCCAGCGGGAAGGAAGATGATAGCAAATCATCTGTCGGCATGTAACATACGAGTGTCCGGTGATGACCAAGTGATACGGCGTAATGCGCAATTTTCAGGTTAGCTGCGATTTTCTCAGCCGCTGCGCGTCCATCTGCTTTTAGGCGGAATGACATCATGCCGGAGAAGTTGCTCATCTGCGTTGCCGCCAGATTGTGTTGTGGATGCGAGGGCAGGCCGGGATACATTACTGCTTCGATGCTTGGGTGACCCTCCAGCCAGCGCCCTAATGCCAATGACCCCTCTTGGTGTGCTTTCATTCGCAGTGGCAAAGTCGCGGCCCCGCGCGCAATTAACCACGCATTAAATGGCGACATCACTCCGCCATGATGCACCGTTGCCTCGATGGTTAAGCGCCGGATCAATTCCGACGACCCGCAGACACAGCCGCCGACGGCATCTCCATGCCCTCCGACATATTTCGTTAGCGAGTGCATCACTAAATCGGCTCCTAACGACAGCGGATTGGTCCCGATGGGCGAGGCAAAGGTATTGTCCACCGCCACCAGTGCGCCGCCCGCGTGGGCAATCTTGGCAATCTCGGCAATATCCGTCAGTCGGATCAGCGGATTGCAAGGCGTGTCAAGAAACACGAGCTTAGTTTCCGGGCGCATTTCCGCTGCAACGTCTTCGGCGCGTGACGTGTTCACCTTAGTGATTGAGATGCCGAAGCGAGGTAGGGTATCGCGCCCCAACTCCGCGATGCCCGCATAGCAGACGTCCGGCAAGATTACATGATCACCATTCGACAGCAGCGACAGTAAAATCGCCGAAGCCGCAGCCATTCCAGACCCATAGCACGCGCACGCCTCAGCCCCCTCAAGCAGCGCCATCTTTTCTTCCAAAGATCGGACAGTCGGGTTCCCCCAGCGCCCATAAACAAACGGCGAGTCTTCCGTCAATTCACTGGCCGAAAATCCCTCAGGCTTATCGGTCACGTAGGTTGATGACATTACGATGTTCGGCGAAGACGCCCCTGTCGCCGGATCAGGTCGCTCGCCGCCATGAATTGCGAGCGTCGAGGATCGGACGGTTTTGGGGTCTAGGTCGCGGGCCATAAATTAGTGTCCTTCGCCAAAGTAAAATTTTGCCGTACAAGTAAAAGCGCTGACTCAAGCCTTGTAATCGCCTGTTTCCTACGCCAAAAGCCTTTTAAGGGGCTTTGAGAGCGGAGAAAATAAATGATTAAGAGACTTGTGGCGTTTCTATTCGCCTTGGGATTGTTATTTGGAGTGAATGTTGCCGGATCGCACACTGCGGAGGCAGCATCGATTTGTAAAGGTATGTCGAACAGCCAATGCGGCGGCGAAAGCAGTTGCTATTGGGTTGATGCCTACAAAACTAAAAAAGGTTCCAACGTAAAGGCGCATTGCCGTGCCAAGCCGGGTGGCGGCGCGGCCAAGGCAAAGGACACGAAAAAATCCACGAAGAAAAAGACGGCGGATAAAGACAACTCCTCTTCCAGTTCCAAAGCCAAAAAAGTAAGCGCGAAAAAAGATTCGAAGGACGACGATAAGGATAAGGCCAAAACCAAGGTCAAATCCAACAGCAAGAAGACCAAAAAGGACAAATCCAAGTCGAAGGATACGGCCAAGACCAACGCCAAGGACGACAAAAAAGAGTCCAAAAAGAAAAAGAAATCTAAGGATAAATCGACCACCAAGGTGAAGGACACGAAAAAGAAAAAGTCCAAATCCAAAAAGAAGAAAAAGTCGAAGAAAAAGAAATCTCAACCTTCGAGCTAACGTCGATCAACCCCCGCACTTAAAAATGCGGGGGTTTTTGCTGGACGATATCATGGCAGATTTCGTGCTACCTGACCGGCGCGACATGAACCCAGGTTGAGTGCGCGGCGTGCAAATCGCGACTTTATCCGGCATCTTCATCGAGCATAAACCGTCCTGATCTATGCGTTGACGCTGATTAACCTCAGCATGAGACATCAAATGCCTAGTTCCGAAGCGCGTAGATCCGCCCTCGAAATTCGCAATCTTAAGAAAAGTTTTACCGAACCAGCGGTTGACGATCTGTCGCTGACCATTCGGTCGGGAGAGTTCTACGCTCTGCTGGGACCAAATGGGGCGGGTAAGACGACGACCTTGCGGATGGTCGCTGGACTGCTGGAGGCGGATGCAGGCTCAGTTTCAATCTGCGGGATTGATACGGCCAGTGATCCTATCGAGGCCAAACGGGTGCTGGCATGGGTGCCGGATGAGCCGATGATCTACGACAAGCTGACGCCGCTCGAATATCTCGAATTTGTCGCGGGTCTCTGGACCCTTGAAACAGATTTTGCCCGGTTCAAGGCCGATACCTTGTTGGACCAGTTCGGCCTTGCGGCACACGCCAATGAACGGTGTGGTGGATTTTCGAAGGGGATGCGCCAAAAGGTGGCGCTGGCGGGTGCGTTGATCCATGAACCGCGCTTGATCATCTTGGACGAACCGCTGACCGGCCTTGATGCGGGGTCCGCACGTCAGGTCAAAAGCGTGCTGACTGGATTGGTTGCGGAGGGTGTTACGGTCATTATGACGACGCATATCCTCGAAGTCGCCGAACGTATGGCCGACCGCATTGGCATTATTGCCAAAGGTAAACTCATTTCCGAGGGAACGCTGACTGAATTGCGAGACCGCGCGAGTGCAGGCGGCCTGACTCTTGAAGACATTTTCCTCGAAGTGGTGAGTGGCGAGACAAGTGCCCCGGCAATGGGTGTCACCGAAGGCACAGCGGCGTGAGCGCGGCTGTATCCTCTTCCGCGTTACTACGCTTTACCCACCACGAATTGAGGTTGGGGTGGCGAGATTGGTCGTGGCTGTTCTCCGGGCGTCGAAATCGGTCGACACGGCGGGCGTTGATCGGCATGGCAATCTTTGCTGCAATCCTGCATCTGGTCGCATATGCGGTGCTATCGCCGTTTTTCGCAAATGGCGGGGAACTAACGCAAACGGCGATGGCGTTGATTACCGTCAGCATCGTGCTCAGCTTTACGATGATCCTCTCGCAAGCAATGGAGTCGGTCACACGCGCATTCTATGCTCGCGATGATCTGGACTTGATTTTGTCCTCCCCCGCGCCGTCACGAGACCTGTTCCTCGTTCGCATCGCGATGATGGGTGTGACGAGCTGGGTGATGTCCGTGCTGTTGATGGCCCCTTTTATCAATGTCGCTGCGGCGCTTGGGGGAGCAGGGTGGTTGGCCGGATATTTGGTTGCTTTGTCAGCGGCTATGTTCGCAACTGGAACAGCGGTGCTCGCGACCCTCGCGCTCTTCCGCAGTGTTGGGCCAAAGCGGACAAGGTTTATGGCTCAGATCGCGGCGGCGGTGATCGGGGCGGCCTTTCTGATCGGCCTGCAAGTCGTTGCAATCATATCCTACGGCTCGATGTCGCGGTTCTCGTTGTTTAAAGCGGAGTTTGTGGCGGCTAATTCGCCGGCGATTGATTCAGCCTTTTGGCTTCCAGCTCATGCCGTTACGGGCGCGGGCGGACCATTGCTGACGTTGGTTGCCACCGCAATTTTGTTCTTTGTTGGTGCGGCCTATACAGGTGCGATTCAATTCCGCCGGATTGTTGTTTCCGCGCTTGGGGCGTCTGAGCAAACCCAGCGTGAAAAAAACCGCCGCCACGCCTTCCGAATGCGCTCGGTTGAGGGCGCTTTGATGCACAAAGAACTCAAGTTAATTGGCCGTGATCCATGGCTCATCTCTCAGACGTTGATGCAGGTGCTCTATCTGATACCGCCGGCGGTGATGTTGTGGATCAGCTTTGGCGAAGATACTGAAATCTCCGCGATCATTGCGCCGGTGATCGTCATGGCTGTTGGCCAGTTAGGGGGCGGACTCGCATGGTTAACGATTTCTGGCGAAGATGCACCAGATTTGATTGCGACTGCGCCAGTGGCTCCGGCAGGGCGGCTCCGAGCAAAAGTAAAGGCAGTGCTGGCCATCGTTGTCGCGATCATCACACCCATCACGATTGCATTGGCATTCGCCTCGATTTGGGGAGCGCTTGTGACGTTCTGTGGAGCGCTCGCGGCCGCAAGTTGTGCCATCATTGTGCAGCTTTGGTTTCGGGCACAGGCGAACCGAGCAATGTTTCGTCGTCGTCAGGTCGCGTCAAAGGCATCTACGCTGATCGAGGCGACAGCCTCAATTATGTGCGCGGCGGCAACGGCAATGATTGCCGCGGGTCACTTCCTCGCCTTTATCCCGGCTGCGCTGTTGGTTGTTGTGATGGCCATTGCATGGAATATTCGGCCTAAACACGCTTGAGCGACCCGTATCAGGTGCGGCGGAGGGCCATGCGAACCAGCCCACCGCCTAGCGCCTCAGAACGGTCTAGCTCAATCGACCCTCCATGCAGTTCAACGATCATGTTGGCAGTGGTCAGCCCTAATCCAAGTCCCGTGGACTCTCTGGTCAGGCCCGCATCCCCTTGCGAGAAGGCTTCTAAAACGTCGCGCCCCGTGCCTTGGGTGAACCCGTTGCCATCGTCGGCAATGTCGACAATAACCATTTCGTCAGAGGTTTGCTCACAAGTGATCAGAACGTTGCCATTTCCAAATTTGAGCGCATTTTCGACCAGATTTTCGGCGGCGACCATGAACAGTTTATAGTCAAGCTCGGCGGTCAGGTCGGCGGGCAGATCGATCTTGACGCCATCCGTGTCGAGGTCTTGCTTATTGCGCAAGCCATTCACAACACCCACGATCAATTCTCGCGGTGACGCTGAACAAATTTTGAGGTTTGCATCGCCGCCAATTAAATCGGACAGCAGAAAAATCTTTGCCAGCCGAGTGTTAATATCGAGAGCGGAGGACCGCATGAAACCGACGGCCTCGTTGGCATCGTCATCGAGCGCTCCTGCTGACGCTTTCAGCACGTCGGCATAGCCGGTAATGACATGTAGCGGCGTCCGCAACTCATGCTGAAGGTTTGTCATCAGTTCTTTGCGTGCGGCAGCGGCCTTTTCAGATTCTTTGTGCGCGACCCTCAACGCACTTTCGGCTTCGCCCGCTCGAAGGATAAAGTTGAGATGATGCATTAAATTCAGCCAGTTTACTGGCTTTTGCACAAATGACGACGCCCCGCAGTCAAAGGCGGCTTGGATCGCCTTATCATCACCGCGTCCGGTCAACATAACGACTGGGGTTTGCGCGATCATATCGTCTAAATTTTTACGAATCTCTCGGACCAGTTCTAATCCGTTCATCCGCGGCATTTCGAGATCAGTAATGATCAGATCAAAACGTTCTTTTTCCAGGGACGCCAGCGCTTCGAACCCGTTTCCCGCTTCCGTGACAGTATGCCCGTGCGATAACAATTCCTCGCTCGCAACGGCCAACATGCCGGGATCATCGTCAATGACGAGAATATTCGTGGGTGAGTTCATAGAATTAGAGCGCTCAAAATCAATATCGTAAACGGTCAGTTAGTGTCCGGTCTCTATGAAAAAGGCTAAACTAACGTGAACGAGAGATTAAATGAACAACGTATCCGTCCCTTGGATGCAATCGTTAAAAGTCCGTATTGGGGTTGCGATTACTATTGGCATCCTCGTCACTTCGGTTGCGACGACAGGGTTGCTTTTGTCTCGTTCGATGGAACGTCAGGCGGAGGATACCAAACTTGAATTGCGTTCCTCCGCTCAAGTGTTGGCCAGTAACCTGTCCAGTGCGATTGCGCGCCAAGACATCAACCATATTCAAAAAGTTCTTCGCTCGATCAGCTACTCGGATCGCATCAAATCCGGCGAGGTCTATTCGATTAATGGGCGGCGGATCGCGTCGATGGGGATGGAGGCGGTTTTAGGCGGTCCCGGTAGCGACAGGTTTAGCGAACAGCATTCCATTACTGTTGAGGTCCGTCATTCGGGAAAGAACGTCGGATCGCTGAAATTGATCGCCGCGAGCACACGCTACCAAAATGCTCTGTCATCGGATGCCCTCGAAGTTCTTCTTTGGTCGCTGATCACCGCAATTTTGGGCGGTGCTTTGACCTTTTTCTGGCAAGGACGGATCTTGCGCCCTCTCGAAGACCTTGCACAAACGATGATGCGGCCCTTGGCTGCTCCGCAGAAGATGGACCCGACTCGCAAGGTTGGGAACGGCGAAATCGGCGTCCTGTTCCGCGCTTACGACCAGATGATTTCTGAAATTGCGGTTCGCGATCAAGAAATTTCTGATCACCAGAATAGCCTAGAGCGAGAGGTCAGCGACAGAACGAGAGACGCGATTGAGGCACGCAACGAAGCGGAACAAGCGAACGAAGCGAAGTCCAGGTTTCTGGCGACCATGAGCCACGAAATCCGCACGCCGATGAACGGTATTCTCGTGCTGTCGCAGGTTTTGGCGAAAGCAAAACTCCCCGCCGCCGAGAAACGCTACGCCGAAATAATTTGGCGTTCAGGCAGCGGATTGTTGAATCTGCTCAACGACGTTCTCGATTTGTCAAAAACAGAATCGGGTATGCTCGATATCGAACAAATTCCGTATTCGATTGACGAGGTTATCGAGAACATTTTGATGCTATTTTGGGAGCGGGCACAGGAAAAAAATATTGCCCTTGTGTCTCACGTCGATATTGATGTCCCGGAGCAGCTTATTGGGGATCCGGGCCGTTTGCAGCAATGTCTGTCAAATCTGCTCGGAAACGCGTTGAAATTTACGGAAGAAGGCTCCGTAACCGTGAAGGCGACGTGGTCTTCGAAGGGTGAATCTGGCGAGATCGGTACGCTCGGAATCTCCGTGATTGATACCGGAATGGGCATTGCAGCAGATCGCCTCGACGATGTTTTCAATGCGTTTGTTCAGGCAGATAGCTCGACGACCCGCACGCATGGCGGCACCGGTTTGGGCCTTGCCATTACTCAACAACTGATCGAAGCGATGGATGGCGGCATCAATGTTGAAAGTGTGATCAATCAGGGCAGCACGTTTGAAATCTCTTTACCGGCTCAGGCTGCTCTGAAATCGATTGTTGAGCGAGATGCTCAGGGTTCAGTCATTCATGTCCGTTTCGCAGATCGAACAGTTCAATCAGTCCTCGAAAGTGCATTGCAAGAGCGGGGCGTCGAGATTGCGACCCCTTCGGATGCCCGCACGATAGATTGTCAGATCATCTCCAGCTCTGATGAGGTTTACGAAGTTGCATCGGATATCCCGACTGTCGGCCTTTATGCGCTAGATGACCCAGAACCGATGGATAAGCTGAAAACTGGGAAACTGCTCGATATTCTCCGCTATCCATATACGCGGAGTTCTTTGGATGAATTGCTCACAAAAGTGGCCCAGAAAGCCTATCTTGGTGAAGACGCCCTAACCGCGATGGATGATCAAACCGGCGCTCAGGAAACGCGATACTCCGAAACTCGCATCCTCGTCGCCGATGATCAGGAAGCCAATCTTGAGACAATCATCGCCGCGCTTGATATTTACGGCGTCGTTCCAACCACGGTGGCAAACGGAAAAGAAGCTGTCGAGGCGTGTGAAAAGCAAACCTTCGACGTTGCGTTCATTGACGGCAATATGCCTGTCATGGATGGCTTTGAGGCGGCAAAGCATATCAAAGTCGCAAATGCGAGTTTGCCGTTGATCCTCTTCTCGGCGACAGCGGTCTCGAACCCTGTGGTTTATACAAAAGCTGGGTTTAGTGGGTTCCTTGCCAAACCGTTCGACATTGCACAGCTTGGGGACATTCTCAGTCAATTCTGCGAGCCGGATTCTGAACAACCCGGAGATCGCGAAACGGTTGCGGTGCCGCGCCTACCATCGCACACATCCGATAACCAGTTTGAAGGCCTGTCGGAGACAGTCGTGACCAACATGCGGCTTCTGGAAGAGCGGCGTAGTGGCGCCGTTTCCCGAATCTACGCGCGCTGTCTGGAAGGCATCCCACGCTGCGTTGAAGAGATTGAACAATCCTGGATGACGGGTGATGCAGAGTCTTTACGACAAGCCGGTCATTCGTTGAAATCTGTCGCGAATACGGCGGGCGTGTTAGCGCTGGCTGATCTGGCGTTTCAGATCGAGAGCGTCGGCGCAACGGCGGTGGCCAAAGACGAGGGGGTCGCTGTGGACGAAGAACGGATCGCCGACCTCAAATTGGTTGCCACAGAAGCAAATCATCTGCTCGAAACGTTCGTCGCCAGTTTCGCCGCAGGCACGGGGACTGAGAGGTAAAGGGCGGCAATACCTCGCCGCCCCTTGATATTACTTGATCAATCGACTGCTTTTGGCTCCGGTAAGTCCATCCGGTACAGGCACGTTGGTTGCCGAATAGTTCGTGTTCAATACGAGTTGCGGGGATCGTTGACCTTGCAGGAAGCGAGACAAGATGATCGTAAACGCCGCTTGGTCTGAGATCGGCATCGTCGTGTTGACGATAAAGCGATCTTCAGGAACGTAGATCGTTCCGAGCAAAGAGCTCACGCGATGGCTCTTGATCTCAAATAGTCGGGAATGGCAATCCGTGCTGCCACAAATAGATCGAGAGGCTATCACGATACCGGCCATCATACCCGTCACAGGCGCGGATAAATCGACCAACGCGTTGTTGTTAAAAAAGATGTTGCCGTGCTCATCATCCATCAGGATCGCAACATTATTGCCAGTCAATGTCGCGTTATGTTGAACCAACAACGGACCCCCCGAGATAATATAGGTTCCCGGGTTCATTTTTACATCAGCGTTGTTCTCAATGATGAGTCCGCCGCAGTAATGACCAGGCTCCAACGTGACATTGTGCTCATTTTGACCAAAGACAAGGTAGTTATGGTCGCATGCTGTGGGAGTAACGGGCAAAGGACGGGAGGCCAGCGGATCTGTCACTGGCGGACAATCAGTAATGACATCAGACGTGACGTTCGATGACCCGCCGGTATACCCTCCTGCGGCGCAGATAAACGGCGCATCAATCAAGCTGGACTCTATTGCGTTGACCGATGAAATGCCGGTCGAATTACTATAGATCCCGCAATCACCCGACTTAATCCGCGCGGAACTCTCCATATTAATCCCGACTTCATTGCCGTTGCCGAGGGCGATCACACAGATATTGCGTGCGCCGTAGAGCTGGGCTTCGGCGGTAGCGGAAATCTCGGTTCCGCCCAATCCCGTCAATGATCCAAAAGGCGTTTCGACGAGCAGCTTTGCACGGACATTTACGGCATCTTCGTCCGTACGTTGTGCGATGGTCTTCAGCTTACTTTCTGCCCCATCTTTCTCAACGAGGTCCCGAATGACAGAGTCTGCGATCGAAGATAGAGTATCGTCCCGTTGCTCACCTTCTTCGGTCGTCGTGAGTTTTCCCTGCTTCACGAAGCGGAGGCCCCGAACGGTTGTCAGGGCAGCTTGGTCGACGGCTTCTTGCAGCGCAACCTGTTGCTTTGCGACGGCCATATGATCCAACGCAAACAGGGATGCCACTGATATGATAGGGAAGATAATTCCGGCCATAACAGCGATAGACCCGCGGCGCTGGCTCCTAAAATCTTTTAAAAGCTTGATCGTGCCGAGCATCGACAACCTCGCGTGAGATTCAAAAGTCTAAGTTCGCTTACGATGCCCGGATGTCTGGAATATTTTATTAATTACAGCGCAAGATCTTAAGTAATATTGTAATACCTATGTAAAATTGCCTTAAAAAGTAGAGATGCTGGCGCTTGCAAAATTTTGACTTGTTTTTTGGTGCTGATACTCAACTAATTTGGGCGCGTTTGCTGCTGACGGTTCATCGCATGGTACTCAGAGTTCGGCATCATATCGACGCCATGAGCGACACGATTAGTGTAATTGAAGAACCCGATAACGTCGCACAGGTCGAATACCGCTTCATCGGACAGCCCTTTCTCGCTTAGAATAGCTCGGTCTGAGTCCCCGATTTGCTCCGGCGTTAACGTCAGCTTCCAGGCGAAGTCCAACATGGCCCGTTGATGCGCCGGCAAGTCGGCGATGCGATGGTTCATGACAAGCATTTCGCCGAGTTGCGGGTCATCGGCCAGCGCCCGCACCGCTTGGCCATGCGCGACGAGGCAATAGTAGCACCTGTTCGCGGCAGAGACGGTTACGGCAACCATCTCCCGCTCCAGTTTCGTGAGCTGGCTCTCGCCCAGCATTAACTCGTTATACATCTTGGCAAAAGTCCGCAGCTTTTCGGGCCGCAGCGCATACGCCTTCAGTACGTTCGGGATCAAGCCGAGCTTTTCCTCGCATTTGGCAAAATACGCCTGCAGGTCTTCATCCAGTGAGGACAGGTCGGCGTCTCTAAGTTTAGTGATATGCGGAGGTTGGGGCATGGCATGGCTCCTCTTCGGGTAGGCCAGTTAAGGCGAACCAGTGCTTGCACGCGGCCCCACCTCGCGCAAGGCTCTCTTTTGCGGATGAAACTATACCTCCGGTCGAAACCGTGATGGAGTAGGGGCTAGCAAATCGCGGAGCCATCATGACCCTTACCGTTTTTCTTGCCGTCATTTTGGCGGCTGCGCTTCATGCGACATGGAATGCACTCGTGAAGGGCGGCGCGGATAAACATCTGAATATGTCGGGTGTTGTATTGGGGCATGTCCCGCTTGCGACGATTGTTCTTCTGATCGAACCGCTGCCTGCACCTGAAAGCTGGCCGTACCTATTGGGCGGGATTGTGCTGCATTTTGGGTATCAGATGTTTTTGCTCACCTCGTATCGGTTCGGCGATCTCACGCAAGTCTACCCTATTGCGCGCGGGTCGGCCCCGTTGATGGTTGCGGCGATTTCAGTTCTGTTTTTGGGGGTGGCCCTGTCCTCGCTGGAACTGCTTGCGGTGCTGATCATCGGTGCAGGCATTGTCAGCCTCGGCCTAGTCCGGTCAGAGGGCGGCGTGCGAAATGGAAAGGCGGCGGTGCTGGCGCTCACAACGGGATGTTTTATCGCGAGTTATTCGCTGGTCGATGGCCTCGGCGCGCGTTTGAGCGGCACGCCAGTCGGATACTATGCGTGGCTCGGCACCGCCAATGCGATAATCTTTGCGATCTATATCGGTCTGACCAAACCCGGCCTGCTTCCCAAAGTCACCCGCGAGGGCAAAGTTACGTTTTGGATTGGCGGAAGCGCGTCATTCATCGCTTATGGTCTTGTGATGTGGGCCTTTACACAGGCACCTATCGCGCTGGTCACAGCCTTGCGCGAAACCTCGATTATCTTCGCGCTCGCGATTGGCATTCTTTTCCTGAACGAAAAAATCAATCTGTCAAAAGTCTTCTCAACCTTCACCACGTTGCTCGGTGCAATCTTGCTACGTTTCGCGAAGAGCTAACCCGTCGCTCCAACCGCCATCGCCTCCCGCCCGAAAACCGGGGGGAGGGAAGGTCGCATCTGAAGGTATCGTCCGCGTTTGTCGGGCGGACGTTCGACTCTGTTCATGGGCAGTCGTTCCGCGCCAATCGTGAAGATGGATACCGCAGAAGAGGGCGCATTCTGTGTCGCAGGCGATGGGCGCAGCGTCCGCCGCGCGCGCTTTTCGGCGCGGCGCAATAGACGCAAACCGTGGCGTGGCAAATCATGCAGCAGGGCTTGTAGTGCCTTCAATCGCGCTTGCAGATCAGGTAAAGAGACGATGGTTTCTGGCTGCGTGACATCAGAAAGCGGTGCAGCAAAGAACCGCCGACGATCAACATCACTGCCCAACCGGGTTGCCATCAGTCCTGCCTCGGCAATGACCAAATTCTGTGCGGCGAGCTCGGCGCGCGATAAAACGGAGTCAATAAACTCGCGCAGCCAAACGAACACCCCATCCGCAACCGGCGCAACCGACCAAACCCTCGCCATCACCACCAACCCCGCCAAAATGCGGAGCAGCCGATGCCGCTGAGTTTCGATTGCTTGTTGGAAGTCCACGCCGTCTTTTGCCTCTCGTTTAAATCAATGGTGGCATTGTAAGAACTAAAAGTGAACATATGTCAAGGAAAAAGCGCGCGAGCAGCGCGCGGGTATCCTCGACACCGACACAGAATTCACAGCGGCAAGTGCATTTTTGCGAAGCAAAAATCATTGAGAACCGAAAAGATC
>CAZJWF010000028.1:0-31206 GCA_964549375.1 uncultured Neomegalonema sp.
GGACGGCCCTATTTTTCGGTTCGTAAGCCGTGCGGCGATGTAGCTTTGTTTCTGAGGCAAGAGCCTAAAACAAGAAATGACCTGCCGTACGCGAAACGCTCTCGCGATTGTTGATCCGCATCATGCCGCGAACGGGTCAGGTCTCAACCGTATCTCCCGCCCCCACCTGATCCCGCAGCACACGGCGCAGGATTTTGCCGGAGGCAGATTTCGGGATTTCTTCGACGAATTCGACGCGGTGAATTTGTTTATAGGTGGCCAGAGTCCCGCTCAGGAATGCTTTAATCTCATCTTCGCTTGGTGCTGGGTCGGTCGCGATGACGAAGGCAATTGGCAATTCTCCGGCTTCGGGGTCGGGCAGGCCGATGACGGCGGCGTCGATGATGCCGGGATGCGAAACGAGCATAGCCTCCAGTTCAGCGGGTGCGACCTGAAAGCCTTTGAATTTGATAAGCTCCTTTAGGCGATCGACGATGAACATATACCCGTCTGCGTCGATGATAGCGATGTCGCCTGTCCGCAGCCAACCATCGGCGGTGATTGTTTCAGCGGTCGCGTCGGGGTTGTTGAGATAACCCTTCATGACTTGCGGCCCTCTGATCCACAATTCTCCTTCTTCGCCTGCTGGTTTATCGTCGCCAGTCTCAATATCGACGATTCTGCATTCCGTGTTTGGCAATGCCAGGCCAGAGGCGCCCGCACGCGCCGCTGTGACAGGGGTGACATGCGAGACGGGGCTGAGTTCGGTCATCCCATATCCTTGCAGGCTGACACAATCGAGGCGCTCACCGACAGCATTCGATAGCTCCGCCCCGAGCGGCGCGGCCCCAGAGAATATCTGCTCGATACTGGAAAGATCGAACTCATCGACAAGAGGATGTTTAGCCAGCGCCAACGCCACGGGTGGCACGATCCACATGCGGCGCGATTTGTGGTCTTGGCAAATCCGCAAAAACTGCTCCAGATCAAATCGAGGCATCGTGACGAGTGTTCCTCCCGCCGCGAGATGCACGTTCATCAGTACGGTCATGCCGTAGATGTGGAAGAACGGCAAAAAGCCAGCGGCAACTTCTCCTGATTGGACTCCTGCGGCTGTGATGACTTGATCAACGTTGACCACAAGGTTTTGGTGCGAAAGCTGAACGCCTTTGGGCAATCCTGTCGTCCCGGATGAATAGGGCAGGACAACGATGTCGGTCGCGGCGTTTACAGGGACTTGCTCTCGCAACGGCTCCCCCATCAAGACCTCAAAGGATCGGGCATCGTGGGCTTGGCCGATGACGAAAATCTCTTTGGTTTGGGACTGGACCAACGCTTGCTGTGCCGTTTCCAGGAATGCGGGAACCGTGAGGAGAATATCAGCGTTCGAGTTTTGAAGCTGATGGCTGACCTCAGCGGCGGTATAGCTCGGGTTGATCGTGGTTATCGTCCCGCCAGCCCACGCGACCGCGTGAAAGACGATACAAAACTCCGGCATGTTAGGGGCCATCAAGGCGACCGTGCTCCCCTTGCCATACCCCTCAGCGAGTAATCCGCCCGCCAGCCGCTTGACCCGATCTATGAAATCACCCGCCGTGACGCTCTGGCCTGTCTGCCCGTCAATCAGTATGGTTTCCGTAAGGCGTGGCCGCAGCCCCGCGAAAACCCGCTCCGTAATGCTCAGGTCAGACAGTGCAACATCGGGCAGTGAGCTGGCGTATTTATTCATGTGATTCCCTCGGTGGCTTCGCCTCACGACAGAGTATCGGGTTAAGCGCGCATTGTAAGCCTTTCGCACACTCGCTGCCCAAGATGAGTTTGCATTGACTCGTGGCTCAATTCCCGCCAATTCGATGTCAGATCTACGGGGAGTGGCGCATGGCGGCGTCTCAATATCTGAGTGATTTTCTTGACGATCCGCGCGCGGTGACGGCCACCGCGATTGTGATCGTTTCAGCGCCGCTCTGGTGGTTGATGGCACTGATGCCAGGGATGGAAGTTCCACAAGGCTGGACCCTCGGGATCGCGGTTTCCACATCGGTAATGTGGATTTTAATGATGCTGGCCATGATGCTGCCCTCAATGGCCCCGGTGATGTCGGTTTACGCAGGGCTAGCGGCGAAAGAGCATCACGGATGGCTGCTCGCGCTGCGTATTCTCTCGTTCTTTATGGGCTATTTCGCCTTGTGGGCGGTGGTCTCGATTGCCCTCGCGATGGTTCAACTTGGTTTACGGGACAGTGCCTATTTCACCGAAGGCGGGACACAGGCAACCCCGCTCATTGCCGGAGGCTTGCTGATTGCTGCCGGGATGTATCAGATGACCGCAATCAAAGATCTGTGCCTTGAACATTGCCGTTCGCCGATGGCGTTTTTGTTATCGCATTGGCGCGAGGGAATGCGAGGTGCATTCCCGATGGGGCTAAGGCATGGACTGTACTGCGTCGGGTGCTGTATCGCGATTATGGGCCTGATGTTTGTTCTCGGAGCCATGAATCCGTGGTGGATGGCGGTCATTGCGGCGTATTTCGTCGCGGAAAAGCTGTTGCCTGCCGCAGAACGCTGGACGAAAGCCGTCGGAATTGCCTTAATTCTTCTCGGATGTGGTGTCATATCCTATGCACTAACTGGAATGGAGTTGATATGATCCGCATAGCCCTTGCTGCTGTCCTTTTTACCTCTACAGCGTATGCTGAGACGAAAGAACTAGAAGTCGATCCGTCGCAAAATCTGGCGTTTTGCGGGTCGCAGGTCGCGACGCTCGCATGGTTTTATCAAGGCGTCGTGAGCGATGGCTCGCCGGAGCTAAAACCTGAGCTGGACGGCCTGCTCGCGATGCAATCCATTTTCATCGGACATGTTGAGCAAGACGGCGATGAGACAATCGAGCTGTTCAAGAAAATGACGAAGGCAAGCGTCACTGATCTTGCGGATCAGATGCAAGGCACTCAAGAACAAGGCGCGGCAGCGCTCGCGCATGTGAATACCAATGTGCGGGGCTGTGCCGATCTTTATTTCGAAAAAATTGAAGACGAGACGGGCGAAGCCGCTCAGAGCGAAGACAACTAAAGGAAGCCCTCATGGCCCGTGCTGCGACCAAGACCAAGAAAGCCCCTGCGAAAAAGAAAGCGGCCTCAAAGGCTGTCTCTTGGCAGATCAAAGGCGAATTGGCGTTGAACTGTTCGTGTGATGTGTTTTGTCCCTGCGTTGTATCGCTGGGTCAGCACCCGCCGACACAAGGGTTCTGCCACGCATGGATGGCCGTTCGCATTGACGAGGGTCATTTTGGGCGCACGAAGCTGAGCGGTCTGAATGTTGCGCTGCTGCTGGATATTCCGGGCAAAATGGGCGAGGGCGACTGGAAAGCCGCCGCTTACATGGACGAACGTTCCAACGACAAGCAATACGATGCGCTTATGCAGATTTTCTCCGGTCAGGCGGGCGGCACAACCAGTGTCCTAAAACTGCTGGTCAGTGAATTCCTCGGTGCGCGCCGTGAAGAGGTGCTTTACGAAACCGACGGCAAAATCCGTATTGTGACTGTGCCGGGTATTCTCAACGGACAGATCGCGCCAATCCCCGGCGGTTCAGCCGACGAGGACGTTCTGATAAAGAACACGCAGTACTGGATGGGGCCAGACGTCACGCTAGCCAAAGGTCTGAAAAGCCGTATTCGCGATTTTGGACGGGTCTGGAATTTCGAAAACAAAAGCGCTGAGATTCTGCAAATCGATTGGCATAGTTGAATCGGTCTCGGACTCCGCAACTTATAAACTCGTGCAAAAGCATACTCCGTCTTGTGTGCGCTTTGGCGTTTGTCTTACACCGTTGCCTGGAGACGGGACGCACTTACGTCAGACCTTCTTCCGGCAACTACACGTGCGTAGATCACGGGTCGCAATCGTATAGTCAGTCCAACGGCACACTGATTTTGGGCAGCGTGCCCATCGCGTTGGGCTATTACGAACATCCAAAGCATTGCTATTAAATCAAAGAGCACTTCGTCGCGATTTAGCTGTATCTGGTCGGAAGGCGCGTAACTCCTACGCGCCTTTTGGTGCTGTTTTCGGGGAAGAATTATCAGCCCGGAGCCTCTCCGATATGACCGAACTTTCCATCTCTGGCCGTTTGCGCGGGACGCCCTTTACTCAGCGGCTAGAGGCTGCGGGGGTTAAGGGCTACACCGTTTACAATCACATGCTGTTGCCAACGGTCATCGAGTCCGTGGAGGCCGATTGCGCGCACCTCAAACAACATGTGCAGGTGTGGGATGTCTCGTGCGAACGTCAGGTAGAGATCAAAGGCCCGGATGCGGCACGTCTTGTCCAGTGGATGACCCCCCGCGACCTCAGCAAAGCGGCGATTGATCAATGCTACTATATCCCGCTGGTTGATGAGACGGGCGGAATGCTGAACGATCCGGTCGCGATCAAGCTGTCTGAAGACCGCTTCTGGATTTCCATCGCTGACAGTGACGTCCTGCTTTACGCGAAAGGTCTCGCCATTGGCGGCGGGTTTGGTGTCGAGGTGTTTGAGCCTGAGATCGATATCCTCGCGGTGCAAGGCCCAAAATCCGATGATCTGATGGCGCGGGTTTTTGGCGAAGATGTGCGCAAAGTTCGCTTCTTCCGGGGGCTGTGGCTGTCGTTTGAAGGGCGCGAGATGTACGTCGCCCGCTCCGGCTATTCAAAGCAAGGCGGTTTTGAAATTTACCTAAATGACCGCGCGTTGGGTCCGGCGTTATGGGATGCACTCTTTGCGGCTGGTGCTGATCTGAACGTCCGTCAGGGCGGCCCAAACCTGATCGAGCGGATCGAAGGCGGTCTGCTATCTTACGGCAATGACATGACCCGCAAGAACACGCCTTACGAAGCGGGATTCGGCAAATTCTGCGGCGATGCGGCAAAACTGAAATGTATTGGGCACGAGGCGCTGAGCCGTGCCGCCGCTGAAGGGCCTGAGCGGATGATTCGCGGCCTGAAAATCGCCGGAGAGCGGGTTCCTCTGTGCCGGGGCGCGTGGCCGGTCACGGCGAACGGCGAATTTGCCGGACAAGTCACTTCTGCCGTGTGGTCCCGGGACTTCAACACAAACGTTGCCATCAGCATGATTGAGCGTGCTCATTGGCAGCCGGGAACCGTCGTACAAGTCGAGGCACCGGATGGAATGCGCGATGCTGTCGTCTGCACTCTTCCTTTCGAGGCGCACGCGGCTTAATCTTCGTCAAAAGACTTGGGAGACCGCCGATGCCGCGCGAAGACTATGATGCTTTTCCGAAGACCGACGCGAATTACATTCCGTTGTCGCCGCTATCCTTTGTCCGCCGCGCGGGCGAGGTGCATGGAGGGCATACGGCGATTATTCACGGAAACCGGCGTCAGACTTGGGGTGAGACCTATCGGCGCTGCGTGCAGCTTGGTCATGCCCTGTCGCAGCAAGGCATAGGGCGCAACGACACGATCAGTTTCCTGTGTCCAAATACGCCAGAGATGATCGAGGCACATTTCGGCGTCAATATGAGCGGCGCTGTGCTGAACTCGATCAATACACGCCTTGATGCCGATACGGTTGCTTATATTCTGGAGCACTCGGAATCGAAACTGGTCTTTGCCGACACGCAATTCTCGCCGGTTCTGAAACAAGCGCTCGCGATCCTTGGCGATAAGGCTCCGAATGTCATCGACATCGTGGATGATCAGGCGGAGATCAAACCCGGCGAAGGTGAACGCTCAGGCGAGCAGACATATGAAGAATTTATATCCGCTGGTGATCCTGACTGGGCTTGGCAAATGCCCTCTGATGAATGGGATGCGCTGGCGATCAACTATACTTCTGGCACCACCGGACGCCCCAAAGGCGTCGTGCTGCATCATCGCGGAGCCTATTTGATTGCGACCGGGACAATCATGGGCTGGCCGCTGCCAAAGCACCCCGTCTATGTCTACATCGTCCCGCTGTTCCATTGTAACGGCTGGGGCCATGCTTGGGCGATGGCGGCACAAGCGGGAACGATGGTCTGTACGCGCGCAATCACGGCCAAAGCGATTTATGATGCCGCCGCCGATCACGGCGCGGCCTATTTTGGCGGTGCGCCGATTGTCCTTGGAATGCTCATCAATGCGACCGATGAAGAAAAGCGCGAGTTTTCTCATACGATCAACGCTTTCACGGCAGGCGCGCCGCCACCTCCGGCGGTTCTGGCGCAAATGGCCGAACTCGGCGTGAATGTCCAACATGTCTACGGCCTGACCGAAACCTACGGCCACGTCACTCAATGCGATTGGAAGGCTGAATGGGATAGTTTGCCCGCCGATGAGCGTGCAGAGATCGCCGGTCGTCAAGGGCCGCGTATGGCGATGATGGAGGGCGCAAAAGCCGTCAATATGGAAACCGGCGAAGACATCGCCCATGACGGGGAACTCTCCGGCGAGATTATGCTGCGCGGTAACACCGTGATGAAGGGCTATTTCAAAAACAAAGAAGCCACTGACGAAGCTTTCGAAGGTGGCTGGTTCCATTCCGGCGATGCGGCGGCGGTCTATGCCGGCGGTTATCTGAAAATCCGCGACCGTCTGAAAGACGTGATCATTTCCGGCGGTGAGAACATTTCTTCTGTTGAGGTCGAGGCGGTTCTCTACAAATTCCCGGGCGTTGTAGCGGCGGCGGTTGTCGCGCGCCCCGACGACAAATGGGGCGAGACCCCGTGTGCCTTTGTCGAGATGAAAGACGGAGAGAGCGCGAGCGAAGCAGATGTCATCGCCTTTTGCCGCGATAGCCTTGCAGGGTTCAAATGCCCTAAGACAGTGATTTTCAAAGAACTGCCGAAAACGTCCACCGGTAAGATCCAGAAATTCATGTTACGGCAGGAAGCGAAAGAGTTGTCATGATCGAAATGTTCGCCTTGCCTTTGCCGGTGATCTTGTTGGGTTGGGCGGTTGGCGGCGGCAGTCCCGGACCGGCGACACTGGCGATCAGCAGTACGTCTATGGCATATGGCCGTCCTGCTGGTCTTGCACTCGCATCCGGGATTATTGCCGGGTCCGCATCATGGGGCATTGCCGCCGGGCTTGGGTTTTCGGCGATCATGATGTCCAGCCAATGGATTTTCGAAATCGTGCGCTATGCCGGTGCGCTTTATCTGCTTTACCTCGCGCTAAAATCGTTACGCGCGGCGTTCGTGGGCGGCGAGATTGCCCCCATCAAGGCGGGAGCTGACAGCTTCTTCCGGCGAGGGTTGTTGTTGCACTTAACCAATCCAAAGGCGGTTTTGGGCTGGGGGTCAATCTACGCGATTGCTCTGGCGCCTGAGGTTGGTGCATCTGCGGTGTGGACGTTGTTCGCAGCTTTGCTGCTTTGCTCAATGGTCGTTTTTTGGGGCTACGCGATCATGTTCTCCACCGCCTTGATTGCGAACGGCTACGCGAGCAGCAAACGCTGGTTCGAACTGGCCTTCGGTCTGCTGTTCGGCGCGGCATCGGTGAAGCTTCTGACATTCCGTCCTGAGTGATTTGAAAGAAGGTAAAGATGTCAAACCCACACGGACAAATCTGGTGGACAGAACTCAACACGTGGAAGCCTGATGAGGCGCTGAAATGGTACGGCGCGGTGATGGGTTGGACCTTCACCGAGGCTCCGACGGCGGCAACCGACAAATCGCGGCCTTATTACATCGCGATGAAAGATGGTCGTCCCGTTGCCGGGATCTTCACGTTGGTAGAGCCAAACTTCAACGGCATCCCAGATCACTGGTTTACTTATATTGCCGTTGATAACCTCGAAAATGCACTGGTGCACAGCGAGGAATGTGGTGGTAAAATTCTGCGCGCGCCGTTCGTCATTCCGGGTATGGGCAAAATGTGTGTCCACGCGGATTCGACCGGCGCGATCATGGGGTTGATCGAACCGACCAGCCGCGAAGGTTGAGCGTTGCAGATGTTAGGTTAAACGTCCGTGGGAATGCAGCGATCTGATTGTTTTGACATTTCGGTCAACTCTAACTCGTTCAGGTAACGTGGCTGCACGGTTTTAGAACGCGGATCATCGGCCTCAAAGACCCGGAAAACTGCGCTGAGTTCTCCTCGCTCTTTTCCGCCGACGAAAACCGCGGCAAGCCATTGATCGTCACACTTTTTGTACTCGAAGCAAAACCCTTCGCCAACCATCGTGTTATACTGATGTTGCATCAGGTTTTGCCAACCCTCGGCCAGTTTACTTTCCTTGGATGAAATAGAGATTTCGACCCCATCGGGGTTGGTGCAAATCTGCCCGTCAATGACCGTGCTTGCCATTGCCACCACCATGTCAAGCCGCGTTTCGCCCAGCGCAAAGCCGCCAAGCTCAATCGAGAAATAGTTTCCGTTTCCGAGATCTTTCAGTGTGAGAACCGAAGCGCAGGTTTCCGTCTTTTCGTCGTAAGCCACGCAATAAACGTCACCTTCTTTCAAATCGAGAACTTCGGCGTTCGCGGGCGCCGCGGCGAGAAGGAGGATTGGCAGGATTGGACGCATTGGTCTCTCCGGTCTGTCGAATGTTTCTGGTGTAACAGCGTCGGGTCTCGTAAAGCTTACATCATTCGAATCTACACAGTTTTTAGGGGAATTCCATGAGCTTTAACGCCCTGATCGTAAACAAAGATGATGACGGAAATGTCAGTCAGAATGTCGAACAGGTTGACTTGGATCGTCTGCCTGAAGGCGACGTGACGGTTGCGGTCGAATATTCGACGGTCAATTATAAGGATGGCCTGTGCGTGAATGCCACCGGCGGTCTCGTACGAAACTTCCCCCATGTACCGGGTGTAGACTTTGCTGGAACCGTCGAAACATCCGACGACTCGCGATATAAGCCCGGAGATCGAGTTGTTTTGAACGGCTGGCGCGTCGGCGAGGTCCGTTGGGGTGGGTATGCTCAGAAAGCGCGGGTCAACGCTGATTGGCTCGTGGCAATCCCGGAGAGTATCTCGACGAAACAGGCAATGGCGATTGGCACGGCGGGTTATACGTCGATGCTGGCGGTCATGGCGCTCGAAGATCATGGCCTCAAACCGGGGCAGGGCGAAGTGTTGGTGACGGGCGCCGCAGGCGGCGTTGGATCTGTCGCGACTGCAATTCTTGCGAAGCTCGGTTACGAAGTCGCCTGCGTGACTGGCCGTCCAGAGACATCGGATTACCTCACCAGCCTTGGTGCGACTAAGATTGTGGCACGCGAAGAAATTAACGAGACGACGAAACGCCCACTGGAGGCTGAAACATGGGCGGGTTGTATTGATGCGGTCGGCAGTGCGATGCTGGCACGGGTGCTCGGCCAGATGAAGTATGGCTCCTCGGTTGCCGCTGTGGGTCTTGCGGGCGGGGCGGATTTGCCTGCGAGCGTTGTGCCTTTCTTGTTGCGTGGGGTGAACCTCCTTGGAATCGACTCGGTGATGCAACCGCATGAAAACCGCGTGCGAGCCTGGAACCGCCTTGCGACGGACTTGCCGATGGACAAGTTGGAATCGATGATTGAGATGGCGACGCTCGGCGACCTGCCGAAACTCGGCACGGCGATCTTGAAGGGCCAAGTGAAGGGCCGCGTCGTGGTTGACGTGAACGCCTAATCGACGTGGTTAGAGGCGGGGCGGGCGAGAGCCTACCCTGTCTCAGTCAAAGAAATAGGGATGTAGGAAAGACGGTCCTTCGAACAAATTGATCCCGGCCGCGGATTTTACGAGATACGCCGCAATCACGCCAAGCCCCAGCGCGATCACCGTCAACCAAAAGACCAGCCAAGCCAACCCGACCAAAAATAGAAATAGCCGCGTGAAGGGTTGAACTTGACCTTCTCGCTCCAGCCGCTCGGTAGAACGGCGCTCGGTTCCCATGAAAAATGCCAGATAAAAACGTCGACCAAAAAGGGACGAACTGGCCCGATACGCGACGAGGTGGTTTTCCGCTTCTTGCGCGGTGGTCTGCCATTGCTCGTCGGCGGGTATAGCTGATGTTGAATTGATGCTCTGCACGGCTCACGCTCCGAATTGAGCGCAGAGTATGAGCGCGCCACGGTTTACGAGGCTTTGACAGCGGAACGTTTTGCATCGTGCGAAAATCACGAAGCGCTGACAATTTCGATGACCTTTTATCTTGTTTGAAAATAGGGCCTGTCTCAGATCACCGGCAATTCCGGGTCTGCGCGGCGGCTGAGAAGCTGTGCGCCATCCTCTCGGATGACGAGATTTTCCTCATGTACCATCATTCGCCCGGGGCCAACAGCCATGCTCGGCTCTAGCGTCAGCACCATGCCCGGCACGAGAACCGTTTGATCGGTCGGCATATGCGAAGGCAGCTCGGTGAGTTGCATTCCAAGCCCGTGACCCAATCGACCAATTCCGCCTCCGTCATCACCGATAACTTTTGCCATTGCGGCATAGAGGTCGGCGCAGGTCGTACCCGGTTTAGCAGCCTCAAAGGCGGCATCAGTGGCGGCGTAGAGCGTGCGATAGGCGGATTGAGCGGCGTCATCCGCGTGGCCAATGGCGTAGTTGCGGTCGTAGTCACAGAAATACCCGTCAAAGGTCGAGCCGGTATCGAACATCAACACATCGCCCTCGGTCAGCGGGCGCTCCGACGGCGGAGAGATCACATCGGCATATCCGCCGGGACCGGCACCACCGACCAGATACGGTACTTCGTCAGCCCCTTGCGCGAGCAATTCTATCCGAAAAGCCCGAAAAGCTTCGGACAAGGGCATGCCGGCCCGTATCACTTGCCCCGTGTGGTCAAAAGCGTCCGAGGCGACCGAACAGATATGGGCAATCTTCTCGATTTCAGCTTCGGATTTAACGAAGCGACAGGCACGGACAATCGGTCCGGAATCCACAAACTGCGCTCCGGCGATCTCGCGAATACGATCAAAGTCGGCGAGCGACATCCGCAACATGCTTTCCTCGCCCATCGGCAGGCCGATGACTTTGCCTTTGCCGTCCCCCGTGACGTCGCGCAGTGCATCCGAGACCAGCGTCACGCCCTCATCTTCAGGACGAGGCGATGCCCATGTCCGAATATCGTCAATCCACGTCGCGGCCATCGTTTCTTGACCGATACCGGGAATGACGGCGATCGGTTTGCCAGTGCGCGGTACGATCAGGAACCACGGACGAGTTGGGCTTTGCCAAAATGGCGTGAGAAAGCCGCTGAAGTACCGGACTTCGGGTTCGGTACAAAACAGCAGCGCATCCATACCCGCTTCGGTCATCAGGCGTTGGGCTTTCGCGGTGCGGGCTTCAAATTCACTGACGGGGAACCCGCGTTGAGGCGCCTTACGCACCGCGAATAACTTCTTCAGCGGCAAGGCCAAAGCCCAGCAGCCGCTCATCATCGCCGCCCAGAGAGGACAGCAGAAAGCTGGTTGGCATCCCGTCTGAATCCGTGCCGTTCGGAATGGCAAGGCCGCAGAGGTCAAGCATATTACCGAGGTTTGTGTTTCTCAGTGCTTTGAGATTGGTCTGTCCAAATAACTCCACATCGGCGTCCAAAGGTGCGATCTCTGGTGCTGTCATGGCGACGGTGGGCATGGCGATTAACCGCTCGCCGACGAGGGACCAACAGTCCTCGATCATCCGTTCGCGCTCGGTCAGGATTGTATGATAGGAATGCGCGGACATGGTTTTCCCGCCATTGATCCTTGCGACGACGCGCGGATCGACAATGCCGACATTAGGGCCATCAACCAGATCTTTGTGCATATAGTACGCTTCCACCGATGCCAGCGTACCGTTGTCGGCGGTCAGCTGCATGACATCCGCAAAGGGTTGGAATGCGCCGCGCTCAATTTTGGCACCGGCGGCTTCGAGACGTTTGAGGCTGGCTTCGAAATTATCGGCTACGCCGTCGTCTAGATCATCAAGCGCCACGGTTTCGGGAACGAAGATCACCGCGTCGCGCATATCGTGCCGAACGACATACGACGTTGTAGCCCCGCGCAAGATCATATCAATCAACACGCAATCTTCTACCGAGCGCGCGAGCGGTCCTACAGTGTCCAGTGTCGTGGAGAGCGGATAAACGCCATCCTTATCAATCCGACCCTCGCTCGTCTTGTATCCGACGATGCCATTCATCGCTGCGGGTACACGAACAGACCCGCCCGTATCGGTGCCAATTCCACAAGGGGCGAGGTTGGCGGCAACGGCAACACCCGTGCCAGAAGAAGAGCCGCCCGGAATACGCGGAGCATCTGGTGAATGTGGGTTCTTTGGCGTGCCGAAATGCGGGTTCAAGCCTAGGCCGGAATAGGCAAATTCTGTTAGGTTGGTCTTTCCAAGGCAGACCATGCCACCATGACCCGCAATACTTGCATCTCGTTCAGCGGGGGGCGCAATGCGCCGGGATTCAGAGGCGGCGGTTGTGACTTCGCCTTTCAGGTCGATGAGGTCTTTCCAGACAATCGGTACACCATCTAGTGCCGATAACGGACGTCCCGTTGCGATCCGCTGATCCGCCGCAGCCGCCTCTCGCAGTGCGCGCTCTCGCGTGACGGAGATAAAGACGTTCTCAGCTTCGGGCTTATCAGTTTTGGAAAGGTAATATTCGGTCAGTTCAACGGCACTTGCTTCACCCGAGATCAGCGCCCGTCCAATTGCCGTCGCTGAACGTTTTGAAAGCGCTTCAATGCCCGCCATGATGTCTCCCGAAAGGGGCAACCGTCTTAATGCGGATGCCCCTATTTTCGATGTTACAGTTGCCTGTCGCTTGGTGGATCAGAGCGAATTTTCATAGCTGATGACTTTTCCTTTTTCGCTCCAGCAGCGGAAAAAGTTCGATGCTCTTTGATTATACGCCTGTGCTGCCACTCGACCGATGACCAGCCAGGCTCCTTCCGTCGGACGGGCCATCAGGATTTCAGCAACTCGCGCCTTTTCTGCTCCGCTCTTTTTTGCTTCGCGAATGGCTTTGCTTGAGCAAACTGCTACCGAACGGACCGCATTTTGTGGGCGTCTTTTTTTCTTTTGCCTCGCTTGGCCGGACTCGGCGGCGCGTAACGCTTCTTGTGTGTCAACAAGCTCAGCTTCTAGCAAACGACGAGACTCTTGCTCTCGGACGACCTCGCGGCGCGCATCCCGCAGCTTTTCGCGTGTTGAACGTAATCTGCTACGCAGAACTTCCGGATCGACAATTGGACGAGCAGAGGCCCGTTCGACTGTTACGACAAATTCTGCACTGCATCCGTTACCAGTCCATAGGCCGTTTTCGGCGAAACCCCATGTATAGTTCAAAAAGCAAGGCGTGCCTTGATCCGATTGCCTCTGGATTCCGGCGCTGATGATTTCCCCATTGACCGGACAGGTGGCACGGGTGCCGGGTGTTGATTGGCAAATGAGCGTTTCAACCACTTGTTCCTGCGCGTGCGCTGATTGCGAGAAGAAGGATGGCAGCACGATTGCTGCGGCGAGAAGGGGGAGGCTAAATTGGGGTGTCATGGTTTTCTTCCTGAAATTTATTGACTAAAACCGTGCGCCGGAAGGACGCGCGGTCGGAACTGCTCGACCACGCAGAAACGCTAGTTGATTCACGTCAGTCCGCCAAGAGTGGTTTTTCTCAATTGCCAACCCTGACCCGGTTTCCCCGCAGCATTGACCGGAGGATGTTGTGTTGCCATCACGGTTGTCGCCCTCCGGCCGTGAGTTCCTACTGCCATTCCCAAGGGAAAATAGAGTGTCGGCAGGAATTCGATTCGGGGAAACACCTGGAAAAGAGGTGTGGATTGTTCTCAAATCCGTTCGAGAGCTGGCAGAATGGCAGCGCAAACCAAAAAGAATCTACGTTCAAAAGCACAGAGTTTGAGCGCTTTTTGTTCTTTGTCGCTGACAGGCCGTCCGTATGCGAACAAAAAGAGTTGACTTGAGTTCGTACATCGAACACTAAAAGAACATCTTAGGAATTTGAGGTAGGATGTTGAAATGGTTGGCAGGTCTGAAAAAGTTGATCACGGCGGTTTGACGCGCAAATTTGAATGGCTTTCAATATCCTCCGGGGCGATGGTTTCGGCCGCTTTGGTTTTTGCGTTGTTGTTGCCGATGGCGAACGGGGTGGCGAGAGTTCAGCAAGGTGCAGGCATTGATCACGCAATTCATCTTGAGGCCACACCATATAAGCCTTTGAGTTATATAGAACAAAATATGAATATCGTGCGCCATGCGACCCACGGTGACCGATTGCAGGCACTTTCCCAACACGCCTTTGCAGTTGTTCCGAGGACTAATCCGCTGCCTCGTCGGAAACCGGCGCAATGGCGGGCACGCCGGACGGATGTGTTGAAAGCGACTGCGGCGGATATTGCGGTCCGTGAGGGCGTGCCGCCAGAGTTGTTCCTTGCGCTGGTTCACGCGGAAAGCTCATTCAATCCAAAAGCAATCTCGCGTGTTGGAGCAATAGGACTGACTCAGTTGATGCCCGCGACGGCACAAGAGCTTGGCGTCAATCCGCACGATCCAGTGCAAAATCTGGTTGGTGGTGCGCGTTACCTTCGGTCTCAGTTTGAGCGGTTCGGGTCGTGGCAACTCGCGCTCGCGGCCTATAATGCCGGCCCAACGCGGGTGGCGAGACTTGGACGAATTCCGAATATTCGCGAGACGAAAAACTATGTGAGCAAAATCATCACAATGGCATCGCTTTAAAGGGTTTTGTCCTTACGCGTAAATTATGGCGCGCCAAAGTAAACTTACTTCGGCGCGCGGGATGTCGGCTTAAAAGGCTTTCGCGCGATAGTCGTCGTGACATCCTTTGCAAGACGCCCCCAGCGTTCCGATGCCACCCTTCAGTGCGTCAAGACCTTCTCCGGCGGATGCCGCCATCGTGGCCGTTGCTTTGCCGAAAGCATCGGCTTTTTCTGTGATGGCTGGAAAGGTCGACCAGATGACGGGCAAAGCGCGTGTCTTACCGGGGCGATCCTCTTTGCTTGAACCGGCGGGCCACAGGCTGCTGACGCTCATCTTCGCCAGAGCATCTAAATTGGCGGCATGGACCGATGCTTTGTCCGCATCGTACTCGATCTTGCCCTTAGCCATCCCGAACAGAACGCCGGCATTGTGCTTGACCAGTTGGTAATAGCTTTGACGTGCCTTGATCGCATCGTCAATGTTGTCGGCAAATGCCGGTACAGCCAACACAGTTGCGATGCCGCCAATGGCGAGCGCGACGCGATATTTCATCTGGGTTTCCTCCGATAAGTTTTTATACTGTCTCGACACTTGTTGCCGGACCTCTCGCAGTCAAGTCGTGGATTGGATCATCTCAACCGACTCAGACACGTAGAAACCTTGACGACCTGTCCTCTGGTGGAGGAAAGCAGGGAATGGTCTTTTCCCGTAAATCCGAATTGGCTGCATTGGATGTGCTGTACCGTGTTTTCCACGGCACCATTACCGCGTGAATACACCTGCTCATGTCCTTATCGCCGTAGCGGTCGCGGGTCAGCCCGCTTCGAAAGCGCGTAATGCAGCGCTGATCGTTGGCGCGCTATTTCCGGATTTGATGCTGTTTGTCATGGTGGCATGGGAAAGGTGGATCAACGGACTAAGCTTTGATCGAGTTTTTGGAGAGGCTTATTATTCCGATTTCTGGCAACAGATTTTCGCGGTCAATAATTCAGCGCCTGTTTTTGCGACATTTCTGGTCCTTGGTTTGTGGTTAAGGGCCGAGTGGCTATGGGCCTTTGGGCTGGCAGCGCTGCTTCATGTCATCTGCGATTTGCCGTTGCATCATGATGATGCTCACGTTCATTTCTGGCCCTTCACGGATTGGGTTTTTACAAGCCCGGTCAGTTATTGGGATCCTAGGCATCACGGGGTTGTGGCGGGCTGGATTGAGGCCGGCCTTTCTTTGGCGCTGGCGGTCATATTGTTGCGCCGATTTAAAAGCGTTATCGCGCGAACCGCCATCATTGTCGGATTGGGGAGCGAGTGGGTCTTCTCGGTGGGTGGACATCTCATTTACGGTTGAGGAAATTTCGCGTGATCGTTTTGAAGAACTCTGAACAGTTGACGAAACTTGTCCAAGCGTTGTTTTTTGCGGCGCTTGCGGTCGTGGTTTTGGGAACTGTTGCGCCAAACCCTGCCATTCCAACCTTTTTCGCTTGGAGTGACAAGGCACTGCATTTTACCGGATACTTTGGTTTGGGATTGCTGGGCGGTGTAGGGTGGCCAAGACGTCGAGTGCACTTATTCTTTTGGATGCCGCTTTTCGGAATGGCTCTGGAATTTGTCCAAGGCGCTTTCATCCCGTGGCGTCATTTCGAATGGTTTGATGGGGCAGCCAATGCTACCGGGGCGATGACAGGGTTGGCCGCGTCGTTTCTCGCACGGCGCATTTTATTCATGGCCTCTTGACGTCAAGCTGGTCGCGCCCTCGTATGCAGAAAATCGAAAGGGCCGCTTCCAATGAAGATTCTCGTTTTACAGCATGCGACTTGCGAGCACCCCGGCATCTTCCGTGATTTTCTCAAGGAAGATGGTCACGAATGGCATGCCGTTGAGTTGGATCAAGGCGAAACGGCCCCGCCGCTGGACGGGTTTGATGCGCTGTGGGTGATGGGCGGCCCGATGGATGTCTGGCAAGAAGACGCGCATCCGTGGCTGCGCGACGAAAAGCGCCTGATCCAAGACGCGGTGCAAGAGCGCGGCATGCCGTTCTTGGGTCTGTGCCTTGGTCATCAACTTTTGGCCGAAGCATTGGGCGGGGCCGCAGGACCATCGAAAACGCCAGAGATTGGTGTGTTGCAGGTGATGCAAACGGAAGAGGGCGCGCAAAGCGTCATTCTCGATGGGTTGCCAATGGTGATGGAGTGTCTGCAATGGCATTCTGCTGAGGTGACGGCGTTGCCGGAGGGGGCAAAGGTTCTCATGACGTCAGAGGATTGCGCTGTCCAAGCGATGTCATGGGGTCCGCGTGCGTTTTCGGCTCAGTTTCATATCGAGATTGAGGCCGACACCGTCGATACTTGGGCAGAAATCCCTGAATATCATGGCGCGCTCGTCAAGGCGTTGGGCGAGAAAGGCGCGGCAAAGCTCAAGGCAGATTGTGATGCGCGGATGGCGGATTTCGCCAAGTATTCAGAGCGTCTGTATATCAATTGGCTCCAAACAACGGCGCGAGTTTGATCTACGTCTGGGCGGCTTTCATCAAAGAGTCTCGTGCCGCAGATAGATGATCTTTCATCGCCTGTGCCGCGCTTTCGGGTTCGCGATCCCTTATGGCGTTAAAGATGGCACGGTGTTCGCGGTTATACCCGGCGATCATTGTCTCGCTCAATGTCAGCGAGCGCATCTGCGCCCATTGCGAATGTGTTCTGACGTCAGCGACCTTTCGCATCATGAATTCCAATAGCGGGTTTTGCGTGGTTTCCGCGAGCAGGAAGTGGAATGTCTCGTCCGCTTCAGAGAAGACATTGACGTCGCCATTCCACTTTTCCATCCGTTGAAGCGTCTGTTCGATCTTCAAAAGATCGCGACCGGTTGCGTGAAGAACGGCGAGGCGACAAATATGTGGCTCCAGAGCAAAGCGCGCATCGACGAGTTCAAGAGGACGGGTTGCCTCGGTGACTTTGGGCGGACGGTCATCGTTATATGTCACATAAGTTCCGCTGCCTGCGCGCCGCTCAACATACGCCATTTCCTCTAGTTGGCGAAGCGCTTCACGCAAGGTTCCCCGCGCCACTCCGAACGCATCCGACAGATCACGTTCGGCAGGAAGACGCTCGTTCGGCAGGTACTTCGAGTCGGCAATATCGCGGCGCAAGGCGGCGACAACTTCCGCAGCATTCCGCTTTTTTCCCGTCGTATCCATTACACCCTTCCTGATTGGTCTGGTAGACTTGTGCCAAATATGAACCAAAAAGGCAAATTGGTTGCATCTCGATTTGAAATCGGTCTAACTCTGCCTCAATTCAGGATGTGACGACTCGAATCGTCATCGAACAACCAGTCCAATTACGGACCCAAGGGGAGATACACAGTGGCGAAAGCACCTGCCAAGAAAAAGCCGGCTGCGAAAAAGCGCAGCAATCGTCCGCATATGGACCTCGATGATTTCGTCAACGCGCCAGGACGCGCGGCGAAAGTCAAAGAAGTTCGCAAGATGATCGACAAGCTGGGGATCGAATATCTCTATCTGCAATTCGTCTCTGTGACCGGCAAGATCATGGGCAAGGGCATTCCTGCTGATCACTGGGAAGCCGTCGCTGAAAAGGGCTTCCAGCTTGTTTACGGCGCGACGATGAACCTGTTCCTGAACCGCGCGGGCGACTACCTCGGCTACGGCCCAGAGGCAGCGGAATTGGTCGGTATCCCTGAACCAGAAACGTTCATGCAGTTGCCGTGGGCGCCAAAAATCGGTCGTTTCTATTGTACACTGTTCCGCAACCGCGAAGAAAAAGAAGATCCCGGCGCGTACCTGACTTCGGATTGCCGAGGCAACCTGCGCCGCTTGCATTCTGAATTCCAGAAAAAGCATGGTCGCCAACTTCGTATCGGCACAGAGCCGGAAATGATGTGGCTGAAATACGATGAGAACGGCAAGCCGGGCGACGGGTATTCCAAGCCGTACTGCTATCACATCGACCAATTTGAAAGCCTGCGTCCTGTTACACTCAAAGTGATCGAGTATTGCCGCAAGATGGGCCTCGACATGATTCAGGGCGACCACGAGGATGCACCGGGTCAACTTGAGTTGAACTGGATGTTCGACGATGTCCTTCGCAATGCAGACCGTCTGACGACCTACCGCCAAATCTGTGCTCAGGTTGCGCGCGAATTCGGTATCTTCGCTTGCTTTATGACAAAGCCATTTATGGGCGTGTCGGCGAACGGGTGTCACCACAACATGTCATTGTGGACGGGCGGTAAGGACGAGTTCCAAGCAATAGGAAACAATCCAAAAGACCTGCCGGGCATGAAAGATAACTACATGTACGTGAAGGGTGGGAATAACACCTTCATGCCTGATGATGATGACCCACAAATGCCAGGCAAAGATGGCCTTGAGGCCATTGGCGGCGTTGTGCATCACCTGCAAGCGCTGACATCGGTGGGCTGTTCCACGGTAAACTCGTATCGCCGCCTTTGGGATACGGGCTTCTGGGCACCAGTCTTTGCTGACTGGGGTTTCCAGAACCGGACGACAGGTCTGCGCGTTTCGGCACCCGGTCGTTTTGAGTACCGATCGGTGGATTCGATGGTCAACCCGTACATCATGGGGTCGACACTGCTCGCGGCGATGGATGATGGCATCGACAATAAGCTTGATCCAGGTGAGCCGGAAGAACGCAACATCTACGAAGCGATCAAAGAGGGTAAAGACGTCAAGAAACTGCCGATGACTCTCGGCGAAGCCTTGGCTCACCTCGAAGCAGATGAAGTGGTACAACGCGGAATGCCGGGTGAAATGTACCGCCTCTATCACGAGTACAAAACAGACGAATACGAGCGTTCGATGGCAACTGTCACCGAGCTCGACAAGGAAATGTACATGGAGTGCCTCCCCTAAGACGGGCGGTACGAAACGGAAGGAAACGGCGGGGATTTCCCCGCCGATCAGGAAACGTGCGTCCAATTTTTGGACCGCTAGTTCAGGAGGTTTAGCCAATGTGCGGCATTGCCGGACTTATTCATCGGGGGAAAAGCTCGGGCGTCGGCTCCGAGATGACGTCGATGCTCACCGCGCTTAAACACCGTGGCCCGGACTCGACCGGTTTTGCCATTTATGGCGAACCGAATGCGGGCGACTATGTGATGCGCTTTAAAGTCGCCGAGCAGGAGGACATGGCTTCCGGTTACGATATGGGCGACAAAATCGCTGCGCGGGTTGCCGAAGTTGAAAAGCGTCTTGGCGAGCACAAAGCTGAGATCAAATCGAGAGACGAAGCGACGCCTTACGCAATGCGTTACGTTATCGCGCACGATGGCGATACCGAAGCGATGGCGCGTTATATTGAGGATATTGAGGGCACAGAGATCCTCAGCCTTGGAAATGCTCTCGAACTGATCAAAGACCTTGGTGACGCCAATGTCGTTGCCGATCAGTATGGCCTTCGCGACTTCAAAGGAACGCACGGCATTGGTCACACTCGTATGGCCACAGAATCCGACGTAGATATTCGATCCGCGCACCCCTATTGGGCCTTCCCGTATAACGACGTTGCGGTTGTCCATAACGGCCAGATCACGAACTACTGGCTCAAGCGCCGCCAGATGGAGAAAAAGGGACACCGCTTTATGTCCTCTTGCGACTCCGAATTGCTGGCGGTTTACACGGCGGATAACCTCGCCAATGGCGCGACGCTGGAAGACAGCCTGAAAGCGTCTATCGAGGAAATCGACGGTGTGTTCACATACCTCGTGGCCACAAAAGACAGCCTCGGCATGGCGAAGGATACGATGGCCGCCAAGCCGCTGGTTCTTTACGAATCCGATGACATGATCGCGATGGCTTCTGAGGAAGTCGCCATTCGCGCAATTCTACCCCAAGAGATCGACACCTACGATCCCTATGATGAGGAGATCCGCGTATGGAAAGCATGAGCGTGATGGCCGAAGACATGGGGTATGATCCCCGTGCTGGCCAGACCCGAGACGAGAAAGAAGGCACCACGCAGGAGGACCGCGCACGCGACCTCGGCATGATGTCCGAACAGCTCAAAAATCGCTCGATGGAAGTTTTTTTCGAGGTGGGTGAAGATGACAATCTAACCTACCCGTGGGCACCGGACGTCGATTTCAACAAACGCACGGAGCTTAACTGCGAAGGCAAAACGACGACCGAAGTCAACAAAGACATCCACAGCCTGATGGAAGAGGGCTATGGCACAATCGTTCTGCAAAACCCACGCGGTATGCATTCGGTTGGTGTCGGCGTTCTCAACCGCCTCAACCTGATTGTTGAAGGCTCTATTGGTTACTTTGGCGTTGGTCTGATTGATGGCCCGAATGTGCGCGTCAATGGCCGTGTCGGTTGGTCCTGCGGCGAGAACATGATGTCCGGTACGGTCGTCATTGAAAAGAACGCGGGTTCGACTTTTGGTGCGGCGATGCGCGGCGGCGATCTGGTCTGCAAAGGTTCGGTTGGTTCACGGACGGGCATCGACCAAAAGGGCGGCACGATCATCGTTGGCGGTGATACGGGTGCGTTCTCCGGGTTCATGATGCAGCGGGGCCGAATGGTAGTTTGCGGAAACGCAGGCAAAAACCTCGGCGACTCGATGTATGACGGCACGATCTACGTCGGCGGTGAAGTCAAAGACTACGGTGTTGATGCGATCCCGGCTGAATTGACCGATCTCGACAAAGCGTGGCTGACCCGAAAGCTGACCCAATACGATCTGATGCCTGAAAAAGGTGTGGATCACTTCACCAAGATTGTCGCCGGTAAGCAGCTCTGGAACTACGATAACCTTGAGCCAAACGAGAAAAAACTCATTCTGTAAGGAGGCCACGATGGCAGACGGAGATACCCCGGCGCATCTGGCGCCAGCACGACCAAAACGTGATACGAACCGCCTAGGCGATAGTTTTATCTTCCCGCCTAAGGTCATGGACGACATCCATATCAAGTCCGAGCTTGGACGGTATCGGATGCGCGGCTTCTCGCTGTTCAAAAAAATTCCGCACTGGGATGATCTTACTTTCCTTCCCGGAACGCTGACGCGCTTCGTGATTGAGGGGTACCGCGAGAAATGCGAAACCCGCACGGTGATTGGCCCCCGTGCCAAGCGTCCACTCGATCTTGATATTCCGGTCTACATCACCGGCATGTCCTTCGGCGCGTTGTCGTTTGAAGCCAAGACTGCTCTGGCGCGTGGCGCGACGATGGCTGGTTCTGCGACGTGTTCGGGCGAGGGCGGTATGATCCCCGACGAGCGCCGCTATTCGACCAAGTGGTACTATCAATGTATCCAATCGCGTTACGGCTTTAACCCGCACCACCTGAAACTCGCCGATGCGTGTGAGTTCTTCATTGGTCAGGGCTGTAAGGTGGGTCTCGGCGGACACTTGATGGGTCAAAAAGTGACCGACCAAGTGGCTGAGATGCGCTCGTTGCCTGCTGGTATCGACCAACGCTCGCCTGCGCGTCACCCTGACTGGCTGGGACCGGATGATCTGGCTCTGAAAATTCAGGAAATCCGTGAAGCGACCGATTGGCAAATTCCAATTCAGCTTAAGCTCGGCGCAGCGCGCGTCTATGACGACGTTCGTATGGCTGTGAAATGTGATCCTGATGCGATCTACATCGACGGCATGGAGGGCGGCACAGGTGCTGGACCACACTTCGCGACCGAAGACACTGGCGTTCCTGGTATCGCCGCGATCCGTCAGGCGCGTAAAGCGATTGATGACCTCGGCAAACGCGGTGAAATCAGCCTCGTTTACGCGGGCGGTATCCGTAACGGTGCAGACGTGGCGAAAGCAATTGCGCTGGGTGCAGATGCGATTGCGATTGGTCACTCTTCGCTGATGGCTTTGAATTGTAACAAAGACATCCCCGAAGCCGATTTCGAAAACGAGATGGGCGTCGAAGCAGGCTATTGCTATCACTGCCACACGGGGCGTTGCCCGGTCGGTGTTGCGACGCAAGACCCTGAACTTCGCAAGCGTCTTGATCCAGATGAGGCAGCCGAGCGGGTCTATAACTTCCTGCACACGTTGACCATCGAAGCACAGCTCTTTGCTCGTGCGTGCGGCAAGACCAACATTCACTCGCTGGAGCCGGAAGATCTTGCGGCGCTAACGATGGAAGCTTCGGCGATGGCGGCTGTTCCACTTGCTGGCACGGACCACACGGTCGGCGTCAACAACTACCACGATCTGTAAGGGGGTACCGAGATATGGCTGGTACACAATATCGCGGCTCCGAAATCCTCGATGTCGATCAGTTTCTGAAAGACAAAGATGGTCTCGGATCAGAGCGTGAGAAAGAAATCGGACAGCACATCGGCTATCGCTATGATGTGAATCTGGTGCCTGATTATGATCGGATGACTCCATTCCTGACGAAATACGTTGAGACGATGGGGTGGGATGATCTGAACTGGCTCGAAGATGTTCATATGGGGTACGAAGAGGGCAAGCCTGCCGTTTTTGATCGGAACATCAACGGCTGGGTCCGAGTGCCCGATACGATTAATCTGCCGGATAATCAGCAAGACCGTGATATGATCGCGCGTGAATTGCTGATCAAATTCCAGATGTCAGATCGCCATCCGCTCGTGCAATTGCGCGAAGCGTATCGGAAGTACTGATGACAGCGATTGCTGACGTCAAACAATCAATGCCCTCTCCCATTGGGAGAGGGTCGGGCGACGGCGTCTTGCAGGAAAGGAAATTCCTGTGATGCCTGCCCACACCTTGCCGCGCTCTGCTGAAGGAGCGGTGATGCGCGATGGATTTTTGCGGTGGCAATGCCGTATCCGTCAGATGATGATGCGCGAAGACCTTGGCCGTCCTTCGGACGGTATCACACCGGAAGTCACCCTTATTGGCGAAGGCGAACCGCTGGGTCATATCATCACGGTGATGAGCAAAACGCTCGCGCACAGTATGACCGAAGAATTCCGCCATATGGTTCGAAAGACGCATGATCCGGCACAGCGCCGCGACAATGCCATTCGGCTGTTCAGTGAGGCGTACTACCAGAAGGCTGAGACGTTTTCGGATATTCTCACATCGACTTTCCCGCCGAGGTCGGTGGGTGCGTCACAGATCCGGGCCGCCGAGCGGTGTACGTTGAAGTTTGAAGCGTTCCGTCAACGGTTTGATGTTGTCTGTAAAGTGTGGGTGCTAGCTGAACAAAACCCACTGCATCAGGCGACGTATTGGCACAATCTGCTATTCAATCCGACTTTACCTGCCGAAACAGTCATTTTAGGCTTTGAACCGGATTGGGCGAAATCGACCGCCGATCCAATGCCGAAAGGGGCGTGAATCATGGCCGCAGGATATGTCATCGCTCAAATCAACGTTACCGATCCAGAAGCTTACAAGGGGTACGTGGCGGCGGTGACGCCGATTGTTGAGAAATACGGCGGTGAATACGTCGTCAGAGGCGGACCAGCGCAACATTTCGAAGGCGAAAGTATCGGTGAACGTACCGTTGTCATTCGATTTCCTTCGGTGCAGGCTGCTACCGAGTGGTATCACAGTGAAGAATACGCTCCCGTGCGTGCGATGCGAATGGCGGCGTCCAATGGCCTTCAGACGATTGTAGAGGGCATCTAAAGTTTCTCAAGCCGTCAGTAAGAACGGCCTAAGATTTCGATAACGGGCGGTTTAACCGCTTAAAACCAAGGGAGAAGACAATGAAAAACTTCATTAAAGGCGTTGCTACGGCTGCGTTGATGGCAATGCCGGTTTCGGCATTTGCAGAAGCTGAATCAGACGATCCGATTATCATCGTTCAGAACAACTGGACCAGCCAACTCGTGCTTTCCTACGTTGTGGGTAAAGTCCTCGAAGAAAAAGGCTACACGGTTGAGTACGCGCCATCCGACAGCCAGCTTCAGTTTCAAGCCATTGCTGACGGCGACATGCACTTCCAAGTCGAGGCTTGGGAAGGTTCGATGAAATCCGCTTTCGAAAAGGCTGTTGAAAACGGAATGGTCGACGCTGGTACGCACTCGGCTGCAACGCGCGAAGAGTGGTGGATTCCAAACTACGTCCTTGAAAAGTGCCCAGGTGCTGGCTCGTGGCAAGGTCTGGATCGTTGTGCAGAAATGTTTGCAACGGCTGAAACCAAACCAAAAGGCCGTTTTGTAGGTCCACCTGCTGACTGGGGCAAAAACTACGCTGACCGCATCGAAGCGCTTGAAATGAACTTCGAAGCAATTAACGTTGGTCAGGCTGCGACCCTCTGGGCAGAGCTGCAATCAGCTTACGACCGTGAAGAGCCAATCGTTCTGTTTAACTGGACGCCTAACTTCATCGAGTCGAAGTTTGAAGGCCAATTCGTTGACTTCCCGGCGCCTTCTGCGGCGTGTAACGAAGTCAAGGAATGGGGTCCAAACCCGAACGCAACGGGCGACTGCGGTGCACCGCACAGCGGTTGGCTGAAAAAAGCTGCTTGGTCCGGTCTCGCTGAGAAGTACCCAGGTGCTTGGGGCGTGATGCAGAACGTCGACTTCTCCAACGCTCAGATCGCTGCTGCGGCTCTGCTCGTCGATGTCGACGGCATGGAGCCAGAAGAAGCTGCTGACAAGTGGATCGAAGACAACGCAGACATCGTCGCAAGCTGGTAAGCGGCGACGTTCTCTATCGGGTCGAACGGTTCGCCGCTCGACCCATTCGTTTATCAATTTTTGAATGCGAGACGGTTTCAGATGCCAGCCGAAGTCCAGATCAAATGCCGCAATATCTGGAAAATTTTCGGGGAGAACCCGAAGCGTTTCATGAAGCGTCATAAGGGCGCGCCAACGCCGGAGGCATTGAAAGAGGCCGGTTATATCGGCGCGGTGCAGGACGTTTCTTTTGATGTCCATGCGGGCGAAATCCTGATCATTATGGGTCTTTCCGGATCGGGTAAGTCGACGCTTATCCGCTGCATTACTCGTCTAAACGATCCCACAGCGGGTGAGATGGAATATGAAGGTCGCGACCTGCTCAAAGTGTCTGAGCGAGAGTTGATCGACATTCGACGTCACAAGATGGGTATGGTCTTTCAGAGCTTTGGTCTGTTGCCGAACCGCGATGTTTTGGAAAATGTGGCGTTCCCTCTGGAAGTGCAGGGAATGGATAAAACCGAGCGCGTGCAGCGTGCGAAAGACATGATTGAGTTAGTTGGTTTGCAGGGCCGAGAAAGCTATTTTCCGCGCGAGTTATCGGGCGGACAGCAACAGCGTGTTGGTATCGCACGTAGCTTAGCAGTTGAGCCGGATATTTGGTTTCTCGATGAACCTTTTAGCGCGCTTGACCCCTTGATCCGCGCCGAGATGCAGGACGAATTCATGCGCCTGCAACAAAAACTGAAAAAAACCATCGTCTTCATCACCCATGATTTCGAAGAAGCGACCAAGCTCGCTGATCGGATTGGGATCATGAAAGACGGACGAATGGTGCAACTCGATACGCCAGAGCAGATTGTGCTCAATCCAGCGGATGAGTATGTTGCTGAATTCGCCCGCAACGCCCCACGCGAGCGGATTGTTTCGGTCGGCACAATCATGAAGCCGATTGATCCTTCCGCCGAGGGAACTGTTCTTAAATCTGCAAAGATCGGCTCTGTTGCCCAGCAAGTGCTGACGGCGAATAAGCCGATGGGCGTTGTCGATGATGCAGGACAGCTCGTCGGTTCCGTTACCCGTGAAGATGTCGCGACAACAATCTTTAGCCGAGACGCAGCATGACGGACGCAACGGCAAATGGGTTCAAGCCTGCTAAGGCTGGCTTTGAGCTAAAGCCGACCTATTGGACGGTTGTTTTCGCCATTACCGTTGCGGCTCTGCTTTTCCATCTTATCTCACCCGGCATCTTACCAGACCGATGGTGGCCAGAATGGGAAATCCCGGCGGAAGATTGGCTAACGTCACGCATTGAATGGCTCAAGTCTGAGGCGACGATTTTCGGGATTGCCTTTAAGGACATTACGCGGGCCATCGGTGACGGCCTGAAAGCGCCGGTCAAATGGGCCGAGTATGTGCTGTATCGTGGCCATGCGAACATGGCTTGGATCTGGCTCGCTGTGATCCTTGGCGGCGTTGTCGCGTATGTATCGACTTTGCGGAATGCCGTGATTGCGGCGCTCCTGTTCCTATCGCCGATCTTGATCGCTTTTCTGTTCGGAGATGCAGCGCCAGAGGTAATTACGTCGTTGCCAAAAGACCTGTCTGTTGCGCTGAAGGGTATCGGAGCCAAGGCACTGTATGGACCAATTCCGTGGGTTGCGATTGCGGTCGGCGTGGTATTGCTCGGCCATTGGATTGGTGGGTGGCGTTTAGCACTGCTTTGCGCCGTGACAATGCTATATCTCGCCGTCTTCAATGTCTGGAAAGACACGATGCGCACGATGACGATTGTCGTCGTCGCCGTGCCGATGGCCGCGTTTATCGGTGTTGTTCTTGGAATTTGGGTGACACGGTCAAAGATCGCGGCGCGAATTATCACCCCCATTTTTGATCTTATGCAGGCTGTGCCGCACATGGCGTATCTTGCTCCCGTTGCGGCCTTGTTTGCCTTGGGGCCTGTCACCGCACTTATCGCAACGGTCGTTTTTGCAATGCCGCCGATGGCGCGTTGTACAATCCTCGGCCTACAAACCGTACCAGAAGAGATCGTCGAGTCCGGAAAGATGTCGGGTTGCACCCGTCGTCAATCCCTTTGGAAAGTCGCACTGCCATCGGGCAAGCGGACGCTGATGCTGGGCGTGAACCAGGTGGTCATGCAGACCTTCGCGATGGTCGTGATCGCGTCGATTGCCGGGGCGCAAGGCTTAGGACACAAGCTGCTTTACTCGCTGCAACAGCTTAAGTTGGGTACGGCGATTGAATTGGGGATCGCAATCTCGGTTGTTGCGATTGTCCTTGATCGACTGACGCAAGGCTACGCGAATAAAGAGACTGACCATTTCGCGACCGCGAAGTCTTGGGTGCAACGTCATAAGCACATGATTATCTTTTTGATCGTTCTGATGCTGAGTTACATAGCGGCGATCTGGTTCAAGGATGTCACCATACCGCCCTCAAAACTCGTCTATACGGGTGCGGAAGGGAAGGTCACGCTGTTCGACCCCAAGGTATTAGCGCGGTGGATGGACGGTGGTATTCGAGAGTTCAACAAGAACGCTTTCGATTACATCAACCCGATCCGAGATTGGGTGACTCTGAACTTCTTGATTCCGGTGCGAAACTTTTTCCTCTGGATGCCGTGGCCGGTGTTCGTGTTTGTCATCGGCGCTGCCGCATGGCGCTATGGCGGCATGTCAGTCTTGTTGCTGTGCCTCGCGTTGATGGCGTCGTTTATCGTCACCGGCTTTTGGGTGGAGACGATGAAGACCACCTATTTGGTTCTGATCGCGACATTACTCTGCGTGATCATTGGCGTGCCTTTGGGAATATGGGCGGCGCGATCGGAGAGGGTCGCGAACATCCTGATGCCGATCTGCGATACGCTGCAGACATTCCCATCGTTCATCTATCTGATCCCGGCGATTATGTTGTTCCGAGTGGGTGACTTTGCGAACGTTTTTGCGATCATTCCTTACGCAACGGTCCCGGCAATTCGGTACACTTATCTGGGCTTGAAACGCATACCGGCTGTGACCGTCGAGGCGGCCATTGCCAATGGTACGACGAAACGTCAACGTCTATGGAAAGTCGAGTTGCCTATCGCGATTCCGGAAATCATGCTGGGTCTGAACCAGACGATCATGATGGCACTGGCAATGACTGCGATTACTGCGCTGATTGGCTCAACGGATCTTGGGCAAGAAGTTGTCCGTTCGATTTCCACGCAAAACTTTGGTCGCGGTATTCTAGCCGGTTTCTTCATCGCGGCACTTGGTATCATCGCAGACCGGATTATCGGTTCATGGGCGGATGAGCGTAAGAAACAGTTGGGGATCGGCTGATGGGTTTTTACTCAAAGTTTGAGACCGGATACGAGCGTGGCGGCGTTTTGATCCCCGGTCTGCGCGTTCTGCCCGAAGATGTTGAGCGGCATCCGATCCCTGCGCTTGGCTCGCTGGTACTCGATATTGATGAGGGGGACGAGATTTCCGTCCTCGATCCTGAAGGCTTGCAACCTGCGGAACTGGTTTTTTTCAATAGCGATGGAAAATCAAAGGCAGCAATGATCGGCGGCAATGCCGCGGGTGAACCGACCGGCCTTCAATCCTTATTGCTTGATGGCGATGCGTCGACGCATTTCATGCGTGAGGCGCTGAACAAGAAGGGTTTCGATCTCGGCAAGGCCGAGGCTGCCCGGATTTTCACAGACGGCTCGCGCGCTGGTGACATGGAAACCTTTCATGCCACTCAATCAGGGACTCTGATCGTTGCCGCCATCGGTGCGCGGATGCAGCCGCATGAGACAAACACGCCGACGGACTTGGTCGTTTATCTCAAGCGGGCGAAACGAAAAAACGTCAAGGACCGTCTTGCGCCGCCCGATCCGCTCGCAGATGCGTTGATGGACGTCAATGTGCTGCCCGGACGTGCCCATGCCTATAAGGTTCAAAAGGGCCAGTGGATACAGATTGTCGATGTTCAGGGGCGTCAATGCTCGGACTTTCAAGCGTTCTCTCAACGCAAACTAGATCAAGGCATCGAGCATGAGATCGACCCAACGACGACTCGTTCGCTAAACGGCGCGCTTTACCCGCAGCCCGGTCTGCTCTCGAAATACTGGACCGTGGATCAGGAACCATTGGTCGAGATGATGCGTGACGATGTGATGCGACACGATACATTCGGCGCGGCGTGTACGGCGCGGGGCTATGAGGATGCCGGATATCCGGGGCACGTGAACTGCACGGATAATATCAACGGAGCTACGGGGAAATTCGGTTTGAGCCCGCGTTCGAGCTGGCCTGCATTGAACTTTTTCTACAACACGGCCCTTGATGCTCATCATCAGATTACCCACGACGACCCGTATACGAGGCCCGGCGAATACCTGTTGATGCAGGCGCTTGATGATCTTGTCTGCGTATCAACATCATGCCCGTCGGATATTGATGCGACGAATGGCTGGGATCCGACAGATATTCAGGTGCGGGTCTACGGTGAGAACGAACTTTTCAAACGCTCGGTCGGATACCGCGCCAGCGTGGAGGCGGATTTGGAAGACAGTAAGCAAACGGGCTTTCACGAATGCTTTGCCCGACATACGAGAGATTTCGTCGCCTATAATGGCTATTGGCTCCCGCAACAGATGAGCAATCATGGTGCGATAGACGAGTATTGGGCATGCCGCGAAAAGGCGGTGGTGATGGACCTGTCGCCCCTTCGGAAATATGAAGTCACCGGCCCGGATGCTGAGCAACTGATGCAGATGTGCGTAACGCGCAACATGAAAAAGCTCTCGGTGGGCGGCGTTGTTTACACAGCCATGTGTTACGAGCATGGCGGGATGATTGACGATGGCACGGTCTTCCGGCTTGGGGATGATCTGTTCCGCTGGGTGGGCGGAAATGACACGTCCGGGCTGTGGCTGCGTGAACAGGCCGAGAAGCATGGCTTGCAGGCATGGGTTCGGAATTCAACGGATCAATTGCATAACATTGCGGTACAGGGACCAAAGTCCCGCGCAATCATGGAAGAGGTTTTCTGGACCAATCCCGACAAACCGACGATGTCGGAGCTTGAGTGGTTCCGCTTTACCCCGGCCCGCATTGGAGATGTGCAAGGAACAGCGGTTGTTGTTTCGCGCACGGGCTATACGGGCGAGTTGGGGTACGAAGTTTTCTGCCACCCTAAAGACGCGATCGAGGTTTTCGATACGATTTGGGAGGCAGGGCAAAAACACGGCCTGATTCCGTGCGGCCTGAATGCTCTGGATATGTTGCGTACCGAGTCCGGTTTGATTTTTGCAGGCTATGAGTTCGACGATACTACCGATCCGTTCGAGGCTGGCATCGGCTTTACTGTGCCATTGAAAACGCAGGAAGATGATTTCATTGGCCGCGCCGCAATCGAGCGCCGCAAGACGAACCCGCGCGAGAAGCTCGTTGGCCTCGATGTCGAAGGCGGCAATGTGCCGTCTCATGGCGACTGCGTTCGCCTCGGCAAAGCGCAAGTGGGTGTTGTGACATCGGCAGTGAAGTCACCAATCTTGGGTAAAGTCATCGCCCTTGCTCGTGTTGATGTCACGGTAGCGGAAGAGGGTACCGCACTGGAGGTTGGTCAGCTTGACGGTCATCAAAAGCGCTTACCGGCCACTGTATGCCGCTTCGCGCATTTCGACCCGACCAAAGAGCGGGCAAAAGGGAATTACTAACCCGGATTATTCACCGACTGTCGATTTTGGTTTAGCGATCGTGGATTAAACGGCTGGAATCGCGTATGAACTTTCTACCACACTTATCCAGTACGTCCCTGATCGAATTCGGCGCCCGCCATGTCCAACGATCCCGCGATCCTACCCGGCCTGTCACCCATCGATGGCCTCGATATTCACACGAAATTCGATGGCGGGGCGATCTCCTCGAGCGGCGGCGCCTTGCTGGCAATCAGGGACGAATCCACCAATTGCCCCGACATTGCTATATATCCGGCTTCC
>CAZJWF010000029.1:0-31001 GCA_964549375.1 uncultured Neomegalonema sp.
CTCCGCCGATCATTTCGTCTCTCCAGAGTGGTTAACGCACGATTCAGGGTCTTGCATTACTCACGATCAAGACCGCCGCTACAGTGACTCACTGTCACTTAACAAATTGCTGCGGTTAGAAAATTGGTTGCTTCACGGCTTCCGGCAAGAATGTTCTGGGCAAAAAGAGGATGCCGACATGCGTGACCTGATTATCGTCATCGGCATTATCGGGCTACTTCCGCTGATTTTGCGCCGACCTCATATCGGCGTACTTGCTTGGACGTGGATTGCGATTTTGAACCCGCACCGTGAAGCTTTTGGTTTCAGTAGTCACCTTCGGCCGAACTTGCTGATCGTGTTGGTGACGCTCGTGTCTTTCATCTTGTCTTCGGAACGAAAGGCATGGCCCGGGGGCAAGGTTTCGTTGACCTTTGTTGCGTTTATTGTGTGGACGACAATTGCCAGCGCGTTGTCTCCTGATCCAGAGACGGCATTCGAATTCTATGTGGATTTCGTCATCAAGATGGCCATTCACATGGTCATCCTCATGATCGTTATTAATTCGCAACACCGTTTGATCTCACTGCTTTGGTGTTTTGCTCTGTCGTTAGGCTATCACGCGGTCAAGATTGCGATTGTGACGGTGAAGTCTGGCTTTGTTATTGGTCGATTCACCGAATTTGGCCCCGCAGACACGATGATCGATGACCGAAATCACTTTGCGGTTGCAATGTTGATGCTCGCGCCGATCCTCTTCTTCCTGTGGAAGCACGCAGCCAATAAAATCATGAAGAACGCGGCGTTGTTCGGAATGCTATGCTGTTTTCTCGCGGTGATTGGGTCGTTTTCGCGCGGCGGCATGATGACGATGATCGCGATGCTTGGTGTCCTCTGGCTGCGGACGAAGAAAAAGTTTGTCAGTGCGGGGGTGTTGGTTGTCGGCGCCGTCTTACTGGTCACGTTCTCTCCGCAATCGTTCAAGGATCGTATCTATAGTGCGGTTGAACAGTTTGAGGATGCAGACAGTAGGTTTTCGGATGAACGCCAACTGGACCAGAGCTTTTGTCTGAGGTTGGCTGCCTGGCAGCTTGGTTGGGAGATGACCCTCGACAGCCCTCTGATCGGGAACGGGTTGCGCTCCATTCAAAACGTTGATGTTGCAACGCCTTACCTGAAAGAAAGCGCGTGTAACAATTCTGAAGATTACATCGTTCGGGCCGCGCACAACATCTATGTCGAGGTTCTGTCCGACTCTGGTTTCGTCGGATTGGGTTTGTTCTTGCTGATTCTATTTGGTTCCATTGTCCATTGCAGCCGAATTGCTGCGCGAACGCGAGGTAGGCCAGAGATGTTATGGGCTTTTGACTTAGCCCAGATGATTCAAATTTCGTTAATTGGGTATGCAATTGGCAGCGGTCTTTTGTCCTTCGCGTATTACGACGGATATTACGTGATGGTCTGCATGGTGGTTGTGTTGGGAAGATTGGTTCGAGAGCGGGTCGACGGAGTCCCGCCGCGGCGTCAAGTCCTCGCTCGGCGCGCTGCTAAGCGCGACCGACGGCCTATGCCTGCGGATGGGCGAAGACCGCTGCGGCCCTCTCGAAGTTAGATTAGGCATCGAGCCGTCTTAAAAGTCAGCCTGCCCAACCGTGAACGATGACGCTTTGCATAATCGTCGTGGAAGGGTGGCTGATTGCATTTCCCATCGTCGGGATTTTTGAATGTATATTAGCTGAAATGCCACCCGAACGAGTCTTGCGCTTCTGCTCTCGATGCATCATTTTGCGCGCGCATTGATCACCGGTTCGGAGCACTTAGTCATGACAGCATCATTAGCCCCGAACCCCCAGCAATCTGAACCCTGGAAACGAGTTCTGCTCAAAGTCTCTGGCGAGGCGTTGATGGGCGATCAAGGGTATGGGATTCATCCTCCCACAGTTGACCGCATTGCTGCCGAGATTGCGGCGGTGCAAAAGACAGGTATCGAGATTGGACTGGTTATTGGTGGGGGCAATATCTTTCGCGGCCTATCCGCAGCCGCGGGCGGCATGGAGCGGGCGAGCGCCGATTACATGGGAATGCTTGCGACCGTCATGAACGCGCTTGCGATGCAAAACGCGCTTGAGAGAGAGGGCGTTGATACGCGGGTTATGTCGGCCATCCCGATGCAAGCGGTTTGCGAACCGTATATTCGCCGCAAAGGGGTCCGACACCTTGAAGAAGGCCGCATCGCTATTTTTGCGGCGGGCACAGGTAATCCCTTTTTTACGACAGATACGGCGGCGGCTTTGCGCGCGGTTGAGATGGGCTGTGATGCCTTGCTCAAGGGGACGCAGGTCGATGGCGTCTATGATTCCGATCCCCGATCTAATCCCAATGCGAAGCGTTTTGAGAGCGTGAGCTATCAAAGAGTGCTGGCCGACAACCTAAACGTGATGGATGCTTCGGCCATTGCGCTTGCGCGAGATAATCGCCTTCCTGTCGTCGTGTTTGATCTGCACAAGGCCGGTGGATTTGCTTCGGTGCTATCCGGCAACGGAAAATTTACCATTGTAAATGAAACTTGACCGACGTCTAATTTCCTAAGAAACAGGACGTACACAGAACTGTAGGGCCTTGATGAGCGACGATTTTGATCTTGATTTGGACGACCTGACGCGCCGGATGGAAGGCGCGATCAATGCTTTGCGTCAGGAGTTTGCGAGCCTTCGTACTGGTCGCGCTTCGGCCACGATGCTCGACCCGGTCATGGTCGATGCTTACGGCTCAATGACACCGTTGAATCAGATCGGCACCGTCAATGTGCCTGAACCTCGAATGGTGACACTAAATATCTGGGACAAGGGCTTAGTGAAATCTGCCGAAAAGGCCATCGTCGATTCAGGGCTTGGCGTTAATCCTCAGGTCGATGGAACACTTATCCGTCTGCCGATCCCGGAACTGAACGAAGAACGCCGTAAAGAGCTGGCGAAAGTTGCCGGGAAATATGCGGAGTCTGCAAAAGTCTCGATCCGAAACGTCCGCAAGGACGGTATGGATCAGGTCAAAAAAGCGAAGTCAGACGGCAATATCTCCGAGGATGACCAAAAGCTCTATGGGGATGAAATCCAAGAGATGACGGACAAGTTCATTGCCCGCATCGACGAAGCTCAATCGAGCAAAGAAGAAGAGATTATGCAGGTGTAGCATCGCGACGCTCCACTCTGTCCCACTAATCGAATCTAGAAAGAGCAGTATGCTAGGATTTTCCTCGAAAGAATCGACGACGTCTGACGAGGGAATTCCCGAAGGTGCGGAAGATTTAACACCGCCAACGCATGTCGCGATTATCATGGATGGGAATGGCCGCTGGGCACAAGCGCGCGGCCTGCCTCGGATCGCAGGGCACAAACGCGGCCTTAACTCAGTTCGTAAAGTGACGCGAGAGGCCAAGGCACTGGGTATTCAATACTTGACCCTATTTGCGTTCTCGACCGAAAATTGGCTGCGTCCGCGCGAAGAAGTTCATGGATTGATGGACCTTTTCCGCTTTTACATGCGCCGTGAATGTAAGACGTTGGTCGCCGAAGGGGTGCGGATCAAGTTCATCGGCGATCCCTCTGAAATGCCGCAGGATATCCAGCAGCTCATGGTCGAAGCGGAAGAATTGACCGCTGAAGGCGACGTGATGACTCTGGTCGTTGCATTGAACTATGGCTCGCGGGCAGAAATTGTGCGGGCTGCGGCACGGTTGGCGGAGCAGGTCGCTGCAGGCGAGATTTCCAGCGATGACGTAACAGAGGAAGCGATTGCCGCCGAACTCACGACGTCTGGCGTTCCCGATCCAGATCTCATTCTCAGGACGAGCGGTGAGCAGCGGTTGTCCAACTTCCTGCTCTGGCAGGCGGCATACTCCGAGTTCCTATTCGTTGATAAGCATTGGCCCGATTTCGATGCGGGCTCATTGCGACAAGCCGTCATTGCTTATAATACACGTGATCGACGTTTCGGCGGGTTACGCAAGCAAGCATGAGTGTGATCAGCTTGGGTCCGGGGGGACAGGTCTGATGAGTACAACCGAAGCTCCAAAACGAAATTGGTCAGACCTTCGCGCGCGCGTTATTTCCGCGATTGTCATGGCTATTGTCGGTTTTTCCCTTGTTTATTCCGGATTCTACGGGACGGCGTTGCTCGCTTTTGTGGGGGCGTGTGCCATGATTTGGGAATGGTCGCGCATGACGGCTTCTGCTGGTTATGGCGAGAAAATCGCAGGCTTTGCCGTCATTATCTTGGCGTCGCTTGGGTTTTTGTGGCTCCGCAGCGACCCTGATTTTGGTTTGTTAACAGCGCTTTGGCTAGTTTTGGTCGTCGTTGCTGCCGATGTCGGAGCCTACTTTGCTGGTCGGTTTCTTGGTGGTCCCAAGCTGGCGCCCAAGATCAGCCCAAACAAAACGATCTCCGGCGCGGTGGGCGGTCTTTTGCTAGCAGTGACTGTCGGTTGCCTAGTTTCCATTGCCGGTGATGCTGGCCGGTTATGGGTTGTCGCGCTGGTCAGTTTGCTGACTGCTATGGCGTCGCAGGTTGGTGATTTGGCGGAATCGTCAGCCAAACGGCGTCACGGCGTAAAGGATAGCAGCAATATCCTACCGGGGCATGGTGGTGCGCTGGATCGCTTTGATGGCCTGCTTGCGGCCATATTATTAGTAGCTTTGCTCGTTCTTATGTCCGGAACCTCGGTATTTGCATGGTGAAACGTCGGCTTTCTATTCTTGGGGCCACTGGATCTATCGGATGCAGCGCAGTTGATGTCATCTCGCATCTTGGCGGAGCCGCCGCTTATGACATTGTCGCGCTGACCGGCGGTGCGAATGCCAAAAAATTGGCCGAGCAAGCGCTGTTGCTGCGCCCAGATATTGCGGTTTTGGCGAATGAAAGCGCTCTGCCAGAGCTGCAATCGTTATTGTCGGGTAGTGGTATCGAAATGGCGGCGGGCGATGCGGCGCTGATCGAGGCGGCGGGTCGCCCCTCCGATTGGTGTCTCTCTGCTATTGCTGGAGCGGCGGGTCTTAGGCCGACACTGACGGCAATCCGCGCGGGTGCGACAATCGCATTGGCCAATAAAGAAAGCATGGTTTGCGCCGGAGCGTTGGTCAAAGCGGAGGCCAAAAAAGCGGGTGTTTCGATATTGCCCGTCGACTCTGAGCATAGTGCGATTTTTCAAGTGCTCGATACGGAGCGGCGCGACGCCATCGACCGGATCATTTTGACGGCGTCGGGAGGACCGTTTCGCAGTTGTAGCCTTCTCGATATGCAGAATGTGACGCCAGAACAAGCGCTGGCTCATCCGAACTGGTCAATGGGGAATGCGATTAGCCTTGATTCTGCGACAATGTTCAACAAGGGGTTGGAACTGATTGAAGCAGCTCAGCTATTTGACGCTGAATCTTCTCAGATAGAGATTGTTATCCATCCGCAATCGGTTGTTCATTCGATGGTCGGCTACGTCGATGGCTCGGTATTGGCCCAAATGGGAGAGCCGGATATGCGGACCCCTATTGCTTACGCGTTGGGGTGGCCAGATCGGGTCGAAACAACGGTCGAGCGGCTCGATTTTAGAAAGTTTTCGCGCCTGGACTTCGAGACGCCGGATGAAACTCGATTCCCGGCGCTCCGTATCTCACGTGAGGCGCTGGAGGCCGGAGGTTTAGTGCCGTGTGCGATGAATGCGGCAAAAGAGGTCGCTGCAACCGCTTTTCTTGAAAACCGCATTGGTTTCCTTGACCTTGCCGCAATTGTTGATCAGGTGCTCTCTCGTATCGACCTAACCGGAAAAGCACACAATCTTGACGATATTCTAACGGCTGATACCGAAACTAGGCGGGTTGCGGTCAACGAAGTCAGAGTGCGTCAAGCAGTTAATGCCTAAACCTCGGAGCAGCTATGAGTTTTATCGAGCAAATCCCTCTGATTGGACCGCTTGCCTCATACATCATACCGTTCTTTATCGTGCTGATGGTCGTGGTTTTTATCCACGAATACGGCCACTATAAAGTCGCGCAATGGTGCGGCGTTAAATCGGATGCATTTTCGATTGGCTTTGGCCCCGAGCTTTTCGGTTGGCAAGACAAGCGTGGAACTCGTTGGAAGCTGAGTGCCATACCGCTTGGCGGTTATGTGAAGTTCCGAGGGGACGCAGACCCCTCCAGCGGTTCAGTTGATGAAGAAGCGCTGAAACAGATGACGGATGAAGAACGTGCAGGATCATTCCCGGCTGCGAGCCTGCCCCGGCGGGCGGCAATTGTAGCGGCGGGACCGTTTTTCAACTTTGTTTTGGCGGCCGTTCTCTTTGCCGGAATTGCTTATTCCGTTGGCGTTCCAACGGATAAGCCTTTCGTCGATGAGGTTGAAGAAGGCTCGATCGCCGAGGAGGCTGGATTTGCCGTCGGAGATCGATTTTTAGCGATTGATGGACAGGAGATTTCGAAGTTCAGCGATCTAAACAGTGCCGTCCGGGCTTCAAATGGTAAAGTTGTCACGGTTGACGTTGAACGCGGTGGCGACACCGTTACCCTTCCGTTTACCTTCATCCCCCCGATGACCATCGAGGCTGTCAGGACCGACGGCGCCGCGGCGGCGGCTGGGATAGAAGCAGGCGATATTCTCTTATCTTTGGATGGCGAGAAAATAATCTCGTTCGAAGGACTTAGAGAAACGGTTATGGAATCTCGGGGGAAACCGATTGCGGTCACCCTAGACCGGGATGGCGAGATACTTGACGTTTCATTAACCGCGGAAATGCGCGAGATACGCGATGAAAACAATAATATCGTCACGCGATATTTTATCGGCGTCACGCATGTCTCCTCGCTCGGAATGTTCCCTCCGCTTGAGAATGCCTCGCTTTTGGAGTCAGGGAAGACCGGTGTAACCCAGACTTGGGGGGTATTGTCTGGGACTGTTTTCTTTTTGTATGAGCTGTTTGCTGGACGAGGTGACGTTGGCGATTTGGGCGGTCCAATTCGGATTGCCGAGTTTTCTGGAGAGGCCGCTCAACAAGGCACTTCATCGCTCATTTACCTTATGGCTGTGCTTTCTGCGTCAATCGGCCTGATAAACCTCTTCCCAATTCCGGTTCTCGACGGCGGACATTTACTATTTTATGCGATAGAAGCTGTACGAGGTAAGCCAATGAACGAAAGGGTACAGGAAATCGGGCTGACAATTGGGTTCGCGCTCATTGTTTCTTTGATGTTGTTTGCAACCTATCAGGACGTTGGAAGGTTGTAGCAAGATCACTGGTTTTTTTACCTTATCGTAGAACACGATACGCCACATAGCGGGCTATTGCCCGCAATAAGGCGGAGGAAGAGTATGAACTGGGTTTCTAGATCCATAAGTGGTCGGGCGGGCGCGTCCATTATTGCGCTTGGCGTAGCATTCGGTGTCGCATCTGTCCCGATTGTTTCTCTGGCGCAATCTGTCGGTTCCGCCGCAGTTGGTGGTCAAATCAGCGATATTCGTGTGGAGGGCAACCAGCGCATCGAACCCGCGACTGTTCTTTCATATATGACGGTGATGGTGGGGCAGACCGCAACGGCGTCCCAGATCAACGAATCTGTTAAAGCGTTGTTTGCTACTGGATTGTTCCGAGATGTTCAGATCGAACGACGTGATTCGGTTCTCGCGGTGATGGTGGACGAAAGCCCCGTTGTTAATCAGATTGCCTTTGAGGGAAATGACCGGATTGAGGATGACGCTCTGCGTACGGGTGTGACAACGCGCGAGCGGCGCGTCTTTACCCGCGCCAAGGCGGAAGCGGATGCCGCGCAAATTCTGGAAGCCTACCGCCGTGCAGGGCGCTATGGCGCGTCGGTTGAGCCAAAAATTATCGAATTGCCTCAAAATAGAGTCGATCTGGTCTTCGAAATTGAAGAAGGCCCGTTGACCGGAGTCGATAGCATCAGCTTTATCGGCAATCGGGCCTATTCTGACAGGCGATTACGGAACGAAATTCCGACCGATGAAACTTCTTTTTTCAATTTCCTATCGTCGACAGATTCTTATGATCCTGATCGCGTAGAATTGGACAAACAGGTTCTGCGGCAGTTTTATCTCTCCAACGGTTACGTCGATTTTGAGGTGAATTCTGCGGTCGCAGAATTGTCGCCAGATCGCTCGGGTTTTTTCTTGACCTTCACCGTGACGGAGGGCGAGCAATATCGCTTCGGCGAGATTGACGTGATCTCAAATGCCGAAGGTGTTGATGTCGAAGAACTGCGTCGCCTGATCTCAGCGCGCCAGGGCGACATTTATGACATCCGCGATGTCGAAGAAACGATTACCGACATGACTTTCCGCCTTGGCGAAAGCGGATACGCGTTTACGCAGATCACACCTGTCCCCAAGAAAGACGAAGAAAATAGAACCGTTGGGATTACCTTTGAGATCAATGAAGGCGAACGAGTTTTCGTTGAACGCATTGACATCAAAGGTAATACGCGGACCTTGGATCGTGTGGTTCGACGTCAGTTCGAATTGGTTGAAGGCGATGCTTTCAATGCTTTGCAACTGCGGCGCTCAAGGTCAAAAATTCGCGGTCTTGGATTCTTTAGCGACGTTGACGTTCGCACGCGGCCGGGCACAGCGCCGGACCGTATTGTTGTCGAGACTGAGGTAGAGGAACAATCCACAGGTCAATTGAGCTTTGGTCTGGGCTTCTCCACAACGGAAAACGTCTCAGGTGAAGTCAGCATTATTGAGCGCAATTTGCTAGGCCGTGGTCAGGCTTTACGACTTCGCGCGCGGATTTCGAGCCGAACCGCTCTATATGATCTTAGCTTCACAGAACCGGCGTTTCTGGACCGCGATCTCTCGGTTGGATTTGATCTTTTCCGCCGCGAAACAGATAATCAAGACACGTCATCATTTGACATCACCAATACCGGGTTCCAGCCCCGCGTAAGCTTTCCGCTCGGACGCTATTCACGTTTGTCACCGCGCTATCGCATCTCTGAAGATGAAATTAGCGGTGTGTCGTCTACCGCGTCGCCGCTTATTCAAGCTGACGAAGGTTCCGTCATTACATCGTCGCTGGGGTATGAGTTCGTCTACGATAGACGGAACGATGCGACCGAGCCTACGGATGGTTTTATCTTCCGGCTAGAGCAGGATTTCGCAGGATTGGGTGGGGACGCCCGTTATGTGAGAACCGAGGCATCGGTGAAGGGCTTCACGACGCTCTTCTCGGACGATGTTGTGGGTAGTCTCGAGCTTGCGGGTGGCGCGAACGTTGCGTTTGGTGGGTATGATCTGCAAGCATCGGATCGGTTCTTCCTAGGTGGCGACAGCTTGCGTGGATTTGAAGTCGCCGGTGTTGGTCCGCGGGATCAGTTCACCGACGATACGCTTGGTGGCCAGTATTTTGGCGTTGCACGAGCTGAGGTCACTTTCCCGCTTGGATTACCAGAGGAATTTGGTCTTGCCGGCGGCGTTTTCGGCGATGTTGGAACTGTTTGGGGATTGGATGAAACAGCGACGTTTGATCCAAGTGACCCTACACAGACTGGTGAAGTTGACGACTCGTTTGAGTTGCGCGCTGCAGTCGGCGCGACGATCTTTTGGACATCGCCTTTCGGACCTGTGCGCTTGAATTTTGCCGCGCCGTTGCTGGAAGAGGATGGGGATGATGATGAATTCTTCCGCTTCTCCGCCGGCACGCGCTTCTGATCAAATGACGCTACGGGAAAAAATATGTAGGCGACCTCTGTTTGGGGTCGTCTTTCTTTTTTCTATACTGATTTTTCTGGCTCCCGCGACTGCACAAGAAACCAACGATGAAAACATTGGCGTTCTCGTAGTTGATATGCAGCGGATTCAGCGCGACGCGGCTGCGGCGGTTAATGTTCGCGAGCAATCAACGGCAATGCGGGCTGAGTTAGAAGCGATGGTTGCCGAACGTGCGAAGGCCATTAGCAAAGAAGAGGCGGAGCTGGCCGAACTTCGCGAAAGATTGGAACCAGACGAATTCAGGCAGCGTGTGCGCGAATTTGAAAAGAAGGTTTTTGCCAACCGCGATTTTGCACAACAAGGATCGACGAAACTTCAGGCAGTGCGTGTACAGGCAAGCAATCAATTGCGCCGCGCCATCGCCCCGATATTGGCCCAGTTGCTGCGCGAACGCAGGGCGCAACTCATGTTGGACAAGAGTCAGGTTATCTTGAGCGTCGATACGTTAGATGTAACCGATGAGGCGCTAAAGCGTCTAGATTCAGCGCTTCCGACCATGCGTTTAGCGCCTCTGACCCCTCCGGAATAGCTGTTCGATTTGATGGCGATGCTTGACCGAAACCGGTAATGCGGTAACACGTCGGGAAAGAGGTTTTGCCGGACGAATGGACTACGCAGATGACGAACTCGCCTACGACTGCTGATCTTGACCGCATCAAGCGGATGATCCCTCACCGTGATCCTTTTCTCATGATCGACTCCGTTCGCGACTTGCGTAATGGGGAGTTCGCCATCGGCGAGAAAGCGGTTACGGGGGACGAGTATTTTTTCGAAGGCCACTTTCCTGGACAGCCTATTATGCCGGGCGTTCTGATCGTTGAAGCGATGGCGCAAACGGCGGCAGTTCTCGTCGTCCAAACGTTGGATATGGTTGATCAGGGTAAGCTCGTCTACTTCATGACCGTCGACAAAACACGGTTCCGTGCTCCGGTAGAACCGGGTGCCGCGTTGGAGCTACATGTCACCGTGCAGCGCAGCAAAGGTCGCGTCTGGAAGTTCAACGGCGTCGGAAAAGTTGGAGAAAAAACTGTCGCGGAGGCCGAATTTAGCGCGATGATTGTTGACCCAGAATAACACTTCCCCTTTTTCACGAACGATATTGGAGCCATCATGACAATTGCCAAAACCGCTGTCGTTCATGCGACAGCCATCGTGGAGGATGGCGCCTCGATCGGCGAGGATGCGCGGGTTGGGCCGTATTGCGTGGTTGGTCCGGATGTAGTTTTGGGGCAAGGCGTTGTCCTGGAAAGTCATGTCGCGGTTAGTGGTCATACGAAAATCGGTGCCCGGACGCGCGTTTACTCATTCTCGGCAATTGGTTCCGCGCCGCAAGATTTGAAGTTTGGCGGCGAAGTGACGTCGCTTGAAATCGGCGAAGACAATCAAATCCGTGAACATGTGACGATGAATCCCGGCACGGAAGGCGGGGGAGGCATGACGCGCGTAGGTAATCGGTGCCTCTTTATGGTCGGCACGCACGTCGCGCATGACTGTATGATCGGTTCCAACGTGATCATGGTGAATAACTCAGTGCTTGGCGGGCATGTCGAAGTCGGAGACTTTGCCGTGCTCGGCGGCTTGTCTGCGGTTCATCAGTTTGTCCGGGTGGGGGCTCATGCGATGGTGGGCGGGATGACCGGCGTCGAGCGAGACGTTATTCCCGCCGGTACAGTGATGGGAAACCGGGCGCACCTCGCCGGTTTGAACCTGACGGGATTGAAGCGTCGGGCTATTCCGAAGGAAGATATCCATACCTTGCGTGCGACGTATCGCGAGGTTTTCGAGTCCAGTGGCGGCGAGTTGATGGAGCGGGCCGAGGCCATTCGGAAAACGTTACCTGAAACTGGTCCTGCGCGCGATATGGTAGACTTTATCCTCGCTGACAGCAGCCGCCGTTTCTGTATGCCCGTAGCCTGACATGTCCGGCAGACCCAAGAAGCTCGCCATCTTGGCGGGGGGAGGTGTCTTGCCGAGACAGGTCGCGGATGCCTGTATCCGTGAGGGAATACCGTATCTTACCGTTGATCTCGGCGGCGCGGCGGCGACTTGGATTCGCGATTACGACGGGCTCTCTGTATCACTTGGTCAAGTCGGACGATTGATGGATGCCCTAAAGGAGCAGGGCTGCGATGCCGTGACGATGGCTGGTCCAATCGCCCGTCCGCAACTTTCGGATGTCCGATTTGACTGGCGCGGGACAAAGCTGTTGCCGCGAGTGGCAAAACTTTTTCGTCAGGGCGATGATGCCTTACTTCGTGGCATCGCCGAAATCTTTGAAGAGAATGGGTTTCGCGTAGTCGGACCGGAAATCGTGCTGCATGACGTCATTGCCGGGGCAGGCGTATTGACGGCGGTTTTCCCTCGACAGGATGCGTTGCAGGATATTTCAATGGCGCGCGATATTCTGTCGGCGCTCAGCCCCCACGACGTCGGCCAAGCCGTTGTCGTCGCTAAGGGGGTTTGCATCGCTGTAGAGGCCGCAGAAGGCACCGCTGAAATGTTAAAGCGTGTCGCGGGACTTCGTGCAGCAGATGCGCCAGCGGGTGTCTTGGTTAAACTACCCAAAATCGGACAAGACAAACGCTTGGATCTGCCAACAATTGGCCCTGAAACCGCCGCCGCCGCCGCCGCCGCGAAATTATCTGGGATCGCGGTGGAAGCGGGAAACGGATTTATTCTGGAACGGGAAGAAACTGTTCGCCGGTGTGATGTGGCGGGATTGTTCTTGATCGGCCTAACATCACCAGACAAATGAGTATGGCTCCACATATCTTTATTCTGGCGGGTGAAAGCTCTGGTGATCGGCTGGGCGCCGCGATGATGCGGCGTTTGCGCGAGGAAACGAACGGTTCTGTTCGCTTCAGCGGGGTCGGCGGCGAGGCGATGATGGCCGAGGGGCTGGAGCCAGTCTTCAAGATGCAAGATATCGCGGTCATGGGACTGGTCGAGATCGTACCGCACCTGCGGCGCATCCGGGAGAGACTGAAGCAGGCGACGGACGCGATTGTCGAGAAGCGGCCTGATGCGCTTGTCACCATTGATGCACAGGTATTTTCCGGGCTGCTGGCCAAACGGGTAAAGCGTTTGGTGCCCGAAGTAGCACTTATTCACTACGTTGCACCGACGGTTTGGGCGTGGAAGCCTTGGCGCGCGCGAAAACTGGCAGGCTATCTTGATCGCGTCTTGGCGCTCTTTCCATTTGAGCCGCCTTATTTTGAGGAAGAGGGGCTGCATTGTGATTTTGTTGGGCACCCTGTGGTCGAGCGTGTGGCGAACTTGCCCCCTCGCGCGGGGGCAGATCTGCGCGAAGACTTGGGGATCGCACCTAATGCAAATGTTGTACTGGTCGCACCGGGCAGCCGGCGTAGTGAGATTTCCCGCTTGGGAAAACCTTTTGGCGATGCGGTAACGCGCCTCGTCGAACATGATCCGGGTGTAGAGATTATTTTGCCGGTCGCGGGAGCTGTCGCCGAGGAAGTGCGAGCGATGGCGCAGGTATGGCCAGCCAAGACGCATATACTTGATCCAAGAGGGTTGGATTTCGAAACAGCAGAGCAACGCAAGTTTGCCGCTTTTGCAGCCGCCAACTTCGCGCTAGCTGCCTCTGGCACTGTGACGCTCGAACTGGCCGCTTTTCGTGTTCCGATGATCGTTGGTTATCGAATGCCAAAGCTGAACGAATTCATTCTTCGCAGAGTTATGACAGTCGATACCGGAACACTGGTGAATATTATCACGGGCACAAAAATTGTTCCCGAGTATTGGCAAGATGACTGTTCCGGGACGCAACTGGCCAAGGGACTTCGCTCGCTGATCGAAAACGGCAAAGCCCGCGATGATCAGGTCGCGGGCTTTGATAGGGCGTTTGAAGCACTGGGTGAAAGCGATGATGCGCCATCGAAAAGGGCAGCGCAGTCTGTCATTTCAGCCCTCGCCGAAAAAACTCAGCGCTTGTCTACAGGAATGTAATCCCGTGCGGCTTCGCCGGTGTATAGTTGACGAGGGCGACCAATGCGTTGATCGGGGTCCGAGATCATCTCTTTCCATTGAGCAATCCAACCAACTGTCCTCGCGAGCGCAAAGATCGCGGTGAACATGGAGGTCGGGAAACCCATCGCATTCAGAACGATACCTGAATAAAAATCGACGTTTGGATAGAGGTTGCGTTTGACGAAGTATTCGTCCTCAAGCGCAATTTTCTCAAGTTCCTGTGCGACTTTCAGGATTGGATCGTTTTCCACGCCAACGAGCTCCAGCACCTCTTTCGCAGTTTGCTGCATAACTTTCGCACGAGGATCGTAGCTTTTGTAGACTCGGTGTCCAAAGCCCATGAGACGGAATGGATCGTCCTTGTCTTTCGCACGCGCGATGAATTCCGGGATGCGACTGACGTCACCGATTTCGTTCAGCATATTCAGCGCAGCTTCGTTTGCTCCGCCGTGTGCTGGTCCCCAAAGGCACGCGACACCTGCCGCGATACACGCAAATGGATTCGCATTCGACGAACCCGCGAGGCGCACTGTTGATGTCGACGCATTTTGTTCGTGGTCAGCATGGAGCGTAAAGATCCGATCCATCGCTTTGGCCATGATCGGGTCGACTTCGTAATTCTCTGTCGGGACAGAGAAACACATATGCAAAAAGTTTGCAGCGTAGCCAAGATCGTTGCGAGGATAAACGAACGGTTGTCCGATTGAATACTTATAGGCCCATGCCGCAATCGTTGGCATCTTCGCAATCATACGGATTGAGGCAATCTCGCGCTGCATCGGATCGCGAATGTCGGTTGAATCGTGATAAAACGCCGACAGAGCACCCACGACACCTGTCACAATTGCCATTGGGTGAGCATCGCGACGGAAACCACGGTAGAAATTCGTCATTTGCTCGTGGAGCATCGTGTGGTTCGTCACACGGCTCTCAAAGTCTTCCATTTTCGCTTTATCTGGCAGCTCACCGTAGAGCAGCAGGTAGCATACTTCTAGAAAACGACTTTCTTCAGCGAGTTGATCAATCGGGTATCCCCGATACAGCAGCTCCCCTTTGTCGCCATCAATATACGTAATTGTCGAATCACAAGCTGCGGTCGATGTGAAGCCGGGATCGTAGGTAAATTGGCCCGTTTGTTTGAAAAGAGCGCGAACGTCAATCACAGACGGGCCGACAGAGGCATCGTAGATTGGTAATTCAATCGTTTTGCCATCGACGGTTAGTGACGCAGATTTTCCTGTTTCCGTTGTCATTCATTTCCCCAAATACGGAGCACCGCGCGGATGCACGGCACGTTGGTTCTGTGAGCCGGGCTAGTCATGCTGTGCCCGCTAGGTTGTCTGATCGCTGATCCTAGCCAGCGTCTCGTCCCGACCTAACGCCACCATGACATCATAGATCCCCGGAGAAGCGGCTCCACCCGTCAGCGCAGCCCGCAATGGCTGTGCAATCTTGCCGAGTTTCGTGTCGCGCTTTTCCGCAAAAGCTTTTGCTATGGTTTCAAGCTCTTCGGTGGTCCACGATGTAGCTTCTCGCAGATGCGAAGTCAAATCACCAAGCATCTGTCGTGTCTCATCCGTTAGTTGTTTTTGTGCTTTTTCATCAATGGAAAGTGGTCGTTTTTCGAAAATATATTGCGACTTATCAATGAGTTCATTGATTGTTTTTGCACGATCTTTAAGACTTGGCATGGCGTTAAGAAGGCTCTGCTTATGCTCATCCGGCATTGATTGCCCATTGAGTAGGGTAAAAAGTTCGCTGTAAGCCGCCACCAATCGCGCATCGGTTGCAGTACGGATATGAAGTCCATTTAGATTGGCCAGTTTGTCAAAATCGAACCGCGCAGCGGACTTGCCGACGGACTCAAGCCCAAACCATTCGATCGCCTGTTCGGTCGTGAAAAACTCGTCATTCCCGTGAGACCAACCGAGGCGAGCCAGATAGTTTCGCATGGCTTCGGGCAGATATCCCATTTTCTCGTATTCTTCGACACCGAGCGCACCATGACGCTTCGATAATTTCGCGCCGTCTGGTCCGTGAATGAGTGGGATATGGGCGAAGATCGGTGGCTCCCACCCCAAGCCTTCATAAATCAGCGTCTGTCTTGCCGCATTGGTCAAGTGATCGTCACCACGAATGACATGCGTGACGCCCATCTCATGATCGTCGACGACGACTGCCAGCATATAAGTTGGGACGCCGTCAGAGCGCAGAAGGATTAAATCGTCGAGTTGGTCATTGCCCCATTTTACACGGCCCTGAACTTGATCGTCGACAATCGTTTCGCCTTCTTTTGGTGCCCTTAGCCTGACCGCGAAGGGTGTGTCATCGGGCCAATCTGCTTCAGTTTTGTCACGCCACGGACTTTCAAATTGCGAAGCGCGGTTCTCGGCTTTCGCCTGTTCGCGCGCAGTATCAATCTCTTCTTTCGTTGAATAACAGCGATATGCGCTGCCATTTTCTAACATGCGCTTTGCAGCGGCGGCATGACGCTTGATCCGTTCGAATTGGCTGACTGCATCGCCATCCCAATCGAGACCCATCCAACGCAAACCGGCAAAGATAGCTTCCGTCGCTTCGGGCGTTGAACGGGCTCGGTCGGTATCTTCGATCCGCAGGACGAATTTGCCGCCGTGATGTCTTGCGAACAGCCAGTTGAACAATGCGGTGCGCGCCCCCCCAATATGGAGGAAACCAGTAGGAGACGGTGCAAAACGCGTGACGACCGTGTTACTTTCAGTAGCGTTGGATGTCGGAGCGGTCATACTTGTTTCCTGAGCAAACAGCCTTGTGGGATCAAGGCGGTACTTGAGGGGACTTATGACCGAGGGGGTGAACCTCGTAAAGCGGTTATGGGAGGCGCAGCACAGGCGATTTGCCCTGTGGTCGCCAGTCATCATTGCTGTTGGTGTTTGGTTCCGTCTGGAGTTTTTTCTGGTTATTCCCCCGCTTCTACTAGGGGTGATCAGTGTTTGTGTTCTTGCGGTGGCCCTGATCTCTTGGCGACGTGGTGCGATGTTTGGCGCGATCGGGTGTATTGTGCTGCTGTTGATCAGTCTAGGCTACCTGGCGGCCTCAGTTCGGATTGCTCTTGTCGATGCGCCGCGATTAGAAGAAGGATTTCGCGGTATTGTAAGTGGCAGGATCGTGCAGGTAGATCGCTCCCGTTCGAATGCGCCGCGTGTCACTTTGGATAGATTGAGGTTGGCGGGCGTGCATCCGAGCGCCATCCCTCGACGCATTCGTGTTACTCTCGTTGATACAGCCGAAGCCCCGATGATCGGATCAACGATTTCCATTGAGGCGGTAATCGGGGCGCCAGCAGGTCCGGCTGCGCCGGGCGCATTTGATTTTTCGCGTCAGGCCTATTTTCGGCAGATCGGCGGAATAGGATACGCCCGAGGCACGATGCGGGTCGAAGCCTTAGCAGTGTTGAAAGATTGGCGCGTGCGCTTGGCGAGGTTTCGGGCGAGGATTGCCCGGTCGTTACGATATCAGATCGGCGGTGAAGAGGGCGCGGTTGCTGCCGCGCTGATTGTTGGTGATCGTTCCGAGATTTCTGATGATGCGACCGAGGCTCTGCGCGATTCCGGTTTGGCGCATTTGCTTGCAATTTCTGGTCTACATATCGGGTTGATGAGTGCGCTGACTTTTTGGCTCGTGCGCCTGTTTTTGGCCTTGATGCCGATTTTTGCCAGCCGCGTTGCCATTCGAAAGATCGCGGCGATTGCCGGCTTGATGGCGGCAGGTGGATATCTCGCTTTGGCTGGTTTTGGCGTGGCAACTCAGCGTGCTTTCATTATGGCTGCTGTCGCATTTGCTGCAATCTTGCTGGATCGACCTGCGGTGACGGCACGAGGACTTGCGGCGGCGGCATGTCTTGTTTTGTTGTTTCGTCCTGAAAGTTTGTTTGAGGCCGGATTTCAGATGTCTTTCGCGGCGGTTGCGGCACTGGTTGCCGGTTATGAAGTGAGCAGGCCATTCTGGAAGCGGCGAGCGCAGATTTCCGACTGGTATCACAAGCTGATCACCGGATTGATCGCGACACTTGCGACCAGTGTTATTGCCGGAGCGGCGACGGCACCGTTTGCGGCCTATCATTTCAATCGCCTTGTTGCCTATGGCCTTCCGGCAAATCTATTGGCGACGCCGGTTATGGGCTTGTGGATCATGCCGATGATCATTCTTTCTACGGTTCTTGCACCATTTGGATTGGCGGGGATTGGGTTATCCCTTCTGGGCTTCGGTATTGGCTATATCCTCTGGGTGGCCGATTGGGTCGCGGGAATGGACGGGGCGGCTTGGTCCGTCCCGGCGGGAACGCCATTTGCGCTGGCGTTGATTGTCGTTGGGGGGCTTTGGCTTGTGATCTGGCGTGGCCCTCTTCGGATAGGCGCCGTTCTTCTAATTGGGGCTGGCGTTTTCGTTTGGCAAAGCCGGGAGCAACCCGATGTGCTGATCTCAGCACAGGCGGATTTGATTGCCGGAAGAACCGATCGCGGCGACCTTTGGTTCAGCCGTGAAAGGAAATCCGGTTATTCGGCTGAGACATGGTTGCGCCGAAGCGGGGAGGGGGATGTCTCTCAACGAGAAGCATTTAAAAAAAGGCGATGGCAGTGCAATCGCTATCAATGCGATGGAATACTGAAAGGTGACACGAGGATTGTCCTCATCCGCAATCGTTCGATTCAACGTTTGACGAAGGTCTGCCGAGCCGGGGCTGTTATCGTCGCGCCGAAAATATTCAGACCGCCTGAAATTAAACCGAACTGTACGTTGATCGATCGATCCATCCTAGATCGGGCGAGTTCGGTTGCTGTGACCTTGCGCGCTGGTTCGCGGCATCTCGTCGATGTCGCCGAACCAACGCCGCTGGGGCAAGATCAATAGCTACGCAAGAGCGCGACAAGCTTCCCTTGGATCGTCACCGCGCCCGGCCCGTAAATTTGTGTTTCGTAGGCTGGGTTTTCGGCTTCCAGAGCAATGGATTCACCCTTCATCCGCAGGGTTTTTAATGTCGCTTTATTGTCTTCGTGAATATAAGCGACCACGATTTCGCCTGAACGTGCAGTATCACATTTTTGGACGACGACCGTATCGCCATCATTGATACCGACACCGGTCATTGAATCACCATCGACCGTTAAGGCATAGTGCTCGCCTGCGGCGGGCATGTAAGCCGCTGGAAAGTGCAATGTTTCCGAGTGCGCTTCTGTTGCTTCGATTGGCAGACCCGCTGCAATCTTGTTCATCATGGGCACTTCGCGGAATTCGCCAGACGTAACAACTTGCCGTTGGTGCGATGCAGCTTTTTTACCTCGGCCGCCTTCGATGACATTGGGGCGGAAGCCTCCCGCTGCGCGTCCCGATGCATTTTCAGGCAGCTTCACAACTTCCAACGCCCGTGCACGATGGCGTAAGCGGCGTAGGAACCCTCGTTCTTCGAGCGCTGTGATCAGCCGGTGAATTCCAGATTTCGATTTCAGCCCAAGGGCTTCTTTCATCTCGTCAAAAGACGGTGAAATACCCGTGTCCTGAATACGTTCATCAATATAGGTCAGCAACTCGTGCTGTTTCTTCGTGAGCATGGTAGGCGTCTCCCGCCGTGTTGACGTTACGCCTTTCGTTCTATTTAAGTTCATGACTTGTGTCAAGCCATGTTCTAAAACGAATGTAGAACAATGTTTGAGTGTGTTCCACCGCTATACAGTGACGAGTCTCTATGCTGATTAACAGATTGAATTGAATAGATAAACTCTCATGTAACCGGAACGAGGCGTGCGAATCCCCGCCTTGAGGATTGTAAAAATACGCGCTGGCCGGTTACAATGGATCCGTTCTCTTGTGCGATTGTCACGAACGAACCATCGTCCATTTTCACAACGTATTCGGTGACGACTTGGCGCGAGAGATCGTTTTCAATGGCCGCACCAATTAAGCCGCCAACAATAAAGCCTCCAAATGCGCCAAGGGCCGATACGGCGCTGGAACGGCGAAATCCGCGACGGGAGAAACGCCGACTTGGACCGATTTGAGAACCAGCTATGCTGCCAGCTACTGCGCCTATTGAGGCACCGAGGCCCGTTCCACCCGTGGTCACTTCAACGGCGCGTGACGATGTGACTGTCCCGGTTTCGGTAAATAATGCCTGCCCAACCGGCGCGGATTGATAGCCGCCAGAATAGGGCTGGGTACAACCGCTAAGGACCAACGCAGTGGCAGCGGCGAGCATGAGAATACGCATGGATTTCTCCTGAATTTTTCCCAGCTTACAGACTTTTCGCTAATTTATCAAAGCCTTGTAACGTGTGCAAAACGTCCCGCATTCCACTCAGAGGAATCATGTTCGGGCCGTCTGAAGGAGCATTATCGGGGTCTTGATGCGTTTCGATAAAAACGGCGGCGATACCAAGACTCACTGCACAGCGGGCCAGCAGCGGTGCCATCGTTCGGTCGCCGCCTGAGGACCCGCCGAGGCCCCCCGGTTGCTGTACTGAATGGGTGGCATCAAAGACGACGGGGCATTTGCATTCCTGCTTCATCGTTGGAATCGCTCGCATATCTGCGACGAGTGTGTTGTAGCCAAAGCTAACCCCGCGCTCCGTCGCCCAGACTTTATCATTGCCCGCATCGCGTACTTTCCCGACGACATTCTTCATGTCCCAAGGGGCTAGAAACTGCCCTTTTTTAACATTTACAACCCTATCAGTTTGTGCTGCTGCGATCAGCAAATCGGTCTGGCGACATAAGAAAGCGGGGATTTGCAAAACGTCCACAACTTCGGCGACCGGGGCGCAATGCGCGGCTTCGTGAACATCAGTGATACAAGGCAGGTCGAGGCTGTCTTTGATCTCTGCAAAGATCGGCAAAGCGGCCTCTAGTCCTATGCCGCGCTGCCCCTGCATTGAGGTCCGGTTTGCCTTGTCATAGCTCGCCTTGAAGATCAGAGGCATTCCTAGGTCATCGCAAATAGCCTTCAATTCGCTGGCGATCATCATCGCATGGTCGCGGCTTTCCATTTGGCAGGGGCCAGCGATCAACGCCAGCGGTGCGTCATTAGCGATCTTATCGAGCATCAACGTGTCCTTCTGGGGGCGTTTATCCGCGCCTTCTAGGGCAAAACGGCCTTGAACGCAGACAACAAAATTGCTGCATGAAAAATCAACATATAGTTCGGTACACGGGGGCAAGGTCAGGGCGCGCGGTTAACGCGGATCCCAGCAGAGGAAATTAACAAGACCGTCTTAGAACGAGAAGCGTAACTTCGCGCGTTCGCTACGCTTACTCGGCGGCCTCCATATAGCCTGCACTCACAACCGGTTGCGGGCGGGTCTGGGGCAGGCGCATGTCGAGGGCATTGCTCGCAATTTGGGTCCGCAAAATCTGTGCAGTGCCGCCGCCAATCGTGAACATCCGCACGTCGCGATACATCCGCTCTAGCGGTTCGGCATCGCCGTACCCGCGTGCGCCGAACATTTGTAGCGCGTCGTTCACGACTTTGATTGCAGTTTCGGACGCAAAGAGTTTCGCGCGGGCCGCCATCGTCATATCCGGGAAGCGGCTTCCGTTCGGGCCGCGTGACCGTGCTGCCTCGTGCAGCATCAACCGCGAGGCATGAATGCCGGTGTCCATGTCGGCCAGCATCCATTGCAAGCCTTGGAATTCAGCAAGAGGACGCCCAAATTGCTCGCGCTCCAGCAAATAGCGTTTCGCGTGCTCCAGCGCCCCTGCGGCAACGCCCATTGCGATGGTGCCTGCGCCAACCCGCTGGCTATTATAGGCATTCATCAAATCCGCAAAGCCGCGTCGGAACCCAGAGGGGGGCACCAGCGCAAACTCCGCATCAATCTCGACATCAGTGAAGACGAGTTCGGTTTCCGGCATTCCGCACAGGCCCATCGTCCGCTCGCGTCCGGCGACTTCGAAACCTTTTGGCGTGATTCCTTTTTCCGGATCGCAGTGCAGGATAAATCCACCAATCCCAAATTCCTCTCCCGCCTCATCTTCGACACGGGCAAAGACGAGATGCAGTTTCGAAACACCGCCGCCCGTAATCCAATGCTTACGCCCATTGAGGATGTAGCGGTCGCCAACCCGCCGCGCAGTTGTCGTCATTTCTGTCGCCGCACTGCCCGCACCAGGTTCAGTGATACAGATGGCTGGTTTGTCACCGGCCAGAACGATCGGCGCGCAGAATGCCTTTTGCTCCGGCGTGCCGTAAGCCATGATCGCACTGATCCCGCCCATGTTGGCCTCGACCAAAATGCGAGCGCTTAGAGTGCAGGCTTTGGCGATTTCCTCGACTGCCAGAGCGACATCAAGAAAAGACGCGCCTTGACCACCATATTCAACGGGCAAGGTCATGCCCATCAGGCCAGCGTTGGTCATGTCGTTAACGTTTTGCCAACAATATGTGCGGGTCTGGTCCCACTTTGCCGCGCGTGGAGCAAAATCCGCTGCAAGACGCCGCGCTGCCGATTGGTACGGGTTTTCTTGTATATTCATTTCTCCATCGTAACAGATTTGTGAGGGAAGAAATATCGAATTAAAATGAATGATATCTTCAGATAGATTTAATTTATGAACTTGCAGTCTTATCAGACTCTCATTGCAATTGCAGAGCAGGAGTCTTTCTCTCAGGCAGCAAAGCGCCTCAATATGACCCTTTCTGCGGTGAGCATGCAGATGAAGGCGCTGGAACGAGATCTCGGCGTTGAAATCTTTGACCGGTCCGTGCGGCCTCCGTCGCTCACGCCAATGGGGCGCGGACTCGCAGAAGCTTCTCGTCGGGTGATTGATGAACAGAAAAAGCTGGTCGACCTGACCCGTCGCCAAGACACCGTATTGCAGGGTGAATACCGCGTTGGCTTTATCGCGACGGCGAGTGTTCGGCTGCTGCCTCACTTTCTGGTCAAATCTGCAAAGCAGGTGCCGCACGTGAAGTTCACCGTAACAACGGGCTTGTCCGAGAACCTACAACGACGGGTGGCTGAGCGGCAGTTGGATGCTGCGATTGTCACGCGCTCAGATGTCGATCTGTCGAGCCTGAACTATACAAACTTGCGGACGGAAGATTTGGTCTATGCGCTGCCAAGCGACTTAGAAGGCCAAAAGATCAAGCAGTGTTTCGAGCAGCGGCCCTTTATCTTGTTCACGCCGAATTCGGGAATAGGTCGGTTGGTATCGAACCACTTGGTCCGCCGAGGGATAAAGCCAAGCGACACCATGATCCTCGATAGTGTGGAGGCGATTATGGAATGCGTAAATGCGAATATTGGTTTTACGGCTCTCCCGCGCCCGGACGTCGAAAGATATGCGGCCCCCGCGATCCAAATTGTTCCGATGGAAGGCAAGGCTCCAACACGAAAAACCGCGCTTGCCACCGCCCATACCGCTCTGTCCGAAGAAGAAGTCTCTGCCCTTGCCGATCTATTCGGCGAGGAATAGCTCATCTGGACCAGTCGTCTTGCTATATTTGTCGGCGTTCTTCTTTCCGTCCAATTTCTCTGACGGACAAGACTGTATTCTGATCCAAAAATATGCTTTTGGTCCGGTTCGACGGTTTGGATGGAGAGAGACATGCGGTTTTTGGCTTGGGTGTTCCTGATTTTGACAGTTGTCGCGGTGGTCTTCGACTGGCTGGCGCTTCAAGAAGGCGGCGGTTTTATCCTGCGGCCATTGGGTGAGCTTTGGGCGAGCCTGCATTCGGCGAGTTTACAACTGCTGCAACCTGCGATCGAACGGCATGTTTCTCCGGATCTTTGGGAAAGTGTGGTTCAGCCTTTGTTGGAATCGCCTGCGGCGCTGGTCTTTGGCATTCCATTCCTGATCTTCCATGTCTTGGCTGCAATGTTCCGCCGCCCTCGTCAAAATTATAACATCGAGCCTCTATGAAACTTGATCTGATCGAAGATGCTGTTACGGCGATTGCAAACGGCGAATGTATTATCGTTGTTGACGATGCTGATCGTGAGAACGAAGGCGACCTTGTTATGGCTGCCTCGAAGGCCAACAAAGAGTCGATGGCGTTTATCATCAAGGCGGGTGGGTTGGTTTGTGCGCCGATCACCGCGTCCGAAGCGCGCCGACTCAAGCTGGAGCCGATGGCGCGCGAGAATGATGCGCCGCTCTCGACAGCCTTCACCGTCTCGGTGGATTATAAAGAAGGTCTGACAACCGGCATCAACGCGACCGAGCGCGCTTCGACAGTGCGAGCGCTTGCCAATGGCAATGTCGGCGCGGAAGATTTCGTGCGCCCCGGTCATATCTTTCCGCTGGTTGCCAAAGATGGCGGCGTCTTGATCCGCTCCGGCCATACCGAAGCAGCGGTCGATCTGGCACGCATGGCCGGAGAGTCGCCGGCAGGTTTGATCTGCGAAATTCTCGGACCTGAGGGTGACGCCTTGGTCGGTGACGGTCTGATGGCCTATGCGCAAGAAAACGCGCTTAAAGTCATTTCAATCGCCGATTTGATTGCCTACCGGCAACAGCGCGAAAAGCTGGTCACGCGCGAGGCAACCTTTGAGTTGATGACAGAGATCGGCCCGGCTCAGGCGCATGTGTATTCGACACCTTTTGACGAGGCGCACCACATCGCGCTCGTCTATGGTAAGGTCGAAGATCAACCGGGTGTGTTGACTCGTCTGCATCGGCAAACACCTATTGAAGATGTCTTCGGTGGTTCCGACAGTACGATCAACCGCTCAATGGCTGAGATCAAAGCCGCGGGACATGGCGTGATTGTTTATCTTCGAGAGGGTGCGGTGGGCGTCACGGCACAGCGTCCTGAATGGGAAGAGGGGGAGGGCGCTGAAAGCTCTGCAACACGATTAGAAGCATGGCGCGAGGTTGGTCTCGGTGCGCAAATCCTCCGCGATCTGAACGTTACCTCGATCTCCCTATTGGCCTCGCAAGAACGCGACTATATCGGCCTGTCAGGATTCGGAGTCGAGATTACCGGAACGCAGATTATTGATTAAGGAAATGTGTTTACGCGTTTCTCAAGATCCATCGGATTGTGGCATCTTCAGGCTTTTAACGCATCAATACCGGCATCACTCGCAGTTCTTATCGCTCAGGCCAAAGCCCGTCATGCCGGGATCAAACGCCGGTCTATGGCTGCTCATGCCGAACCATACTTCATAGCGGTGAGTGGTTCTCCAACGCTCAGTGTAAATGCGACACGGTCAGGTGCACCAGCGGACAATAATCGAGCCGCGTTCTTGATCCGGCGTAAGCCTTTGGAGGCAATGCGCCTTATGGCCGTATTTTTTGGCGCTGCTAATAAACCTTTGATCGCATAGCAAAGATTTTGTTGCTTCCTGAGTTATTTGAATGGAGGAAGCTTCGATGAATTTCATCATTTTATTCGAAGACGACGCAACCCTTGGGCCAGAAGTGCGCCGCAAGCATCTGCCAGATCACCTCGATTTTCTAAAGCAACATGCCGATGTGATTTCCGCGGCGGGGCCATTGGCTGAGATCGACGGGGTGCCCGCCGGAGGGATCTGGCTCGTTTCAGCCGATGATGCGGAGGCCGCCGATGCGCTGGTCAGGAAAGATCCGTTCTGGCTCACTGGCTTGCGCCAGTCCGTGAGAATTCTGCCGTGGACCAAAGTGTTCGAGGATGGGGCCGTGCTCATCTGAGGTTGTTTGGATGCTGTTCATAACCAAAGTGGCCTCCTGCGGGGGAGGCCACAACTCTCAGGCTATTCCGAGCTACCCGTTTTATGCCGATAAAAAAGTATCGCGGTCACGTAGCAGGAATAGCGCAATCAAAGCGCCTAGGATGGGCCAATTCGCCCAGAATAAAATTGCCGGAACACCAAACGGGTCGGCATGCATCTTCAGTGAAACAACTGTCGTGGCGAGGTGCATCAACAGCAGCGCGCCATAGGTTACTGATTTGAACTTTCCGATGGTAAAAGCGAGCACCAACAACAACTGCAAAGCGCCCAGCGCATAGACGATCGTAGTGCTGATTTCCTGACCATAAAATTTGCCGAATACGGCTTGTCCATGCTCGACATTGACCAATTTGTCGAGCGCCCAGATCAAAAACAGAATTGCCAGACCAAGGCGCAATGAAAATAAAGCCCATCCGAGTGTTTTGTCTTCAGTCATTGATTTTTCCCTATTTTACTGTGCTGATATGCAGATAGTCCCAAACTTCGATGTGATCATGAGGGCGATGGGGAAACGATGCAACCTTTCGGTCCTGAGGCTAAAACGTGTTACTGCAAAAGTTTGCACGGTCATATACTTGGTGTCTAGACCATGAATGCGTTCCGCAAGTCCTGCGTGTCGGCCGGTCTTGGCGTGCTGCTGTTGCTCATAAGAAATCGTTCTCAATTTTATCTTGTGTTGGTTAATTCAAGCCATCGGAAAGGTTTGCTCTGTATGAGAAGCTTCTCAAATTAAGGAGTGAACATATGAACTCGACCCTTGGCATGATGATCATTGCCGTTGCTCTCGTGGTTGCTGGACTAATTTACGCGAAACGCCGTGGTGGTACAGGCAAACTGGGTTTTATCGGTATTGAACTCAGTGAACCCCTTTCCGGAAAAAAAGAAGCTGCGGCTGAATAATCACGCCAGCCACCGCTTCCTCGTGCGCGATGCAGCAATAGCGTGCTGCTTCGCTGGCACGGGGGCGATCCTTGCTGAACGGGACGTTGTTTTTCAAAACGTGGAAACTTCCCGCTCAGCTAACACACCTATCGTCGGCAAATCGGCGGTTAGGTTAAATCGCTGCCATCTCCAAACCGCTTGTCGGGGTTGATGGCTTCCAGGTAGCGCATATACGCGCTGTGATCGTTGTCGGGCAGGCCTAATTCTCCGGCAAGCTTGGTATAGGCCTCGCGCGATTGACGCGTCAGCGGCAAGTCTAATCCGGCTTCTTCCGCAACCTCTAAGGCATTATTCAAATCCTTGAGCTGCATCCGCAGTGGGCCGCCGGGTTTCCAGTTTCGGTTGAGCATCCGCTCGCCATGCAGGTCGAGGATTTTCGACGTCGCAAATCCGCCCATGAGGGCCGAGCGTACCGCCGAAGGATCGCACCCGCCTTCTTGTGCGAGCATTAACCCTTCTGCGACGGCACCAATAGTGATCGCGACAATCTGCTGATTGGCGAGCTTTGCAACTTGCCCTGCGCCATTCGGCCCGACATGAGTCGGATTGCCCAACGCGGTGAGAAAAGGTTTGGCGGCGGTGAAATCTGCCTCGCTGCCTCCGGTCATGATGGCAAGCGTCGCTTCTATCGCGCCTTTCTCCCCGCCCGATACTGGCGAGTCGAGAAAGCGGTCGATCTTACTGCCGCAGTCGCGGGCGACCGAAGGCTGGATCGAAGAGGTATCAATCCACAGCGCGTTGGGGTTCGCCGCCACCGCGCCATGCGAGCCGAACATGACATCTAGAGCCGCCGCTGAGTTCTCAACCATCGTGAAAACTGCACCGGCCTCGGCCACGGCGGCGGCGGCGGTATCGGCCACCGTGCAACAATCAGACAAAGGCTGCGCGCGCTCAATCGACCGGTTCCAGACGGTCGTTTCAAATCCTGCCTTGGCCAGATTGCGCGCCATCGGTGCGCCCATGATGCCCGTTCCGAGTAGCGCGACTTTCGCCATCGTTTTCTCCTTAGATACGGTTAGGCGACCGGCGTGATCAGCGGCTCTCCGGCAAAGTGTGCCTTGACATTGCGAAACACCAAATCGCCCATCGCCCAGCGGGTCTTATGCGTCGCAGAGCCTTGGTGCGGCTGCAAGACGACATTGTCCATCTCGCGCAAGGCCTGTGGCACGCGCGGCTCATCTTCAAACACATCCAGGGCTGCCCCGCCGAGCGAGCCATCCTGAAGACATGTAATCAGCGCACTTTCATCGACCGCCGATCCACGCCCGATATTCAGCAAAGCGCCGTCCGGCCCCAGCGCTTTTAGCACATCCATATTCACCGCTTTTGTCGTTTCAGGCGTACCGGGCACCACGACCACCAACCAATCACTTGCGGCAGCCATATCTTTCAGGTTGGCGAAATAGGAGTAAGGCTCGTGCTTTTGTTCCGTGCGCCCGTGGTAGACGACGTTCATTTTCATTACCTGCAAGCGGCGCGCGATTTCTTTCCCTATGCGGCCAAGACCCATGATCCCTGCAGTCTTCCCAGTCAGCTCGCCGGTCAGGGGATAGCCGCCGCTTTCCCACGCTCCGTCCCGGACGTGGCGGTCAGCTTGCGGGATGCGGCGCTCCAGCCCGAGCATCAGGGCCAGCGTCATTTCGGCAACCGCATCGTTGAGCACATCGGGTGTATTGGTCACGCGGATGTCGTGTTCTTTGCAGCAAGCTACGTCCACGGGATCGTACCCGACGCCAAAATGCGCGACGAGTTTCAGATTTGGCAGTGCCTCGATTAAGGCGCGATTAGCTCCACCGCTGCTGGCGATAGCCCCGATTTTTGGGGCGATTTCAGCCAGCATCGCTTCGCGGTTATCGGCTTCATACAGACGATGCACCGTAAAAGCCTTGGCCAGCGCCGCGTCAGCGGATTCAAGCATCTTATTCGGGATCAGAACGTCGGTGGACATCGAGGCACTCCGTCAAGTAAGAGGGTTGCCTCTGTGTTTCATGGATGTGCGCGGGTCGCAAGGCGCTTCACCGAGTCGCGATCAGCCGCATGATGCCGCTTTCGCTCTTGCATTTCTTGCGCTGGTCTGGCCCTGATTTCAACCAGATTTGAAAAAGGACATGCGATGAACTGGGATGTTTTCATCACCTGTGCGGTGACAGGGTCAGGCGATACGGTTGGGAAATCGGAACTGGTGCCGATCACACCAGAGCAGATTGCCAACAGTGCGATTGAGGCGGCAAAAGCGGGTGCGGCTGTGGTCCACTGCCATGTTCGCGACCCAGAGACGGGCGCACCTTCACGCGATGTCAAATTGTTCCGTGAGGTTACAGACCGCATTCGCGCGGCGGATATTGACGTGGTGCTGAACCTGACGGCGGGCATGGGTGGCGATCTGACGCTTGGGTCGGTGGAACAGCCTTTACCCCCGGATGAGGCGGGAACGGACATGGCGGGCGCGACCGAGCGACTAGCTCATGTCGCGGAATGCCTGCCGGAAATTTGCACGCTTGATTGTGGCACGATGAATTTCGGCGAGGGCGATTACGTCATGACCAACACACCCGCAATGCTGCGGGCGATGGCGCAAGGCATGAAAGACCTCGGCGTCAAGCCAGAGATCGAGGCATTTGATACCGGCCACCTTTGGCTCGCCAAGCAATTGGTTACAGAGGGCCTGATCGACGATCCGGTTCTGGTGCAGCTTTGCATGGGCATCCCGTGGGGCGCGCCCGACGACATGCAGACGCTTGGCGCCATGGTGAATGCGATTCCGGAAGGCTGGGTCTATTCCGGCTTTTCCATTGGCCGCAACGAGCTGCCGTATGTTGCCGCGATGGCGCTACATGGCGGGAATGTTCGGGTCGGATTGGAAGACAACCTGTTCCTCTCGCGCGGGGTCAAAGCGACTAACGCGCAATTGGTCGGACGCTCGATCACGATCCTCGAAAGTATGGGTGCAAAAATCATGGGACCGGATGCCGTGCGCGAAAAGCTGAAACTGACAAAGCGGATGCCCGCATCTTGAGGGTCTTCATCACCGCCGGAGCCTCTGGCCTTGGCCGCGCCTTTGCGGAAAGGTTCCTTGCCCAAGGTGCACGGGTTGCGATTGCGGATCTGGATGCAGCGGCGTTGGCCGAATTCAGCGCCGCACACCCCTCCGTCACAGCATATGAGGCCGATGTCACCGATGAGCCGAAACTCGCGGCGGTAATGGCACAGGCCAAAGACACGCTTGGCGGGTTTGATGTCATCTGCGCGAATGCGGGCACGGGCGGCCCGGCGGGACCGTTGGAGACCCTGGACGCCCAGGCGTGGCGCGATTGCGTGGATGTCAATCTCACCGGTGCATTTTTGACCACGAAACACGCGATTCCCACGCTTAAAGGGCAAAAGTCCGGCCTGATCCTCTTTACTACCTCGACAGCGGGACAATGGGGTTATCCCAATCGCAGCCCGTATTCGGCGGCGAAGTGGGCACTTGTTGGCCTTACCAAAGGTCTCGCGATGGAGCTCGGCGAATTCGGTATTCGCGTAAACGCCATCGCTCCCGGATCGGTCGAGGGCGACCGGATGGAGCGTGTCCTTCAGATGGAAGCCAAGGCCTGCAACATCGACCCCGAAACTGTGCGCGCTGAATATGTCAAAGGGGTCTCCATGAAAACTTGGGTGAGCGCCGAAGACATTGCTGCCACCGCCACATGGCTCGCCTCAGATGCCGCGCGGCGAATTTCGGGTCAGGTCATCGCCGTGGATGGGAATACTGAGACGCTGCGATAGCGGAGCAGCGATGAAAGATTTCGAAAATTTCACGGCGGTCGGTTTGTGCGGGGTAGAAGGCTCGGAATGGCCGAACCTTGCCATCTCCATCTGCGAACACCGCGATGCAGAACGCAAAGCCCCTGTTGGTTGAGCATGCAATCTACGGCCGCTCGTTTTTAGGCGTTTGGCAGATTGAGTTGCCATGAAACGCCGAACCGATCGGACACCCACCCAAAGCGTTTGCTAAACCCGTAGTCATCAAGCGGCATCATGACGTTGCCCCCCTCCGATAGTTGGGCGAAGATTTTTTCCAACACCTCTTTACGGTCGAGATCGACAAAAAGTGACATGGAGGGCGTAAAATCAAATTCGTGAACTGGGGGGCTGTCGAGCACAATCAGCCTATGTCCGGCGAAGGAAACGGTGGCTCGTTTGATCCCGCCGGGATTGCCTTGTTCGTCATCGTGTCTTTCGACACTCTCGACAATGAAGTCTGAAAAGATCGTCGAATACGTCTCAAGGGCGTCAATCGCATCGCCTTGAAACATGAGATGAGTCGAAACGTGGGTCATTATCAAATCCAACTTAACTACTATACTTGGACAGCGCCGATGATAACCACCAGTGGTTCTTCCACATCACTTGCGCTGCACTCTCGAACGCCAAAGTACGGCACTTTGCAGATGTCTGGTAGACTTGAAAAGACCGATCACGATGGAGGTCATACGAAATATTACCACCGATTTCACGTCGTTTGGGTGACCAAGTATCGGTTCAAGGTGCTGCGTGGCGAGATGCGTGTTCGGTTGTGCGAAATCATCCGCCAGACTTGCGAGGAATTGGGCGTTCAAATCGTCAAAGGAGTGCTGTCGACGGACCATGTGC
>CAZJWF010000030.1:0-30398 GCA_964549375.1 uncultured Neomegalonema sp.
TTTCTTGTACAGGCGTCACGCCTAAGATTCGCAATCCGTTGGAAATTGTGATTGCAGTACACCGAATCAGCGCCAAAAGAGCCCTTGTTGCAACGTCATTACCCTCCTGAACGAAGCGCAACTCCGGTGTTTTCGCGCCTAAATTGTATAGAGAGTGAAATTCCGACGCGAGATCGTACAAATAGAAGGCAATCCGGTGCGGTTCATGATTTTCCGCCGCTCCGCGCACTTGACGAGGCCATTCAGCGATCTTTTTCACCAAACTTAACGCGGCCTCATGTTTGATGGAGGACAGATCGGCTTGAGCAAGCGACGGGTCATCCAACCCATCTAAGCCGACTTCATCAGCCGCCTTTCGCATCGCCGAGCAAATTCGAGCATGGGCATATTGAACGTAATAGACGGGGTTGTCTTTCGACTGTTCTTTCACCTTTGCGAAGTCGAAATCGAGTGGCGCATCGTTTTTGCGGGTCAGCATCGAGAACCGCGTGACGTCCGGCCCCACCATATCAATCACGTCTTTCAACGTAACAAAGGTGCCCGCCCGCTTGGACATTTTGAACTCTTCGCCGTTCTCGTAGAGCTTCACAAGCTGCGTCAGTTTGATATCGAGGCGATCATCCCCCGATAGCGCCTTACAAGCCGCTTTCATCCGCTTCACATACCCACCGTGATCCGCGCCAAACACATCGATCAGCTCATCGGCGCGTTGCAGCTTGTCAAAGTGATAGGCAATATCGGGCGCAAAATACGTCCACGACCCATCAGACTTCTTGATCGGGCGATCCACATCGTCACCGAATTCCGAAGACTTAAACAGGGTTTGCTCGCGCGGCTCCCAATCCTCGGGTTTTTTGCCCTTCGGTGGCTCCAGAATGCCTTGATAGATCAGACCTTTTGCATCGAGCGCCGCAATCGCGTCTTCGATCACGCCTTTGCCGTAGAGTGACTTCTCGGAATAGAACTCGTCCATCACCACGCCGACCGAGGCCAAATCCGCGCGGATCAAGTCCATCATCGCATCGGTGGCAAAGTTCCGCACATCCAGCAGCCAGTCTTCCTCAGGCTTATCGAGCAAGCTATCGCCCCACTTCTCGACCATCGCTTTACCGACTGGGATCAAATAGTCGCCGGGATATAGCCCCTCCCCCATTTCCGGCGCGTGGCCCAAGGCTTCACGGTACCGCTGGAACGCAGACCGCGCGAGGGTATCAACCTGCGAGCCTCCGTCATTGATGTAATACTCGCGCGTGACTTTATAGCCTGCGAATTCCAACAAGGACGCAAGCGCATCGCCGAAAATCGCCCCGCGCGTATGACCCACATGCAGAGGCCCCGTAGGGTTGGCCGAGACATATTCGACATTCACATGCCGCCCCGTCCCAATCTCTGATTTGCCGAAATCGTCGCCCTGCGCCAACGCATCGCGCACGCGCTCCCGCCAAAAGCCTTCGGACAATCGCAAATTCATAAAGCCGGGACCAGCGACCTCAGCCGTATCGACCCGAGGGTCTTCGGCAAGGATCGCCGCGAGCGCTGTTGCAATCTCTCGCGGGTTCTTTTTCGCGGGCTTGGCAACGGCCATCGCTGCATTGGACGCAATATCCCCGTGGCTCGCATCACGAGGCGGCTCGGCGGTGACGCCTCGTGTTTCCAATCCTTCGGGCAAGGTGCCATTTGCCACCAGCGAGTCGAGCGCGGCGAGAATGGTGGTCCGAAACTCAGCAAAAATATCCATAGCGTCCTCAAAAGCGTGATGCGCGAGAGGTACGGGCGTGTGCTGCGCCTGTCAAAGACTGCGTGATCGGCCCAGCTCCGCCTTTGCATTTGGGGCGATTTCGCTTTAACTCCCGACCATGCCTTTAATGCCTCAAAAAACCGCGTCACAGAAACAGGCTCCCGGCGGACCGCAAGTCCAGATCAGGAATTTGTTCCCGACACCGATTGCAATATTTGCCGTGCCGAACGCGGAAAAGATCAACGCCGCATTGGAGGCGAAGATTGTTGAGAGGGAAAAAGCTGTCACCAGCGTCCATCACTCCAACTGGGGCGGCTGGCAATCGCCGACTGATTTCCCGGATTGGTGCGGCGAAGAGGGAAAGCAGGTTCTTTCAATCGCCCAGCAAATCGCGACGAGCCTCACATGCGACCGCGTCGGAAAGCCGGTCAACGTCAACTGGCGGATGAACGCGTGGGCCAATGTGAACCGCTTGGGCCAGGGCAACGAGTTCCATACCCATCCCGGTGCGTACTGGTCAGCGACCTATTACGTCCGCGATGGCGGGGCGGGTTCAGACCCGTCACTGGGCGGCGAATTTGAAATCCAAGACCCCAGAGGCGTTGGACCGGCCATGCTGGCCCCCGAATTGGCGATTAAGACACCGGGCGGCCAATCGGTCGGGGCAAACGAGATGGTACGTCCTACTGCTGGAAATCTGGTCATGTTTCCCTCATGGCTCAGCCACGGCGTCCGGCCCTATACTGGCAAGGATGTGCGGATTTCTATCGCCTTGAACCTAACACCTGCGTCGAACTGACGGACAGGTCTCTCGCGTGGCCCGCAAAGATCGTCCCCACACGCCCGATGGCCGATACCTCGTCTCGCGCGGCGTATTGAAACGCTGCACCAATCCTCATTTAGATGACAGCACGCGGCGCAAAGCGATCAAGACACTGATGCAGGCCCGAATGACCCAAGATGCTCAGGCCGTCCTCAATTCGAAAGTCGCGCTGGGCGAAGCTGGACCCGTTTGGTGGGAGGATGGCGCGCCCGATTTCAGCGGAAAGCACCCCGCCGATACGCCTTATGCGGCATGGTGGCACGCGCTGCCCGAAACGATCCAGATGTCAGGGCAATAAAGCACGATGCGGCGGCCCCATCCGCCAGCGCCCCCTGCCGAGATTTCGGGAGGAGGTGAGATGAACCCACAAGATACTACTTCCACGCTTTCCATCCTCGCCGAGCATCGCCCCAGCGATCCAGTTCTATGCGCGAAGGGAAAACTGGTCCCTCGGAATAAATCTGAGCGTACCTGCGAACATATCAGGCGGACGCTCAATACAGTTTGCGGGCAAGTGCCAATCATGAACCGACGCGGCGCAGCACAGATCAAAACGAACCGAAAGTTGTCTGCCAGCACCCCGGCATTGTCTCGCAATCCGGCGGAGCAGGCGCAACGCATGGCGCGGTAAATCCCCCAACACCAAACGCAAAACCCGCAACCTCTGACGACAGTCGATCAACGAAACGTCAGCCTCGTCCGAATTCCATTCCGGTGCGAAAGGCATCGCGATCTGGCTGCGTTTCACATCAAGGCCGCATTGACCCGCCATCAGGCAGGCTTGCGTGACCACCAAATACTGCACCGCCGCCTCTGCACGGGACAACACAGACTCAACAAAGCCTAAAACCCAATCCGAGAACTGGCGCGACACCGGGCCGACCGCCAGAACCCCCAGCAAGACAACCAACCCCGCGACAATGCGGAGCAGCCTGTGCCGCTGAGTTTCTAGGGTCCGTTCGATGTCCATGTCGTCTGTTGCCTTTCGTTTGATTCGGTAAAGGCATACAAGAACTAAAAGTGAACATAAATCAAGAAGAATCCGACCGCGCGCTCTGAGTACCCACGCATCAACCCCCTCGCATTAAAATTGGACTCGCCCCGTCGCCTGTATCACGGACCGCCCATCTTTCAGGAAGACGCCGCCAAACCGCGCTTCAAACCGCCAATCAGCGCCTCGACTCGCGCTTTATTCGCCCCAAGGTCGCTGACACCAAAACGAGAGCGCGAAAAAATCGTCACCCGTGACGTGTCGGCGTTTTCTTCCTCAATACGAACCGAGATATAATCGGGGTAGCCAACCATCGGCGTGCGCGCGATCACTGTCACAAAGCCAGTTTCGAAACTTCCTGCCAGAACCTCGCCCACAATCAGACGTTCAAGTAACCCGGCCACAGCCTTCCGATCACCGCCGACGCTCGCACGGCCAATATATTGATTGAGTGGATCGACCTCTTGCACAGCGGCAGGGTCGACATGCCATTTTGCCGGATCATGCGGCGCAACGCGGACATAGAGCAGACCAACAACTGCGAGCACAACCATTGCGACGAGGCTAATGACGATCCACCTCACGGTAAGTCTTTGCCCAACAGCAGCATCTTGCCATGCCGTGCCATTCGTGGGTGCGGCGCAATTTCAGCGTCGCCGCGCTCCGTAAATCCCATCCCATAATAAAGGCTAAGCGCCGCTTCATTATCGGCCCAGACAATCAGGGTCAGCAGCGATAAGTCGGCTTTGCGCGTCGCCGCCTCAGCTTCTTTGATCAACGCTTGCGCCACCCCGCGACGCCGCGCCTGAGGCAATACGCCTAGCCGAGCGATGTGAAAGGCATCGTCGCGCATCAATGGCCGAAGACAGGCAAAATGGGCGTTTCGCTCCTTTGCCTCGCCTTCGTCGTTGCCCCATTCTTTCTTCGCTAAAGCAACGGGATAAGCGCCCATCGCGCCAATAACTTCGCCGCCATCTTCTGCGACCCATGACCATTGGGTGGAATCGACGCCGCCTTGCTGATAGCGCCAAGATAGGATCGCCCCGATGGATGCATCACCGAACAATCCTTCGAGAACAAAGGTCGCGAATTCAGGGGCGGTCATCAACTCGACCACGGCGAGCGAGGTCGAGTCGTCTTCGACGGTGCGCCGTATTGAATACGTCACTCGGCGGCTATTTCCGCCGCTTCAGCGCGCTCGCGCTCAATCTCGACCGCTTTTTCTTCGACCAAGCCGACGATGTGATCAATCATATCGTCATTTTGGACTTTGTGATCTTGCAAGCCGGACAGATAAACCATGCCACTGCCCGCACCGCCTCCCGTAAACCCAATATCGGTTTGCGACGCTTCGCCCGGACCATTCACAACACAACCAATAATCGACAGAGACATTGGCGTCTGAATATGCGCGAGCTTTTCTTCGAGGATCGACACCGTCTTGATCACGTCAAATCCCTGACGTGCACAGGATGGGCAGGAAATAATATTCACGCCCCGGTGCCGCAAACCAAGCGATTTGAGCATTTCAAATCCGACACGCACCTCTTCGACAGGGTCGGCTGACAACGACACACGCAGCGTATCCCCGACACCAGCCCAAAGCAGATTCCCCATACCAATGGAGGACTTCACAGTGCCAGAACTCAGCCCACCCGCTTCGGTTATGCCAAGATGCAGCGGATGATCGCACGCTTCGGCAAGCCCATGATATGCGGCGACCGCCAAAAACACGTCCGACGCCTTCACACTGATCTTGAATTCGTGGAAGTCATTGTCCTGCAAAATTTTCGCGTGTTCCAGCGCGCTCTCGACCATCGCTTCAGGGCAAGGTTCGGCGTATTTTTCCAGCAGGTGCTTTTCGAGCGATCCCGCATTCACGCCAATCCGCATCGAACAACCGTTGTCTTTGGCTGCCTTGATGACCTCACGCACGCGGTCTTCGGATCCGATATTGCCGGGATTGATCCGCAGGCACGCCGCGCCCGCCTCCGCCGCTTCGATTCCACGTTTGTAGTGAAAATGGATGTCCGCCACGATGGGCACATCAACTTCGCGGACAATTTCGGACAAGGCCGCTGTTGATGCCTCGTCAGGGCAAGAGACCCGAACGATGTCTGCACCAGCCTCGCTGCACGCCATGACCTGCTCAATCGTCGCTTTCGGATCCGAGGTCAGCGTATTGGTCATTGTCTGGACGGAAATCGGCGCATCTCCGCCGACGAGCACGTCACCGACAGAGATTTGGCGGCTTTTCCGGCGTTCTACGTCGCGCCAGGGCCGAATGCTGGTCATCTCGTTCTCCAGTGTCAATTTTTCCAGACAGTAACACCCTGTTCTTATTTCGTCATTCGCTGAAACAAATATACGATAGAAAAGAACTTACCTGCCTTTATTGAACCAGAGACGCCGCCTGCGAAAGTGTAAAGCTTGCGCGCACTGCGCCCGGATTCAGCACAACGTTTCGCATCACCGCGCCGTTGGAGCCAAGCGGTCCAAATCTTAACCCGTCCACTTCGATAAACAAGCCGCCCGCATTGCCAGTCTTGAGGCGCAACCCTTGTTGCTCTGGGATATTATAGGCCTCACCGGGCGAGAGGATGCCGGTATAGGCCACATTCCCAATCGCATCGGTCACTTGCACCCACGTATCCGCACCAGCAACCAGTGCAAACCGTCGCGGTGCCTGTTGCGGCTGAACGGGGTCGAGTGAACTCGGCTGGCCATCAATCACAACTGGGCCGATGCCAAATTGAGGCGTGGCCGGTTCTGCCGTCGAGAGCGCGGCAACCTGCGTTTCTTGAAACTGAACTGCTGGCGCGCTTTCGGTTTGGTCACTCACACTCGTAGCTGAACCATCATCCGTGTCGGTCAAAATATCGGCCGTCTCAATCGCTGCAGTTTCAATCTGTTGCGCTTCGACCGCATCAGCCTCCGCCACATCTGTTTCAGTCAACCCAGTGCTCGCCCCGCCAAGTGCCTCACGAGCGGCGGCGGCAATGCGGCTGGCATCAACACCCGTCGGCGGCGTATCATTCGCGCCTGACGACGACCAACGCGACAGATTTGGCTTTTCGTCTTCATCATCCGATGCGTCTGCCCGCAGCAGGCCAGCCTCTTCAGGTTCGATTTCCGAAACAGGGCCATCCGCCGGTTCAACGGCAGGCGGCTTGGCACGCCAATAGGGGGTATTTCCGCTACGCGCATAGGCCAGCGAGTCTGGACGCCCCGTACTGGTCTCTTCGCCCACCAGATCAGGGGCTGCCTCGGCAACCTCCACCTCTTCCTTAGGCGCGTCGGCAGGTTTCGCGGCTGGCTCGTCTTCAGCCTCAGCAACATCGGTTTTTTTCGGGGTATTTGCCACACGGGTCGAGCGCGTTCGCGTTGCCCGTTCCGTTTTGTCTCTTTCAACAGCAGCGGTTGGCGATCCAGTCGACTGTGCCTCTCCGCCAAACTGCGCCGGAATCAATCCGGCATCTCGCGCAGCCACAAAGCCCGTATATCCGCCAAACCCGACACCTGCGACCAATAGTAACGGCATCGCCGCCGCAACACCCCGGCCTAACGCCGCAAAAAAGCCGCGCCGGGGTTCTGAGCTTAAACTGCTTGTCAGCGAGTTCGTGTTCTTGGCACCCGGCATCGGCGCAACGGTTGCGATCCGAGTCGTCGGCGCGGTTAAGCCCTGTTCAGAAGCAAAGCGACGAACGGAATCCGCTGGGTCCAAACCCAAATACGTCGCGTAATTTCTCAAAAAGCCATCCGTATACGCGCGACTTGGCAAAGCGACGGTATCGCCATCCTCAATCGCCTCAATATACTTAGCTTTGATACGCAAGTCAGATTCGACCTGCTCAACACTGACACCCGCAGACGTGCGGGTGTTCCGGAATATATCGCCCAGCGTTTGTGCCGAGCCTGTTTCTGGCGGATAACCGCCTTGATCGACCGTCATATTCACGCCTGTTAGATGATTGCTCGATTATGGTTTTTTTACACAGTAATCCAGCGACTCTCAGGACACAACGACCTTTCTGCGCGTATCCTCTAAACGTGAGTTACATTTTACATTGATTCCGCCAAAAATGGGGCGACCCAAAGATCAATTTACAGAGGCGTCCCGCGTGCCGAAGCTCGCTCCGGCATCGCATGACTTTTTCGCCGATCAGTAGATATAGCGAATTTTGTCCGTCCAGAAGCGCTCCAGAGTCCGCATGGACTTCTCCATCTCGCTCAGCTCTTCATGGGTCATCGTGCCGCCTTCCATAAAGGCATCGACATGACGATTCCAGAGGTCATTGACGATTTGGCGAACTTCTGACCCTGACTCGGTCAGCTTGATGCGAACAGCCCGGCGATCAATTGAGCACCGCTCATGACTGATGTACCCGCCTTCGACCAACTTCTTGAGGTTATACGATACGTTCGAACCCTGATAATAACCACGGCTTTTCAATTCACCAGCCGTCACTTCATTATCGCCGATGTTGAACAGCAACAAAGCTTGTACACTTGTCACATCAATAACGTTCAACCGCTCAAATTCGTCTTTGATGACGTCAAGCAACAGACGGTGTAGCCGCTCGATATATGAAAGACTGTCCATGTATTGCGCCAACAGGGCTTCGCGTGGACTTGTGTTTGATCCGTCGACTGTCTGAAGAACTGCGCTCATGGTGCCCTCTCGGATTTTGCTAAAAAACTAAGGGCGACTGTCGTCAATTTTTCTAAACGTTAGATTAATTGTCAGACTGCAATCGATGGTAGTTATTAAGAATTTAGGCCAGATTTATGGTGAATTTTTCTCAAACATCCGCCAGTTTGCGCGGATTTCTGCGATTAAGGAAACTTCACCTAAGGTTAATGAAGCCTCTTCAAGAGGTTTACGGCCTGATACCCAATCGTATAAATCCTGATCCCGCTGAGCCAGCAGCAATTCGAACGCGCCAAGTGTCGCGGCGTTCAGCGTCTCGCCGTTTTGATCAATGAACCCCCCCAAAATAAGATCCATTTCCCGCATCCCGCGCCGCCACGCGCGCATCTTTGCGCGCTTCAGGCGCACTGCTTGGTCGGCTTCAGTGGGAAATGCCTCCTTCACGCCGCGTTCAGCGCAACCAAAGCGTCTTCGATTCGCGCCATGCGTTTGGCGATCATGCCTTGCATCTGTTGGGCATCCCGTAATTCTGTCAGCAAACGGTCAGCGATTTGATCATCACTAAACCCCTCGGCATCGGGTTCATTTCCGGGCGCAGGAACACCTTCGCCGATACCGTAGAGTAGCCATCCGGCAGAAACGCCCAAAATACCAGCAAGCAGTGTCATTCGGTTGGCGCGCGGCTCTGCGGCATCATTTTCCCAGTTATCCAGCATCTCAGATTTGACCGCCAAGGCCTTTGCGAGTTCCACTTGGGACATACCCGCTCTTTCACGGGCAACGCTGATGCGCTCTCCCAGCGTAGAGACTTCGTCACTGTAGTAGTCGCATTGCTCAATCGTATCCATGACGCTACTCCAAAAATCTGCTCACTCTGCTGGGTCGCTCCAGCGGATCGTACACGTTTAGAGATCCTTGTCCGAGCCGTAACCCTCATAGCACGTTTGCTGCAATGCACAATAACTTCACGATCCATGAGACAATTTACATTGAAAAGCTGGTTCCGCAGCCGCATGAACTCGTCGCATTCGGATTGTCGATGGCAAAATGTGCGCCGATCAACTCATCTTTGTAGTCGATGATCGCACCGTCCAAAAACGGCTGTGAGACAGAGTCGATCACGACTCGTGCGCCGTCTTTCTCGATGACAACGTCATCGTCATTTGTGCTGGTTTCGAGGTCAAATTTGTACTGAAAGCCAGAACACCCGCCCCCTAACACCGCGACGCGCAACATCTTATCCGCGCCTTCGCTCGCCAGAATAGCGGAAAGCTGGGTGAATACCGCATCCGTAACGCTGATACCTTCAGCCGAGGCAATCGGGGCATCCATATCGCTAAACTCCATCGCTTTCGACACGTCCTTAAGTTAGCACAGATAAGGGAACTGGAACTAGGAACAAGCCCGCGATGATGCGAGTTGAGCATTTACAGCCCTATGCCGTCGATCCGCGCACCTCTCGCGGGCGGCTGGTGAACGAGGATGAAAGCAATCATCGCTCGCCGCATCAACGCGACCGTGATCGCATTTTGCACTCCGCCGCCTTTCGAAAACTCAAACATAAGACACAAGTCTTCGTCGCTCATGAGGGCGATTACTACCGCACAAGACTGACGCATTCGCTTGAGGTCGCACAGATTGCCCGCTCTGCAGCTCGGACATTGCGGCTCAACGAAGATTTGGCCGAAGCCGTCGCGCTGGCCCATGACCTAGGTCATACGCCCTTCGGTCATGCTGGCGAGACGATGCTCGACGAGTTGATGTCGCCGTATGATGGGTTCGATCACAACGCACAGGCGTTGCGGGTCGTCACCAAGCTCGAACAGCGCTACGCACTTTTTGACGGGCTAAACCTGACATGGGAGACATTGGAAGGCTTGGTCAAACACAACGGTCCGCTATTGGGTACCGCCGATGCCTCGCGAGACGCCTTGCCTTTCGCCATCCGCGCGTATTCAGCACAACACGACCTCGAACTACACACCCGCGCGAGCCTTGAGGCACAAATCGCGGCGCTCGCCGATGACATTGCCTATAACAATCACGATTTTGATGACGGTTTACGGGCTGGATTTTTCACGCTCGACGAAATTGCAGAACTGCCCTTGATTGGCGATAAAATCCGCGAGGTTGACAGGCGCCATCCCGGCATTGACGAAACGCGGCGTTCGCACGAAGCCTTACGGCGCATGTTCTCGGCAATGGTCGAGGATTTGCTGGATGAGACCACACGGCGGATCAATGACGCCGCCCCCGCAACTGCCGAAGCTGTGCGGATGCACCCCGCGGCGCTCGCCGGGTTTTCGGACGAGATGGATCGGGCATTCACGGAAATTCGGAAATTTCTATTCCAACGCATGTATCGCCATTTCCGCGTCAACCGTATGATGGCCAAGGCCAAGCGCGTGATCGAGCAGATGTTTCCGCTGCTGCTTGAACAACCCAACCTGCTCCCCGCCGGATGGAGCGAAGACGCCCACGCCGCAAAGGGCAGCGCTCGTGCTCGAATTGTTGCGGATTACATCGCGGGCATGACCGACAATTACGCGCTGGAAGAATACAAACGCCTCACTGATCCATTCGAGAGGGCCTGATGCGTGAAGTTGTGTTGGCGGCTGGCCAGAAAATCAAAGTCCTGCACCTGATGACGCGCGCCTTTCGGGTTCGCGTGGAGTTTGACGTGAAAACAGCAGACGGCTCCGCGCCGCGTGGCGAGGTCGAACTTTCACATGGCAGCACCATTGTTGGCCGCAAGACCGCGACCCTGCCGTTAGAAGCGCATCATATCTTCGAAAAACCGTGGAACCAACACGGCTATCAAATCCACATCACCTCTGAGACCGACGCCACCGTGCGCTTTCACACCCGCCATATTCGCGAGGTACATATTCACTGGGCAATGGCGATCATGACCATCGCATTTGCCCTCATTGTGTTGATCGGTTGGCTTTCACGATAAGCCCTGCCGCCGACCCCTCCCGGTAGTCCCGGCATGCGCTCAGCACACAGGCGAAGAAAAACCCGCCCTCAAACTGGAAGGCGGGGTTCGTACTAGTGTCCCTGCTCGGGCATTTTGTTATTCTAATTTGAGGATCATTCTTAACGTCCCCCTCTGCCTCGCCTCGGAGCCGGGGAGACGCGCCGAAGCGCGCTACCCCGGCAATCTCTCAAATTAACTACAGCCGCTCGTCCCGCCGCAGGTGTTGCACTTCAGGCAGGCCCCGTTACGGACCAGCGTAAAGTTCCCGCATTCCCCGCAGGCATCGCCCTCAAAGCCCTTCATCCGGGCCTCAGCAACTTTGTCGAGGACCATCGTACTAACAGACGCCGTGGTTGCGGCGGCGCGCTCCGCCACAAGGCTAGGCCCTTGTGCGGCGGGGCTGACACTCTCTACGGCCAATTCGCCAGAGAACTGCTTTGGCATATGCTGGCGCAGATATCCGACCGACGCGAGTTGCTTGACCATGTCGAGCGCTGGGCTGGCGGTCTTGGCTTCGACGGAGTTCGGCTCCGCACTCTCTCCCTCGCCTCTTCCAAGATCATCGAATTTCACACCATCCGTGCCGACATGCGCGAGGTCATCACGGGCCGCATAACTGACCGCCAATTCGCGGAAGATGTAATCGAGGATCGAAGTTGCGTTCTTGATCGAGTCATTACCCTGCACCATGCCCGCAGGCTCAAAGCGCGTGAAGGTAAAGGCTTCAACAAATTCATCCAGCGGCACACCGTATTGCAGAGCCAGAGACACCGCGATGGCGAAGTTGTTCATCATCGCCCGGAAGGCCGCGCCTTCCTTGTGCATATCAATGAAGATCTCACCGAGGCGACCATCTTCATACTCGCCGGTCCGCAGATAAACCTTATGCCCACCGACGACCGCCTTTTGCGTATAGCCCTTGCGGCGTTGCGGCATCTTTTCGCGCTCACGGTTCGTGCGGTCGCGATAGATAATCTTTTCAACGACCCGTTCGGCCACGGCTTCCGCACGCAGCGCAGCGGGACGATCCGCACCGATTGCCTCTTGCAGATCGCTCTCATCCTCATCTTCACTAAGAAGCTGCGTCGACAAAGGCTGCGAGAGTTTCGAGCCATCGCGATAAAGCGCATTGGCCTTCAGGCCGAGGCGCCACGACATCATGTAAGCGTCGTTACAATCCTCGATGGTCGCATCGTTCGGCATGTTGATCGTCTTGGAGATCGCACCGGACATAAACGGTTGCGCCGCCGCCATCATCTTGATGTGGCTTTCCCACGACAGATAGCGCTTGCCGATCTTGCCGCACGGGTTCGCACAATCAAAGACAGAGAGATGATCGTCAGTAAGATGCGGCGCCGCTTCCAGAGTCATCGTGCCACATGCGTATAGATTCGCGGCGTCCACTTCTGTCTTGGAAAACCCAATTGCGCGCAGCAGATCAAAATTCGGATCAATCATCGCGGCGGGGTCCAGACCAAGGGTCTTGGTGCAGAACTCTTCGCCCAGCGTCCATTGGTTAAACGCAAATCGGATATCGAACGCCGTCGGCAGGCCGGCTTCCACCGCGTCGATCTGAGCATCGCCAAAGCCTTTGGCACGCAACGCCTCCTGATCAACGCCGGGGGCGTCTTTCAGCGTGCCGCGACCAACAGCGTAATCCACAATCTCGACAATCTGATCGGGGTCGTATCCGAGCGTTTTCAGTGCAGCTGGCACTGCCCGGTTGATGATTTTGAAATACCCACCACCCGCAAGCTTCTTAAATTTCACCAGCGCGAAGTCCGGTTCGATTCCGGTCGTGTCGCAATCCATCACCAGACCGATGGTGCCGGTCGGCGCGACAACGGATGCCTGTGCGTTGCGATACCCGTGCTTCTCGCCCAGCTTCACGGCGCGATCCCAAGCTTTCTCGGCAGCTTTGATCAGTCGTTGATCCGGGCAATTCGCGTGATCGAGCGCCACGGGCGGCGTGCGGAGTTTCTCATACCCCGACGTCATGCCTTTCGCTGCGCGGCGGTGGTTCCGCATCACGCGCAGCATATCGTCGGCGTTCTCTTCATAGCGCGGGAACGGCCCCAACTCACCGGCCATCTCTGCGGAGGTTGCATAAGAAACACCGGTCAAAACCGCCGACAACGCCCCACACAACGCACGACCTTCGTCAGAGTCATAGCTTAGCCCCATCGTCATCAACAGGCCGCCAATATTGGCATAGCCAAGACCCAACGTGCGGAAGTCATAACTTCCCTGCGCGATGGCTTCCGATGGGAATTGCGCCATCAGGACGCTGATCTCCAAGGTCACGGTCCAAAGGCGCACGGCATGTTCATAAGCCGCAAGATCAAAGCGACCATCAGGTTTGAGGAACGCCAGTAAGTTCAACGACGCAAGGTTACAGGCCGTATCGTCAAGGAACATGTATTCCGAGCACGGGTTCGATCCGCGAATCTCGCCGCTATTGGGACAAGTGTGCCAGTCATTGACGGTGTCGTGGTATTGAATACCAGGATCGGCACATGACCACGCCGCGTGACAAACTTTTTCCCACAGACCCTTAGCTTGCAACGTCTTATGAACCGACCCGTCACGGCGACGGATCAGATCCCACTCCCGGTCTTCTTTAACCGCTCTCAGGAATTCGTCTTTCACGCGGATCGAGTTATTCGCGTTTTGCCCAGCAACCGACAGATACGCCTCTGAGTCCCAATCCAATCCGTAGGTCGGAAATTCAATGCTGGTATACCCCTGCCGCGCGTACTGCATGACACGCTGGACATAGTTTTCTGGGATATGAACCTTCCGCGCCGCTTTGATTGCGGCCTTCAGGCTTTCATTCTTTTTGGGATCGAAAGCATCATCCTCGCTGCCGTCCCATGTCTTAACTGCCTGCATCACCGCATTGAGGTGTTGTTCATGCAGTTTCGACCCCGCGACCAGAGACGCAACTTTTTGTTCTTCGGTAACCTTCCAATCAACAAAAGTCTCAATATCGGGGTGATCTGCATCGACAATCACCATCTTGGCCGCACGGCGCGTTGTGCCGCCCGATTTAATCGCGCCTGCCGCCCGATCGCCGATTTTCAGAAAGCTCATTAAGCCGCTGGAGCGGCCACCACCCGACAGAGGCTCGCCCTCGCCGCGAATGGATGAGAAGTTCGTGCCCGTGCCAGAGCCATATTTAAACAATCGCGCCTCACGGACCCACAGGTCCATGATGCCGCCGTCATTCACCAGATCATCGCTCACCGATTGGATGAAACAAGCATGAGGTTGAGGGTGTTCGTAAGATGACGACGCCCGAACCATCTCGCCGGACTTATAATCGACGTAGAAGTGGCCTTGTGACGGCCCATCAATTCCATAAGCCCAATGCAGCCCGGTATTGAACCATTGCGGCGAGTTCGGCGCGGACTTTTGCAGCGCCAACATGCGGCGCATCTCATCAAAATACGCTTTGGCATCGGCTTCTTTCGTAAAGTAGCCGCCTTTCCAACCCCAATAGGTCCATGTTCCCGCGAGACGGTCAAAAACCTGCTTCGCCGTCGTCTCACCACCCGTGCGTTCATCTTCGGGCAGTTTCGCGAGTGCCTTTGTGTCCGCTTCAGAGCGCCAGAGCCATTGCGGGACGCCCGTTTCGCGCACACGCTTTAATTTCGCAGGAACACCCGCTTTGCGAAAATACTTCTGCGCGAGCACATCACACGCAACCTGTGACCATTGCTCTGGTGCCTCTATCTCATCAAGCCGGAAGACAATCGATCCGTCAGGATTTCGTATCTCGCTCGCCGTGTATTTGAATGGAATGCCCGCATAAGCGTCATTGTCAGTTTTGGTATCAAAACGCTCGATTTTCATTCTTGAAATTCCCTCGATCCTGCCTGCACATCTCGTTTATCCGAGGTTGGGTGTGCCAAGTTTTTCTAACGAATTTTGACCTGAACGCCGGTTCTCCGTGCGGTCAAAATTCTTGTTATTTTTGAATACACGTACACGACACTCTTTAGATAACACCGTAACAAACTTGCTTTTAATCCACAAGATGTAGCGGTACCCTCCCCACGAAGCGCTATTGATAGGTCTGTTCTCCGGAAGCGCAAGCCCTTTTTCGACCCCCCTGCCGCTACGTAGGGGATAACGTTGGGGATGAAGTCCAAAAACTTTTGAAATTTGAAATGGCTGCTCCAATTGACGCTGATTCTAGAAAATTCAGATTTTTTTAACCACGTTTGATTAATTTCCTTCCGAAGTAGATTGGAAAAAAAATACACACCTATAAGGCGAATATCTATGAGCTTGGCGGACGTCATCATCATCGACTCAGATGAGAAGCGAAGATCGACGCTCGCATTGTTGATCAAAGCTGCAACGCGCTTAGACGTGGCTGGTTTTCCGGTTCTTTCTGCGGCGTTTCCCGGATTTTGCAACCCGAAGGACAGGCTCCTGCCCGAAACGACAAAGCTCTTTATCTGTCCTTGGGACGAAGGCGGAGAAGCGCTAGTCTTGGAACGAGTGGTCTTGGGCGGCGATACGCCCCCCTTGCTCGTTCTGTCAGATGAGGTCACGCCCTCGCGGATTGGCCTATGCCATCGAGCAGGCAACACGCATCTTATCCCAAGCAACCAACTGAATTTAAATGCGCTCCGCACCCGCATTCTACTGTCTCTCGACGGGCCAATTACGTTGGCGGATCGGATTTCCCGATCCCACATTCCTCTGCGAGAAACCCTGTCGGCGTTCCCGGCCCTCAAACGGCGACTTGCATTTAATTAAACGCAAAACGCTGTATATCTTAGATAATTTGTGATTATCGCCAGACTTCTTTAAGCGAGTTGCGATAAATTGCCCTCGACTGGGAAATCGGGGGATTTCGATGCACGACGACAAGACACAGACATCCGCTCGCACACCGCGCATTGATTCGCGCGTGTTACGGCACATGATGCACGAGACAATTGATCTGCTAGACAGATCGACCGAGCACGCTGACGAAGCCTGCATGAACACAGATGCCGCAATGGCTCTCACGCGGATCGACTGGATGCTGATGGCCATCTTCAATTGGCTGACAGAGCAATTGCGGAGCGAAATGAGTGGCGCGGTCCATAAACCGCTCGGCGAACCCGTTTCGATTGTGGGAATTGACCAAAGCGCTTTGAGCAAAAGTTTGCGAAGCTATGCCCAATGCGTTGATCGCCTGCATGACCGTATTGGAAAGCTAGACGCGTTGATCGCTGGGACCGCAGAAGAACCGGCTGACTCAGCCGTCCTCCGAGAAAGCGGCAAGGTTTTGAACATTTTCGGGAACCCCAAACCGGCAGACCAGGTTCACAATGCCGTTCTTGCTTCTCGCCAGCGCCTCAAATCCGCCTTTGGCACCTGACACAACGACGCTTCATCCATTGCGACTTGCGGAGGATATGCTACGTCCTCCGCCGGTCACCTGAGTTGGAGTTGAACGTGATCCATCGAATAGCTTTTCTCTCGCTTCTCGCGGCAACGCCATCCCTAGCGCAAGACGCAGCCCCATCGCTGCGCGCGACCTACGGTGATTGGGAGGTTCGCTGCGTCAGCGAAACGGAATGCGTTATGACGCAGCTCCATCGCCGGTCGGAACAATCGGCGGACGCGGTTTTTACGGTCGTTAAGTCCGGCGGCTTGACCGGCACGGATGGGCAGACGTTCGAATCTTTTGCCGAAATTGTCGTACCGCTCGGCGTTTATCTACCGGGGGGACTGGGCCTCAAGGTCGATGATCAACCCGCCAAAGCCGCTCCCTTCGAACGCTGTATTGACGAGGGGTGCGTGGTCCGCGCGCCTATATCGAGTACCATGCTCGCCAATCTCAAAGCGGGCGGCACAGTCAATATCGTGATCTTTGGCGCGCCAGAACAGCCGGTGCAAATTCCAATGTCTCTGTCAGGCTTTACCGCAGCCTACGATTCATTCTGAGCAGATTAGCGGCACGTCGGTTTAGGCGCGCCTCAACCGTCCCATCGTTTGGCGAGGACGACGGCGTTCAACCCTCCAAAAGCGAACGAGTTTGACATCGCATAGGCAACGTCCCGTTCTTCCGCATGGTTGGGCACGACATGCAAATCGCATTCGGGATCTGGTTCTTCAAAGCCGACTGTCGGAGGCACGATGCCTTGCAGAGCGGAAAGCGTCGCCACCATCTCCAACGCTCCAGCGGCGCCAATGCAATGACCATGCGCTGACTTTGTCGAAGAGATTACCAAGCCGTCCGCATGGGCACCGAAGACATCTCTGACCGCAGCACACTCCGTCCGGTCATTCATTGCCGTCGCCGTACCATGCGCGTTGATATAGTCGATTTGATCAGGGGTAACGGAACCATCTGAGAGCGCGAGCCTCATCGCCCGCGTCGCCCCATCCAGAGACGGCTGAACGATATCTCCGGCATCCGCCGTGCTACCAACGCCAACAATTTCGCCCAAGATTGTAGCCCCACGCGCGACGGCGCCTTCAAGTTCTTCAAGCACAAGGATTGCCGCACCCTCGCCCTGCACCATCCCATCGCGGGTTTTGGAAAACGGGCGGCACGCAGACTTTGACATGACACGCAGCCCTTCCCACGCTTTCAAAACTCCGTAGGTCAATCCGCTCTCTGCGCCGCCAGTAATGGCGGCATCTGCCCCGCCGGACCGGATAAGGTGAAAGGCCTGACCAATCGCATGATTGGAAGAGGCGCACGCCGTCGAGACTGAATACGCGGCACCGCGCAGGCCATGATCCATGCTTACCCAACTCACCGGAGCGTTGGCCATCAAACGGGGAACGATGAACGGATGAACGCGCGTCTTCCCCTCGCCATAGACGAGCCGATAATTGTCATCTTGGGTATGTTGTCCGCCCATCGACGATCCCAAAATCGTCGCGGTGCGCTCGCCCAGTGCACCACCGAACTCAGCACCAGATTGGGCAATGGCTTCTTTCGCCGCCACGGTCGCCATTTGCGTGACTCGATCGCGCAATGTGATTTCGCTGCGGCTAAAATAATCTTCACCACGAAACGCCTTCGCTTCAGCGGCGATTTTGATCGTCAGATTTTCGGTTGGGATCAGGTCAATCGGCCCGATACCGCACGCCCCGGCACGCAGCGCCTCGATATGCGCCTCAGCGTTCAAACCGAGCGACGAGATAACCCCTTGGCCGGTGACGACGACGCGGCGCGCAGTCATGCCGTTTCAGCACGCAGTTTTTCCACTCCATCCACAGCGGCCTGAACCGAAGAAATGTCAAAGTCCGATGCGCTGGGATCATTGGCGTTAAAGGGGACGGTAACATCGAATTCTTCTTCAATCGCGAACACGATCTCTACCAATCCAAGGGAATCGACCCCCAGATCAGACAATGTCGAGTCAGGTTTTACCTCTGCCACATCCATCATGGCTTGTTCGGCAATGATGGCTCGCACTTTGTCGAGGGTCGTGTCGCTCATATCGTCATCCTTCGTTCCGCGACCCTCTTAGCGGTCCCCATCCAGTGCTGAAAGCCGTTTTTTCAATGCGTCTACTGTCTCGAACAGCCGCGGCAAGCGCCGCAACGCCATCACGCCGCGCAACGCTTCATCGCGCTTCACCGCTGGCACACCCATCATGATGTTGCGAGAGGGGATGTTACTGGCCACTGCCGAGGCCGCACCAACCAAGACGTCAGAGCCAATTTTGACGTGATCCGCAACGCCGACCTTACCGCCCAAGACCACCCGATCGCCGACCACCGCAGAGCCGGCGACTCCAACCTGAGCGCACAACATACAGATCGCACCAATTTGGACATTGTGGCCAATCTGGACCTGATTATCGAGCTTCGTACCGTTCCCGATCCGCGTATCCGTCAATGTCCCGCGATCAATCGACGTACACGCACCGATCTCCACGTCATCTCCCAATGTCACTGCCCCGAGCGAATGAATTCGGGCCAGCGAGGCGTTTTGCGTATCAGAGCGCGAACCACCCCCCGCTTTCGCCGCCTCCACGGCCCCTAATTCGGGCGTCACGAAGGAAAAACCGTCCGCCCCGATAACCGCGTTGTCGTGAATGATTGCCCGCGCACCAATCGACACCCGCGCGCCGATCCGCGCGCCAGAATGAATCAGCGCGCCGTCCCCAATCACCGCCTCTGCACCCACCGAAGCATGTGGAAGAATGCGCGTACCCGCCCCAATCTTCGCGCCTGCGCCAACATAAACAAAAGCACCGACAGCAACCCCTTCCCCCAATTCGGCCCCGTCTTCGACAACCGCACTGGGATGTATTCCGGGCGCGAGGCGAATTTCAGGCGCAAACGCCGTGGTCACACCCGATAAGGCATATCGGGGTCGTGCCACGAAGATCGCTGCTTTCAGCCCCAGCGCTCGCCAATCCGTTCCTTCAACCAAAACAGCGACGTCAGCGCCCTTTAGCTTATCGACAAATTCTGCGGAGGTCGCGATGGCAATGGTGCCGCGACGCGATGCGTCATCGGGGTGCGCGGGGCGTGATACCGCTAGGCTTCCATCCCCTTCGAACGTGCTGTTCAAAGCACTGGCCAGATTTTCGACAGTTAAAGTCGCCATTGTCTTCCACAGTTGAGATTGCCTCACTGCGGCAGGGATACCCCGCTTCTGCGGGGTATGACAGTCCTATCGTTCAAAGGCCGGTCGTTTGGCGCGCTTCTGCATCCGCATGAAGCGCACGGGCCAACGCTTCGTCGCGGCCATAAACATCCTGACGGAAATGCAGCGTCCCTGTGTGATCAACCCATGAGGTCAAATACATCAGGTGAATCGGAATAGGTCGCTCCAACGGCACTTCCGTTTCCTCACCGCCAGCAAGAATGTTTTCGATCATCTCGCCGGGATTGTCGGACTGCTCAGACAACAGTAGCCAAGCGAGGGCAAAGGGCCGCTCGACCCGGACACAGCCATGCGAATGCGCCCGCATCTGATCGGCGAACAGGTGCTTAGACGGCGTGTCGTGCAGATAGATGTTATGTCCATTTGGGAACATGAATTTGACATTGCCAAGGGCATTGCCGGGGCCGGGTTTTTGAACGACGCCGTAATGTTGGCCGAACTCCTCCGGTGTCATCTCTGCCCAATTCACGTCCTTGGTAGCATCAATTTTCTTCCCGCGCCGAAAGAGGATCATATTCTGGCGCTCAAAGAACGTTGGGTCTTTCTTGGCCGCTGGCAGCATTTCGCGCGTCACGATACTGCGCGGGACATTCCAACGCGGATTGAGCACCATGTAACTCATCGTCCGCGAAAATTCTGGGGTTTGCAGGCGGCGTTCAGACTTGCCGATGACAACCCGCGACTCATGCAGCGGTTTGTCGTCATCATCATAAACCGACATGCGATACGCGGCCTGATTCACCTCGATCCGACGTCCTAACCGCTGGTTCGTGCGCCAACGCAGGCGTTCGAGGTTCAGCATCGCCTGCGCGATCCGCCGCGCAATAGGCTGGTTCAAGGCGCGCAAAGTCGCGGGACCGGCAATGCCATCAGCATTCAACCCATGACGATCCTGAAACCGAATAACGGCATCCTTCAAACGCGCATCATAGGTCGAGGTTTCCTGACCACCGTCGCCCAGTAGCTCCGGCTCAGGCTGCATATCGCCCATCGCAATCAGGCGGCGACGCAGCGCGTCGACTGCACCGCTGGTTTCGCCGACGACCAGTCCTTTGCCGGGGACCGTTGGTCCCCAACCCCCCGATTTCGCCTGTTCCATTAAGCCTTGCAGCGCGGTCCGAAGTTTTCGATATCGCGGGTTCCCAGGGATGATTTGCTCCAGAACCTTTGGAACATCATTGATCTGAGCCATTTCACGCAGCATCCGAAGCGGATCAGGCCGAGCAGGGTCAATGTAGACTTTGACATCCAGCGCTTCCGGGTTCGCCGCTCCTGCCCGCATATCATCAAGATACAGCAAGAATGCGGATGACAGTGCTCTTTCAATTCTCAGAGCTTCATCAAAATCGCTCTCAGGTGACAGTTGCGCGACCCGTGAGGACAGTTCGTCATACTTGTAGCGCGACGGTGACAGCCCATGCGATGCCGACTCCGCGAGAGTCCCCAACAGGTGATCTACCTTCCGCAGGCCATCGGATGGGGCAAGCCAGAAAGGTTCAAACCCCCTCTCCGCATGAAAGATTTCCACCGCCTCCGCAGCGCGCGGATGTTCGGCGGCTACAGGCTTGGAATGCCCTCCGATATCAGGGGTTGTCGCAACAGCAACCCCTGAAAAAACACACGTGGAAACAATGGCTAAGGCGACAGACAGCCCTTTTATGCGGCTCATTAAGCCGTTATTTGTTCCTTGCACGGTATACTCACTCCTCACGAACGGACGGCGCGCTTGGGATGGCGCGTGCAGACCGATATGGGACTTACAGCCGGGGATTTGCAACGTGTCCAACAACGGTCCACTCCAACTAGGTCTGTCGCGACGGGCGGCATTGACAGGGGCACTCTCAGTCGCCGCCACTGCTGCGTTTATGCCATATCACGCTTGGGCAAATGCCACAGGCGGATTACGGCGGATAAATTTGTACAACCATCGCACTAACGAACGCCTTGATGCCATATACTACGCCCAAGGCCAATATGTCCCCGATGTAATGCAAAGACTTTACAAGATTTTAAGAGATGTTCGCTCAGACGAAGCACGAAGAATGGACCCACGCCTGATCGACATCATGTCTGCGACACAATGGTTGATCGGGTATGATCGCCCGTATTCCATCATCTCCGGATATCGGACACAGCGAACGAACGATATGCTACGTTCCCGTCACCGAGGCGTTGCCAAAAACTCCTATCATGTCAAAGGGATGGCAGCAGACGTCCGGATGGAAGGTGTCAGTGTCGATTTGCTGCAACGCGCCGGAAAACACATCGGCGCAGGCGGCGTCGGTGTCTATACAAGATCCAACTTCATCCATCTAGACAGCGGTCCCAACCGGTCTTGGGGCAGCTGATAGAACTGGTGCCTGATCGCAACGCACTGGCGAAGATGTGAAGTTTGAGTTGAAGCAGACGCAGATTTCAAAACGGAAAACGGCCCCCGTAAGGGGACCGTTCGCGTAAAACAATCAGCTTTAAAATGTATTAGAAGCTGTAACCGAACTTCGCCGAAAACGCGAAGACGTCTGCATCGTCGAAGTCTGAATTGGTATCGAGACCAAATGCCGCCGCAGGGGCTAGCGCAGGTGACTGCGTACCTGAGATACCAAACAGTCTGCGGTATTCACCGCCAAGGGTCAGTTTCAGGCCTTCAACCGGCTCGACGACAACACCGCCGCCGATGCTAAAACCGCCATCAGTGGTCTTGAAGAGGCTGATTTCCTCATCGCCTTGCTCCTCGTAACTACCCGTCACGAATGCCGCGAGCTTGTCGTTAATCCGTTGTGCAACTGTCAGGCGGTACGTGACCGTATTGTCCGTATATTCAACAACAGGCTGGTTAAATTGTGCCCGAAACGCGGGGGGGTCAAAATCAATTCCGTTCCAATTCACCCAACGAATATTGGCCCTTACGAGTGTTGATGTTGTAATCGGAGCTTGTAGATCAACATTGATCGATTGAGGCGTCGTGACTTCAAACTCTCCAGGAAAATCTTGCCCAAAAACTGCACCGGCAGCCGGTACAAATTGTGAGAATGTCTCAACCGAGTCAAAATCATGCTTGACTTCGGAGTTGTAGGTCACGGCTGCACGGACTTTATATTTCGGAATTTCGGCGGCAAAACCGGCAACAAAACCGACATCATATTCTCTCACATCGACTTGGAAGGCAGGAACGTTACCCGGCGCAATCGGTCCCGGCGGAACAGCCGAATTGGCAGGGTTTGGTCCCGGTGCACGCGCAAACTGGCTTTGCAAATCAACGCGGCTAGACTGAAGGCGCGGACCACCGTAGACACTGAAATTATCGGTCAGTTTGATACGCGCTACTGCCGTTAAAGTTTCTGCTTCAACACGGGCGCTCGTCCCTTCGAACAGACCTTGCTCATAGGTCGTCTCTCTCAAGAAAGGTGTGTCATAGAGGATGGCGCCAGAGATCCGATCCGTGAAATCTGTTTTCGCACCAAGCGTAAAAAACGGAGTGTTGTCCGCCGTGTTTCCGGACGACCCCAGTATTCCAGGACCTCCCAGTGTAGGAGTATCACCCTCAAGGTCAGGGACGACGATCCCCACCCGACCTTCGATGTAATTCCCTTCTTCAAAGATGATGTCGATCGGTTGTGTCGACAGATCAAAACCGCCTGCCATAGCTGCCGACGGGGCCATTGTGATTGCGGCGGCAACAGCCAGCGCTTTCGAATTCTTCATGGATGCACTCCTGCGTTCAGGCCACGCTCCGAAGCGGTCGGCCCCTATGCTGATCGAGATCAAGTCAAACAAGCTGACCATGCCGATTTCCACATTCCCCTTAGGTTAACGAAACCGTAATCAAAGATAATTTTTGCACTGGGGCGCAAACACGCAACGCTTTGCACGTTTAGCGTGATTAATGATGCACGAACAAACAATCTTAAATTGATTATTGCGCTTGTAATCCCCGAGTTCCGATACGCATCGCGTCTGCATAGAACGCGGTCCATTCCCGACGGCCAAACCAAGTCTTCGGTTTCATCGCGCATAACACGTCGTAAAGACCGTAGTGCTGCCATTCCCACGTCGCGACAGTCATCCACATCATCCGCTTATCGACCTGTGCACGGATCGCATCAATCTCAGCATCCGTGAGCGAGCCGCGCTCTTTCAACCGCTGGCGGCTCGCGGCCTGATCTTCCGTCGAAAGCTCCGTATCCAAAAACGGATCGAGCAAATCGGCCCAGACATCGTAACGCTTTGCAAAAGGGAGTCTGTGTTCACGGCAGAAAGTCTTCAAGCTCGCAAGCTCCATGCGCGAGACCAACAGCACTTCACCGCCTGTCGTAACAATGGCTGGCGGATACCAGTCGATGATTTCGACAATGTCAGCGCGCTCCAAAACCCGCTTTTTTCGGGCCGGAAATGGATAACGCGGCAGAGTAATTCTGCCGCGCTTGATGTCGATTAATGCTGAAAGTGGGTCGCTCAGCTCTTCGCTTTCTTCGGACGATAATTCGTCTTCTCGGCAATCCGCGCCGATTTACCGCGGCGATCACGCAGGTAGTAGAGCTTCGCGCGGCGGACGCGGCCACGGCGAACGACTTCGATGCCTTCGATGGACGGGCTGTAGAGCGGGAACACACGTTCCACACCTTCGCCGTAGGAGATCTTACGAACAGTAAAACCGCCATTCAGGGTCTCGCCGCCGGAGCGCGCAATGCAGACGCCTTCGTAAGCCTGAGTACGGACACGCTCGCCCTCGCGGACAAAGACGTTCACTTTTAGCGTATCGCCGGGTTTGAAATCCGGGATAGGGCGTTTCGCGGCCAGTTCAGCACGCTGTTCTTCTTCGAGTTTTTGAATCACGTTCATCGGAACGCTCCTTATCGTCAGCCCACTTTTGCGCGGGACGGGTTTTCGGATCCGATTGCTCTGCTCCTCCGTGCCGGGTGCTATTCAGTGTCTCCACTGAAGGCCCGCCAGAGATCGGGACGCCGTTCTTTCGTCGTAGCCTCGGCCTGAGAGCGCCGCCATTCAGCGACCTTGGCGTGATGGCCAGAGAGGAGAACCTCCGGTATCGCGCGCCCCTCCCATTCCGGGGGTCGTGTATATTGCGGATGCTCAAGTAGCCCCGCCGAAAAGCTTTCCTCGACCGTGGACTCCGATTTGCCAAGCACACCCGGCAACAGTCGCACCGCCGCATCAATGAGCATCATCGCAGGGATTTCGCCCCCGGTCAGAACCGCGTCACCAACGCTTATTTCCTCAACGTTCCGAGCCTCCAAGACCCGTTGGTCGATGCCTTCAAAGCGACCACACAGAAACGTGGCCCCCTCCCCCGCTGCCAGCCGCGCCACTCGCTCCTGAGTGATGGGCCGACCACGCGCGGAAAGACACAACACAGGCCACTGCTCCCGATTTATGGGAGCTTTCGCCAATGAAGCGTCTATTGCTGCCGCAACCACGTCAGGCTTAAGGACCATACCCGGTCCACCGCCCGCCGGAGTATCATCGACAGAGCGGTGCTTATCGGTTGCAAAACTGCGGATGTCCAGTGTTTCCAGTGTCCAAAGCCGTTTTTCACGCGCTTTCCCGATTAAAGACGCCCCCAAAGGCCCCGGAAACATCTCCGGATACAAGGTTAACACTTTCGCACGCCAAATCGGATCAGATTTCGCCCCCGATTCGTCCATCAAAGTGCGCGGCTGAGCGGAGGGCTTGATCTGGCGCAGACCATGAGAGCGAGACGGACTCGTCACTTTTTCCCGCTCATCGCGGCCATCATGATCGCTTGCATCGATTCCATGCCTTTGCCGCCCATATTCATCATCTGGGCAACGAACTGATCGGGATCGGCGAGGGTATCCATGCGCTCCTTGGCGCGTGCGGTCATTTCCTCAACGATCAGGCTATTTAACGCTTCAACATCCGGCAGACCCAAAAAAGTTCGGGCTTCCTGCGGGGTGCAATCAATGTCGATGCTCAGCTTCATTGGACTCTCCTCTCAGGAACCAAGGGCATAAAGGTCAGCGGCCATCGTCTCAATCTCCTCGCGCCATGCGAGCGTTGCGAGCCAAGACGAGGGAATGCCTTCCATACCATAGATTCGGCCTGCAATCTGGCCTACAACAGCGGCAACCGTATCGGCATCTCCGCCGAGGTTCGCAGCGAGTGTCACGCAATCACGGAAGGTCTCGGTAGTCTCAAAGGCCCAGAACGCCGCTTCATAGGTATAGCGCACATATCCGCTGGATTTAACCTGCGCGCGCGGCGTGTCGGGTTCCAGCCGATGCAGTGCATCCCGCAAATTCCCACTCTGTAAAAAAGCCGATAGGGCAAAGGCGAAATCATCGCATTCATCGCTGGCATGGGTGATCTGGCTTTGCATCACCGAGACATCGACCGCCGAGCGCACATCAGAATGAAACGCAATCACCGCAGGCGCAAGCCGCATGATCCCGCCATTTCCAGAACTTTGTGGATCGGTAGAACCCGAATAAGGATCACCGTCACGGACGAAACGATCCAACGCTGCGCTCACCGTGCTCCCAATATCAAAGCACTTTCCAGTTGGGGACATATAACCTTCATCACGCCAGCGCACGAAACGCCGCGCGCAATCCTCGGCATGCCACCCTCGGCGGCGGAGCAAACTTTCCCCAAGGCAGAGCGCCATTGACGTATCATCTGTCCAAACCCCCGCTTCAAGATTGAACGGTCCACCGCCGACAATGTCCATCACCGGAGCAAGGCTATCGCGCTCCGAAAACTCCAAAGTCGTGCCCAGCGCATCACCGACGGCGAGACCCAGCAACATGCCTTTGGCCTGATCAAGCGTCAGGTCAGCCATCACTTTCCTCACCGGGAAGTTCAACGACAACCCGCCCCCCCGCGACATCTACAGTGGGAACAACTTCGCGCGTAAACGGCAGATAGAGCGACTCGCCACCCCCCGCCGGCAGGTATTCGATCACATCGCCCGCGCCAAAATCCTGCACCGCCTTGACCTTTCCCAACACGGTTCCGTCTGCCATTTCGACGCGCAGGCCGAGCAGATCAGCGTAATAGAATTCTTCGTCATCGGGAGGAGGCAAGGCGGAGCGCTCGGCATAAAGCCGCGTGCCTTTCAACGCCTCAGCGTCTTCACGGGTTTCGACCTCCGACAACCGTGCCGCATACCCCCCCTTCACCGGGCGAGTGAGCTTGAGCTTGAAGGTGCGTTTTCCGTCTTCGGTATGAAGCGGGCCATAATCGCCCACCGCTGCTGGGTCATCGGTGAAGCACTTAATTTTGGCTTCACCTCGAACGCCAAATGCGCCAGAAATCGCGCCGACACAAATCCGATCAGCAGGCACGGCAACCTCCAATCAGGACAGTCCCGCGAAAATTCGATGCGCCGCCACGATATGCCAATGGCAGCAAACGGCGCATCAGCAACATATCAACCCTTGGCTTCTTCAGCGGGCGCTTCTTCGGTAGCGGCCTCTTCAGCAGGCGCTTCTTCTGCGGCGGCTTCTTCCGCTGGCGCCTCTTCAGCCGGTGCGTTTTTCGCTTCTTCTTCCGCGTCTTTCAGCGCCTGAGCCTTGTCAGCTTTTTCCTGAGCGCGCTCTTCAGCTTTCTTACCCGGCTTTGCTTTATTCGGGTTGTTGCGGGTTTTCTTTTCCATTTCGCCCGCAGCTTCCAGGAAGCGACAGATACGGTCAGTCGGCTGAGCGCCCTTGGCCATCCATTCCTTGATGCGCTCCAGATCCATCTTCACACGCTCTTCGGAGTCTTTCGGAAGTTGCGGGTTATACGTCCCCACTTTTTCAATAAAGCGGCCATCGCGCGGCATACGCTTATCGGCGATAACGATCCGATAGAAAGGACGCTTTTTGGAGCCGCCACGGGCCAAGCGAATAACAGTTGCCATAGTTTTCAGTCCTTAATCTTGCCCGCCTCAGCCGGCGCTTACTTCAGTGTCATTCGTGTTTCGAGTTTTTCGAATTCGGGATCGTTTGACTGCGCCTCGCCCTTACGGACAATCAGCGCAGCCAGAATGGAATCGTGTTCCGTGCCGATGGTGACGACGCTGTCATCGTCGAAGCGAAAGGTCAGCGAGTGATCGTAAACAACCACGTCATCGAGTTCAGCGGTCATCTGCACAATATCAATGCTGATCAGTTCAACGCCGGGCATCGACAACTCGATGAGCGAACACGGACCAACCGCGCCAGAGCGCACATTGAACGGTAGATCGAGCGGCATATCTCCGCGTTTGATCTTGAACAGGTGGTAATCCTGATCGCCCTTTGATGTTTGATGCTCGGTCTCAAATGTAATGAAGTCTGTGCCTGTGCCGAGCCAAATCGCGCCCGACGGCAAAGATGCACTCGACCGCAAAGGTTCAGCATGAACCTCGTGGCCGTAAATCGCAGAGACCGGCTTACCAAGCATCGCTTTGAGAGCCGAGATTTCCTTCGAGGAGAGTTCGTGAGCGCTCATTTTTTCTTCCCAAATCCGCTCAGGCCGGGGGGCAAAGCCGGACCGCCGCTTCCCATCCCCGGCAAACCACCGGGGGGAAGTTGTGGCATCCCGCCTGGGGGCAAACCGCCGCCCGCACCGGGCATGCCACCGGGCGGCATTCCACCGGGCATCCCGCCCCCAAACATCGCAGCAAGCTGGCGCATACCACTCTTGCCTTTGCTCATCTTGCCCATCTTCTTCATCATGCCCGCCATCTGGCGGTGCATCTTGAGCAGTTTATTCACTTCCGAAACTTCGACCCCCGCACCCTTCGCAATCCGCTTCTTGCGCGAGGCCGCGAGCAGTTCAGGCTTTTTACGCTCGGTTTTGGTCATGGATTGAATGATGGCCATCTGCCGGTTGATGACTTTGTCATCCATGCCGGTCTCTTCCATCTGCTTTTTCATCTTGCCGACACCGGGCAGCATCCCCATCAGGCCACCCATGCCGCCCATATTCTGCATCTGCTGGAACTGGCCCATCAGGTCATTCATATCGAACCGACCCGCCATAAAGCGCTTGGCTTGTTTTTCAGCTTGCTCAGCTTCGATTTGCTCTTGGGCTTTTTCGACAAGGCCGACGACATCGCCCATGCCGAGAATACGGCCCGCGACACGGTCGGGGACGAATTCTTCGAGGGCATCCATCTTCTCGCCGACGCCAACGAGCTTAATCGGCTTGCCCGTAACTGCCCGCATCGACAGTGCTGCGCCGCCGCGCCCATCACCATCCATCCGCGTGAGGACAACACCGCTGATCCCGACACGTCCGTCAAAGTTCTCCGCGACATTCACCGCATCCTGACCCGTTAGCGAGTCAACCACCAGCAACGTCTCGCGCGGCTGCGCGGCATCGCGTACCGCTTGAACCTCAGCCATCAGCTCGTCATCGACATGCAAACGACCTGCGGTATCCAGCATCACGACGTCATAGCCAGAGAGCTTGGCTTGGGTCATGGCGCGTTTGGCGATTTGCACCGCGTCCTGACCCGTTTGGATCGGCAGCGTATCAACACCGATTTGCGCGCCCAGAATGGCAAGCTGTTCCATCGCCGCCGGACGGCGCGTATCGAGCGAAGCCATCAGAACGCGCTTTTTTTCGCGCTCAGACAGACGTTTGGCGATCTTGGCCGTCGTGGTGGTCTTACCCGACCCCTGCAAACCAACCATCAGGATAGGCGCAGGCGGGTTATCGACTTTCAGCGCACTTTCGCGAGCGACCTTTTCCGGGTCATCGCCGCCGCGCAGCATCGACACCAATTCGTCATTGACGATCTTGACGACTTGCTGGCCGGGTTGGATCGACTTAGTGACCTCTTGCCCAACCGCCTTGACCCGCACTTTTTCGATAAAGTCACGGGCAATCGGCAAGGAAACATCGGCTTCGAGCAGCGCCGTGCGAACCTCGCGTAACGCGGTCGAGACATCTTCGTCCCGCAGCGCACCCTGACGGGTCAACTTGTCGAGGACGCCGCCTAAGCGTTCTGATAGAGAATCGAACATGCCAACTCCTCAACGTCAAAAGCGCCCGTGGGCGCAACGCGCTAACGGGCGGCGATCCTGCGATTCAGGACCGGAAGCTTTCAGGCTTCAAGAATTGAGGTAATCCGCTACACCTTACACCAAGCGATGTCAACTCTGATGATTACCAACTGAAAAGATGTCAGTCTAAGGAGATTCAGATTAACTTCGAAACGCAAGCAAAGTAGCTATCGCTAGCGAGAGCCCCCCCGCCAATTGGAAACTGGCACCAGTAATAATACTTCCTATAATACCGCCGACAAAAGAAGATCCCAAAGAGACAAAAATCTTACTCATAAAATCAGGACCATCTCGGTGGACAGACTTTAAAGCCCGCCAAAGTCCGAGCAGAACTATTCTCGCTACGAACACAACCACAGCTACAACCGCGATTAAAACCAAAACAGCAACAATTTGTTCCACTTTGCCCCCGCTAAATTCAAATCTTTCCTCCACCAAATCAGAATTTATCTGTTTGTCAAATGGAACGAAAAAACACCTCACTTCGTACTATTGAAAATCTGTGACACCCTCCGTTAACACTAAATTAACCCGTTCACGGACTAATGGTTAACCAAGCGTTTA
>CAZJWF010000031.1:0-29989 GCA_964549375.1 uncultured Neomegalonema sp.
TAACTGAACCACGAGAAGTGGTCCGAATTTCTCTCTCGCACGCGCGTATTCGGTCAATAAGATGTATAAAATATCGGATTTTGTGACCAAATGGCTGCAAAAAAGAACTTGTGGCGATTTGAAAGCCGTTATCAGCCAACATCTTGTTGAATAACGTGAAAGAGTTTGGCTACGGTTTTGCCGGGGACTCTCGCCATTTGCGAGGGCGAACGAAGGAAAAAGAGGAAATCTCATGACAAAAGCAATGATGGCATCTGTTGCGCTTGCAGCCCTTGCACTGGCCGGTTGCACCTCAGGCGGCGGCGGTTACGGCGGCAAATCCGCAGCACCTGCTGCGCCCGCCGCATCGAATAGCTCACTTATTCAATACGCACCACCACCTCCCGCACCGGCAGGTAGCGGAACGGTTGTCGCAGGCGGCAGTAATGGCGCACTCTGCGCCAGCAAAGGCGGCGTCGTTGGCGAATGGGGCGGCGAAGCACCTGCGAAAAACTGCACGCTGGCAAATGGTAGCTCGTTCCCATTGGCTCAGCTCACGGCTTTCCCAGAGTTTCAATAAGCTCTGACGGTTAGACAAAGTCGATTGGTTGATGAAATGCCGTCCTTCGGGGCGGCATTTTCCGTTTCATAGTTCAATCCTTGAAAGGCTGCAGAACCGGCGTAAATTCCAACATCTGCACAGCGGGAAGCCCGCAGGACGGTGCGAAAAAGCGCTCGCTAAGTTTTTAAGGAATGAAACCGACCTGAAAGCGCGAACCTGATGCGAGCTCATATCGTTCTGGCGCACCCGGAGCCAGAATCCTTCAAAGGCCATTTGTCCGAAGCATCGCGGCATAAGCTCCAAGCAACGGGATGACGAATTCGACGAAGCGAAACGCTTGCGCCCAGAGGCGCCTGTTCACTCGCCATTTGTAGGAACTCGCCCGACGCAGTATCCAGGTAGAGCCGCGCCCTGCAGGTTCCAGCGTCATCAGCGGCCTCACATGATCCGTTTGCGAGATCGGGACTCGATTGACCGACAAGATGTAGTATGAAGAGACGGGATTTTCAGGAGCCACTATGTCTATCGCGGAAGCCGTTCAACGCTTGAGCACTCAATTCGCGGATCGTTGCATCACCTCTGACGCGATGCGTGATCAATACGCGCAAAACGAAGCGCATCATGCGCCTGTGAGACCGGATGCAGTTCTGTTTCCTGAATCAACCGATGAAGTCCGGCAAATCGTAAATGTCTGTCGCGAGACGGGCTGTCCCATCACGCCTTATGGCGCGGGTACGTCGCTTGAGGGGCATATCGTTCCGGTTCGCGGCGGCATCAGCCTTGATATGAACCGCATGAACCAAATCCTGCAAGTCAATCAGGAAGATATGGACGCGGTGGTTCAGCCCGGCGTGACGCGCCGACAACTGAATGGGGACTTACGCGCGACGGGGCTGTTCTTCCCCGTTGATCCCGGCGCAGATGCCAGCATTGGCGGAATGGCGGCCACTCGTGCGTCCGGCACTAATGCCGTGCGCTACGGAACCATGCGCGAATGCGTTATGGCCTGCGAAGTCGTTCTTGCCGATGGCCGCGTCATTCGAACTGGCTCAAGGTCGCGCAAGTCATCCGCCGGTTATGACCTTTGCAAGCTGTTCGTGGGTTCGGAAGGGACGCTCGGCATTATGACCGAATTGACCGTCAGGCTGTTCGGACAGCCCGAAGCGGTTTCCTCAGCGGTTTGTGGATTTGAGACCATTGAAGGTGCCGTGAACGCGGTGATCGAGACGATCCAGATGGGGATGCCAGTCGCGCGCATCGAATTATTGGATGGCCTACAGCTTCGCGCCGTCAACGCCTATTCAAAACTGAACATACCAGAGCGCCCGACTCTTTTCCTTGAATTCCACGGCAGCGAAACGGGCGTTGAGGAACAGGCGGCACGGTTTGGCGAGATCGCCGCCGAGCATGGGAGGCTTGGCTTCGATTGGGCGACGCTGGAAGAAGACCGCAATCGCCTGTGGCGGGCGCGACACGATGCCTATTACGGTGTCAAAGCGATGTGGCCGGGAAAACGCGGATATATCACCGACTCCTGCGTCCCGATTTCCAAACTCGCTGAGGCCATTCTGGAAACCAAAGCTGAAATCGACGAAAGCGGGTTGATCGCGCCGATGGTTGGCCATGTCGGCGATGGTAATTTTCACCTCGCAATTATGATTGATCCCTCTGACCCTGCCGAATTGAAAGCCGCCGAAAAACTATCTCATTCCGTTGCTGAACGTTCCATCAGGATGGGCGGCACCGTGACAGGCGAGCATGGCGTGGGTCTTGGTAAGATCAAATACATGGAGGCCGAGCATGGGGACGCGTTTAGCGTGATGAACGAGATCAAACGCAGCTTTGACCCGCAAAACATCCTCAACCCCGGCAAGATGGTATCACTGAATTGACCCTCATTGATATTCCGGCGCTCGACCGTACGATTGAGCCGGCGCTGCAAAAACTGTTGGACGAAAAAGCCAAGCCAGTAGGATCGCTGGGCCGCATCGAAGAGCTTTCTGTAGCCATCGGCCTGATCCGGGGCGAGTTGAAACCAGCCCTTGGCAAAGCGCGCTCCGTGATCTTTGCCGGTGATCATGGATTAACCGAAGAAGGTGTCTCTTCGCATCCGCCCGAAGTCACCGCCGCGATGGTGCAGAACTTTATCAGTGGCGGCGCGACGATTTCGGCGTTTACGCGCATCGCGGATGCAGAGCTTAACGTTGTCGACGCCGGAGTGAAGTTTCCAGTGACGCCCGGTCCCGGCTATATCCACGCGCGGATTGCCGACGGTACGAAGAATGCCACGTTGGAACCCGCAATGACCCACGCGCAATGCGACGCCGCCCTCAGCAAAGGCATCGACCTTGCGCGCGCGGCAGTTGCCGATGGAGTTGACATTCTGGCTCCCGGTGAAATGGGGATCGGCAACACGGCCTCGGCCAGTTTGATCGTGCATCGCCTTGCACCCGCCGAACTTGATGCTGTGGTTGGCCGAGGGGCGGGGCTTGATGACGAAGGATTAGACCGGAAACGGCGCGCACTCCAAAAAGCGGCGGATCGTGCAGACGCCGCCACGCCCCTCGACGTGTTGGCGGAGTTCGGCGGGTTTGAAATTGCGATGATGTGTGGATTTATGCTGGGCGGTGCAGCGGAGAACCGGATTGTCATCATCGACGGTTTTATCGCGGGCGCGGCAGCTCTTGCCGCCTGTCGCATCGCCCCCGCCGCACGCGAACGCATGGTGTTTTCGCACCGCTCGCGAGAACCTGGTGCTGTGGCGGTCTTGGATACGCTGGAAGCGGACCCGCTGTTTGATCTGGGGCTGCGCCTTGGCGAAGGCTCGGGGGCGGCGCTCGCAATCCCACTGGTGCGCGCGGCAGCGGCTGTTTTAACTGACCTCGCCGATTATCCGAGATGAAACAAGAATGGCTTGCTTTTCTGTCGGCGGCTCAGTTTCTCACCCGCCTTCCCGTTCCTGATCCGGGATGGGAACACGGCCGGCTGGACCGTGCCGCAATGTACTTTCCGCTGGTGGGCGCGCTGGTAGGTGGGATCATTGCGTTGACCCTGTGGCTTTGCCTGACGATTTGGAGTGATCCACATATTGCGGTTGCCGCTACGCTGGTTGTTGGCATTCTTGTCACCGGCGCGTTGCATGAAGATGGTCTTGCCGATACCGCAGACGGACTTGGCGGCGGGCGGGATGCAGAGCACCGGCTGTCAATTATGAAAGACAGCAGCATTGGGACCTATGGCGCACTCGCGCTGATGCTTGCGATGTTGTTGCGGTTTGTCGCGTTGGTGAACCTGTCTACTTATTTTGGAGCGGCCACAATAAGCTGCATCATCGTCGCACACACGATCAGCCGCGCAGCAATGTTACCGATCATCTGGACCTTGCCCTACGCCCGCGATACCGAGGACGCTAAGGTTGCGCCACTGACTAGCATCGCCACGCCTCAAGCGTTGATAATTGTCGGAGTCACATTTGTGGCCGTCATTTCGCCCGCTAAGATTTTGTTGTGGGCTTTTTTGAGTGGGCTTTTGGCGGCGGCCATTGCTTGCCTACTTCTGCGCGCTGTCATGAAAGCCAAGCTAGGGGGATGGACCGGGGATACAGCCGGCGCAACACAGCTCGTGTGCGAGATTGCATTTCTGTTGGGGGTTTGCGCGTGGATTTGATCCTCATCCGCCATCCCAAGACCGTCGTTGCGAATGGCGTGTGTTATGGGTCAACTGACGTTGATCCAGACCCCGCTCGGTTGGCCGCTGACGCAAAGAGGATTGCACCTCTGTTGCCCGAAAACCCACGCCTTTTCTCCAGCCCTCAACAGCGCGCGCATAAACTGGCCGCACATTTTGGGACGGTCGAAACAGACCCGCGCCTTGTCGAGATGGATTTTGGGGCGTGGGAAATGCAGCGGTGGGATGACTTACCGCGCGCAGAAATTGACGGATGGGCCGATGATCTATTGGGCTATGCGCCGCCAGGGGGTGAGACTCTAGGCGCAGTTGCCGCCCGCACAATTGAGTGGTGGGAAAACCAACCGCGCGACCAGACAATTATCGCGGTCGCGCATGGCGGGCCGTGGCGAGTTCTCGCAGCGCACTTATTGGGCATCCCCCTTGAACACTCGATACGTCTCGAAATTGAATGGGGCGGGCGGGCGCTGTTCCGCATCCACAATCACGGCGCTCAGTTACGCGGCTGGAACCTGTTTTAACAGGCTCCGCGCGGCGTCTCTTGCCTCTTTCGTGACAGTCTCTCCGGCAAGCATTCGAGCAAGCTCTGCCACGCGCTCTTTTTCAGACAAGACCACAACATTCGTCGTCGTGATTTCTTTCCCACCTGTCTTCGACACATTCTTGTTGATGCGCCAGTGGCGCGAGGCTTCCGCTGCCACTTGCGGTGCATGAGTAATCACTAGCGCTTGCCCCGCATCGCCGAGACGGCGCAATCGCACACCAATCGCCGCCGCCGTCGCGCCGCCCACGCCGCGATCAATCTCGTCAAAGATAATCGTTGTCTTGTCATTCGCATTGCCGACCAGACACACTTTCAACGCCAGCAGAAAGCGGGAAAGCTCGCCGCCCGACGCGGTCTTATCGATGGCTCCGAAGGGTGAACCGGGATTGGTGGCAACGGTAAAGGACACGGTGTCGATGCCATCCGCCGTACCCGATTGCTCATCGGAAACGACCTCCGTACAGAATTTTGCGCGTTCGAGTTTCAATGGCGGTAGTTCTTTCATAACCGCTTTATCAAGTTGTTTCGCGGATTTTCTCCGCGCGGTGCTGAGCGCTCGCGCCTCGACCAGATACGCCTCATGCGCGTTTCGTGCTTCAGTTTCCAACGCGAGTAAACGCTCCTCTCCCGCCTCGATGAAGGTGAGCCGCTCGCTCATTTTGGCACGTAATGTCGCAAGGTCCGTGACACTCATACGGTGCTTTCGCGCGAGGCCGCGCAAAGCGAAGAGACGTTCTTCAATTTGTTCCAGCACGTTCGGGTCCACAGCCAGTGCGTCCATAGCGGCATCGACTTCGCGCACTGCTTCGGACATCTCTGTCATGGTTCGGTCCAGCGCCGCGAGAGAGGCATCGAGCCGACCATCCGCCTTTGGCGCCGCCATATCGAGCCAGCGCACCGCCTCCGCAATGCGGCCCTCGGCTCCCTTGGCTCCCAACGCATCGGCGGCTTTGCTGACATCTTCGGCGATGGAAACCGCGCGCTGCATGGAGCGGCGCTCGGCATCGAGTGTTGCCTCTTCATCGCTTTCGGGCGCGAGTTCCTCAAGTTCCTCGACGGAATGACGCACATAGTCGGCATCAGTGCGCGCCTCTTCGATCTCCTCGCGGCCTTTGATCGAGGATCTTTCGGCGGCACGCCATGCTGCGTGGAGCTTTCGAACTTTTTGAACGCGCTTCTCAAGACCAGCATAGGAATCAAGCAAAAAGTCGTGTGCCGCCGGATTTGTTAGGCTGCGGTCATCAAATTGTCCGTGGATTTCCACCAGCATCGCACCGAGGGTTCGGAGTGCAGAAACGCTGGCTGGTTGATCATTGACGAATGCGCGGCTACGTCCCTCCTCACCAACAACACGCCGGAGAATGAGGGTTTCGTCTTCGATTTCGTAGCCTTGATCACGCAGCCAGTCCCATGCGGGATGGGATTGCGGCACCTCGAACTCTGCTGTTGCGCTGCCGCTGCTGGCACCGGTACGGACGAGTGTGCCCGCGACCCGTGCCCCCAATGCCGCGCCGAGAGCATCGAGCAATATTGATTTACCCGCGCCGGTCTCGCCGGTCATGGCACCAAGGCCCGCGCCAAAGTCCAAATCGAGACTGTCGATCAGGACAATATCACGGACCGACAGTCTGCGAAGCATGGATTAGAGCCACTCACCCTTGATGACTTGGCGATATGCTCGCGTGTACCATGAATCGCGGTCACTGCCGACGACTGCACCACTCTCAGTCAGCATCGCGTAACTGTTCGAATACCAATCCGATCCGGGATAGTTGTGGCCGAGAACAGCACCAGCCGATTTAGCTTCTTCAACCAGTCCTAGAGAGAGGTTTGCTTCCACCAAGCGGTGCAACGCCTCTTGAACATGGCTTGTGGTGTCGTATCGCTTGACGACAGATTGGAACCGGTTAATCGCGGCCAGATAATTACCTCGCTTGAGGTAATACCGCCCGATGGTCATTTCCTTACCGGCAAGTTGATCCATCGCCGTGTCAAGCTTTAGCCGAGCATCGTCGACATATTCGCTTTTCGGATGGCGCGCGATGAGCTCGCGCAGAGAAGACAATGCCTCTTCGGTAATGCCTTGGTCGCGGCCTACATCAACGATCTGTTCGTAGTAGCTTTGGGCCACAAGATAGCGCGCATAATCTGTGCGATCATCGGACGGGTAAAAGCCGACATACCGTTCTGCGGATGTGATGGCATCGTCATAATCCGACGCTTCGTAGGAGGAAAAGGCTGAGAGCAGCATCGCGCGCTTTGCCAGATCCGAATATGGGAAGAGGCGTTCAATCTCATCAAACATCTTCGCCGCCCGGCGCGGGTTGCCCGCCGCCAATTCCTTTTGAGCACTCGCGAAGATATCTTCAGGACTTTGTGATTCTATGGGCGGTTTGTTTTCGCCAAAGAGGGTTGGGACGCTGACGCCACACCCTGCGACGCTCAAGAGCGCCACACCAAGAAAGACTGAGCGAAAAGCGGACGAAAAACGGATGGCTTTCATGCCTAACTCCATGTTCGACAAGGGATAGAGACGATTTATCTCGCCAATGACTTAATTAAGTCAGTCTATACGGGATAACCCAAGCGCTGGGAAGACCCTATGTTCGCTCAAAGTTCTAATTTGAAAAAATTTGAACTTAAGCGCCAACAGCTTCAGCAAGCGGGACATTGGTCAGATAGTCCGGCGCAACGGCTGTCCGGTCCATTGCGATTTCGAAACGCCACGCAGTTGGGGTCTGAAAAAGCTTATGAAGTAAGCGGTTTGTCATGTCATGACCCGATTTGACGCCGTGATATCGTCCCACAATTGGTGCGCCGCTAAGAGCCAAATCACCCACCGTGTCGAGCATCTTGTGACGAACAAACTCGTCACTATGTCGCAGCCCGCCTTCGTTGAGAACCTTGCTGCCATCAACCACAATTGCGTTTTCTAGCGAACCTCCGCGCGCAAATCCCAGAGCGCGCAGCTTTTCGATGTCTTCCAAACGTCCAAAGGTCCGCGAGTCGGCGTAATCGGCAATAAAACAATCACCCGCGAACGTGTCGGAACGGTGTTGGATGCCAATCGCCTCTGCGTCGAAATCAATCTTGAATTCAATCTCGAAACAATCAGACGGCAGCAGAGCAGCGTATCGCCCGTCATGCTCTACCGAAACTTTGGAGAGAATACGGATAACACGGAGTGGTTCGTCTTGATCAATCACGCCCGCATTGAGAAATGCCGAGACAAATGGCGCGGCGCTGCCATCCATGATTGGGATTTCTGGCCCATCTAATTCAACAAGAGCGTTGTCAATGCCGCAGCCCGCCAAAGCCGCCATCAGATGCTCTATCGTTGAAACCGAAACACCATCGCTGTTTCCGATCCGGGTGCAAAGCGCGGTATCAACGACGGCATCAAAGCGCGCCTCTACCATTGCATCAATCCCGACAACGTCGGTCCGCATGAAGCGAACGCCGTAATCGCATGGAGCTGGCAAAACGCGGATACGCGCTGCTTCGCCTTTATGCACGCCAATTCCGTTCATGTGGACAGCGCGTGCTAGTGTTCTCTGCATCGGAACCTCGGTATTTTCTCGTTACCTTGCAACTAGCAGCGGAAGAACCCTTAACCAAATCAACGTTTATTGCAGTTTGTAACAATTATTACTTCGAAGAAAATATGAGTTAACAAATAGTTAACGGAAGGTGCTCATTGCTCTTGAAAAGTAACTGATTGACGAAAATCAAGGGTGCATTGAACACGTTTATACGAAAAGCGCCGCACGTTTTTGTGAACGTGCGGCGTCAAGTTTTGCACCAATGGTGCATTTTGGTGGTGAACCGAACAAATTCGCTTCGCCTGTGGAGAGGTTTCAGGACGTTTTAGTTTGCCTGACGTCGCAGGAAAGCCGGAATCTGAAGGTCATCATCATCGTCGTCGTCTTTATCGAGACGGCGTTCGCGGTACGGCTGCTTTTTCCCGGCATCGGGAGAACCGAAACTGTCAGCTACCCGGCGGATGAGATTGAGACCGCCAAGAGCAGACAGGCCGCGTTTTTCAGGCCCAGCACTTGACGGAGCCGCAGCAGCCGAAGCGCTTGTTTCAGCAACATTCGGATCAATCACTGAAGCAATTGGTTTGCGGTCCGATTCTTGTGCACCTGCTTGCATCGCAGACGTTGGGAAACCGGGTCCGTCGGTGCCGGTCGCGAGTTGTTCGGTCGCGACGGCATTTGTCATCTCTTCGCGAGCCGCTTCAGTAACGGATTGTTCGTCGATTTCGAAATCGTCGTCCAACGAAGTCGAAGCACTCGCCGCCTTTGACGCTGCGGCGGGGCGCTGAATGGCCGCGCGGCGTACCGCATGGCGCGCGCCGGGGCGTAGCTCGCCGCTGTCGGGGTTAACCGCAGGACGTGGGATCGCACGGCGCACGGCAGAAGGAGCCGCAACTTCCGGCGCATCTTCCGCGGCAAGACGTCCTTCCTCGGCTTCGATGCCGGTCGCAACGACCGAAACGCGCATCTGGCCTTCCATCGAGGTGTCGAAACACGACCCGACGATGATATTTGCCTGCGGGTCCACTTCCTGCTTGATGCGGTTGGCTGCCTCATCGACCTCGAAGAGTTTCAAGTCGTAGCCACCAGTGATGTTGATCAGAACACCACGTGCGCCTTGCAAAGACACATCGTCGAGAAGCGGATTTGCGATGGCCTTTTCGGCGGCATCAACAGCACGGGATTCACCTTCGGCTTCGCCGGTTCCCATCATCGCCTTGCCCATCTCGCCCATCACGGTGCGAACATCCGCGAAATCGAGATTGATCAGACCCGGCATCACCATCAGGTCTGTCACGCCCTTGACGCCCTGATAGAGAACATCATCCGCCAGTTTGAAGGCGTCCATGATGGTCGTATTTTCCGTCGCGATGCGGAACAGATTTTGGTTCGGAATGACGATCAGCGTATCGACATACTGCTGAAGCTCGTTGATCCCTTCGTCCGCAAGCGCTTGACGGCGACTGCCTTCAAACGAGAACGGCTTGGTCACAACACCCACCGTGAGCACGCCAAGTTCGCGCGCCGCTTTCGCGATGACAGGAGCCGCACCCGTACCGGTGCCGCCGCCCATACCAGCGGTGATGAAGCACATATTCGCGCCGGACAAATGATCGATGATTTCATCGATCGTTTCTTCCGCTGCATCGCGCCCGACCTCAGGTCGCATCCCTGCGCCGAGACCTTGCGTCACTTCGTCGCCGAGCTGGATGCGACGCGGTGCCGAGGACCCCTCGATCGCTTGTGCATCCGTATTGGCAACAACGAAGTCTGCGCCCTCAAGATTGTTGGAGATCATATTGTTGACGGCATTACCGCCAGCGCCGCCGACTCCGAAGACAGTTATCTTCGGCTTCAGCTCACGCTCATCGAGCGTGCCCAAATTCAAAGCCATGATTTTCGCCTGTTGTAAGAGTTATTTTTTATGCTCTTGTTGTGATTCGATTTAATACCGAAAATTAACCATTTGGCCACAAGAAATTCATAAATTTCGGGCACTTAAGCACCCTTTAGTTAAAGTAATATCTCACCAATTTCGACGAAGCCAATCGAATACACCGGTAAATCGTCGTTCAGAATTTCCAACAATTTCCATCGCATCAACCCACATATTTCGATCACTTTTGACCGCATAGGCGAGCATTCCCAAAGATGTCGAAAATTCTGGTCCTGATACGTCGCTCGACGCACCGGGAACGCGAAGTGATTTGCCGAGCCGTGCGCGCCGCCCCAAGACCGCTCGCGCAACTTCAACGACCCCCGGCAACTGGCTGCCGCCGCCAGTCAGAACGACGGGCCTTAACTCTTCGCCCTCCAAACGCGTTCGGATCATCTCGAAAGTTTCTTCCAAACGCGGGCGAACGACACCCACAAGGACGGTCGACATTTCTGCCGATCCCGTACCGCCCAAAACGGACGGGTCCGCCGAGACCGGACCGCCCGCGCGCACCTTTAAGGCTTCGGCTTCGTCGCGGTCACATTCCATTGCCTGAGCCAGATCAGCGGTAATTCGCTCTCCGCCAAGCGGAACAACATCCGCACGTCGAAACTGTCCCCGCTGAAAGCTCGCAAAGCTGGTCATCACCGCACCCATATCAATGCATACCGCCCCAAGTTCTAACTCATCATTCGTGAGACATGTCACGGCGCTGGCGACACTGGACGAAATCACACCATCTACACTGAGGCGCGACATGACGGCGGCCTGCACCACCGCTTGCAGCGCGGAACGCTCTAACGTCAGGATCGCGATATCCATCGCCAATGTGCGGGCGGGTGCGCCGCGCGGATCGCGAATACCGCTGTTACCGTCCACGACAAAATTTGTCGGCTCCACCAATATCGGTCGTCGCAAGCGCGGGGCTAACTCTGGCCGACAAGACGTCATCAACCGGGCAATCGTGGCATCATCGACTTCGGTGGTTGGGATTGAAGTTTCGGCGCGTGTCGTCAGGCTGCGCGGCAATCCGCCGCCAACAGAAAAGATCGCGCCTTTTACTTCGGTCTTTGCTTGCTCTTGCGCCAAAGAAACTGCGACATGAATTGTGCGGGACGCTGCCTTTGCGTCGATCACGACGCCGTTTCGCATGCCAGCCGCTTCAGTAACGCCAACGCCAATCACTTTGAGAGCCGAATACGCATCCGCATCTCGGCCCGTGGCCCCCATTGCCAACTGACCAAGATCGACCCGCGCAATCACACAAACCGTTTTTGAATCGCCCAAATCTACAGCTGCGATGACCCCTTCGCGCAGGGCCGTCGCCATCCGCTCACGGAGTGCCCGCTGCGCCAAGACCGCCGGATCGTTCATCTGATCGGATCAGGCTTACGGAGTTCTGCCAATGCCTCAAGGCGCAGACCGTTCATTCCCGGCTCTAGCGCAAGAACCGGCGGTTCGTCGGGTCGGCGCAAATCGAGCGAGATCACTGCGCGCGATTTCAGGCGCTCGCCCAGATTACTGCGCCCATATTTTCTCAGTGCATCAAGCGGATCTTCTTCAGGGAGTTTGACGACAAAACCGTGTTTGCTGACGACGTCCCAACGCCGACCGCCGCGCCGCACCAGCGCCAACACTTCGTTGGCGACATGCGGCGGCGTACTAAGCAAAAGCGTGCGCGCTTCAGCTACCGCATCATCCGCGCCCTGCCCCAGCAGATACGGTAAGTCGAGGCGCTCACCGGGGCCGTCAATGGTCTCGATCAGATCGCCTTCGCTGTCGATCAGCCAATACTCGCCATCCGCTCGCCATATCGCAACCGGCCTTCGTTCACTAATGCTGAGGCGCAATGTTCCGCCGGGGTCGAGCGCAACCGAGGCGTCCTCGATCCACGGCGAACTAATCAAACGCTCACGCGCCTTGGTTACGTCCAGTTCCAGCGAAGAAATGCTGCCATCATCGCCACTGATTTCCAGCACCGCCAGCACGAAGTCGCGCGGCGTTTCATGGCGGCCTGTGACTTCAAGGCGTTTGACGGCAAATCCAGGGTGCGTCACGACCGCTTCGCGAACCTCCTGCACCTTGGTCACGGTGGCGGTTTTAAGTTCCGTCCAATAGGCCGCGCAAACGGCGGCGACACAGACGGCGCCCAGAGGAAACCAGAATGTCAGCTTGTCGCGGGTATTCCAGCGCGGACGATATTTCTGCCAAATCGTCGGTTTGTTTGCGTGACGCTCTTTCAGCGATGCCGCAATCCGGCGCACCCGCGCATTGTATTCTTCATCATCCGGGTCTGATCGTATCACTACCTCCCGCATGAAGCATCCTCCACCATCCAAGAAACGAGATCAGGAAACGATGTTCCGTGGAACGCCGCTTGCTCTGGCACGAGCGATGTCGGCGTCATGCCGGGCTGTGTATTGGTTTCCAGAATAATCAATTCTCCGCTCTCCGGGTCATACCGAAAGTCCGAACGGCTCACGCCGCGACACCCGAGCGCCGTATGGGCACGCGCAGCATAATCGAGGCATTTCGCTGCGATATCGTCCGAGACCTGCGCGGGAATTTCATGCCGAGAGCCGCCCGCCTGATATTTGGCAGCGTAATCATACCAACCCTCGGTGATAATCTCGGTCACGGCTTGCGCCTCGCCGTTCGACACCGCAACGGTAAACTCTCGCCCCGCCACATATCGCTCTACCATCAGCCGTTCGGGGGCGTCTGGTGTGTTCACCTGAGGCGGGGTATTCGCGCCTTTGGCAACGATATGAATGCCAATGGATGAACCTTCGTTATAGGGTTTGACGACATACGGCGGCGACATGACGTGATCGGCGGCAATCTCTGCGGGGGACGCAAGGAGACTGTCGGCTATGGGGATTCCGACGGCCTCGAACACCATCTTTGCCTTTTCCTTATCCATCGCCACCGCCGAGGCCATGACGCCGGAATGGGTATAAGGGATCTGCATCCATTCGAGGATACCCTGCACGCAACCGTCTTCACCCCAACGGCCATGCAGCGCATTAAAGACCGCGTCAGGTTTTGCGGCACGAAGCTGTTCAGGTAAGTCGTCACCTGCGTCGATCTCGACCACCTCATAGCCCGCTTCGCGCAAACCGTTCGCACATTCACGGCCCGACACGAGGCTTACCTCGCGTTCAGCCGAAGGTCCGCCCATTAGGACGGCTATTCTTTTATACTTGGTCACTCTGCTCTTGCCCGATGTGTTATGTTCAATCGTGACAGGATGCTTATGCCCTGTGGCGTAAGATTGTTCACGTAGTATTTGATTCGCCTACGGACGACCGACCCGCTTGATCTCCCAATCTAGATCGTGACCGGAGGTCTCTTGGACGCGCTCGCGGATGGTTTCGCCGAGGGTTTCGAGGTCGGCGGCTGTGGCATCGCCCGTGTTGATCATGAAATTACAGTGCTTTTCGCTCATCTGCGCGCCGCCAACGCGCAGACCGCGCCCCCCCGCCCCATCGACCAGTTTCCACGCGCTTTCCCCCGATGGATTGCGAAAGGTGGACCCGCCGGTTTTCTCGCGGATCGGCTGCGCGTCTTCGCGGTTGGCCATGAGTGTAGTCATGCGGTCGCGAATTGTGTCGGGGGCATCAGGGCTGCCCTCGAAGGTGGCTTCGATCACGACAGCATCTTCGGGCAGCGCACAGTGACGATAGGCAAAGCCAAGTTCGGCATTGGTGAAGGTTTTGATTGTCCCGTCCCGCAGGGCCACGCGCGCCTCAATCAGACAATCTTTGGTCTCGGCACCATAGCAGCCCGCATTCATCCGCACGGCTCCACCAATCGTACCGGGCACACCGCGCAGAAACTCTAGCCCCGCAATCCCGGCATCCGCCGCCGCTGTTGCAACTTTGGCATCCAGCGCGGCAGACCCGGCGCGCAGGCGCTGGCCCTCGACAGAGATATCGTTGAAGCCCCGCCCGAGGCGGATCACCGTGCCTTCAATCCCACCATCCCGAACCAACAGGTTCGAACCAACCCCAATCGCTAGGACAGGGCCATCTGTCACGCGGAGCAGTTCGGAAAGCGCCGTTTCATCGTAAGGCGTTGCAAGCCGCTGCGCCGGACCGCCGACACGGAACCACGTGTAAGGTGCGAGCGGTTTGCTCTCGAGCAAGCGTCCGTTCCAATCGTCCACGGTCATCCCTAGTCCCGATTAAGAAAACGACATTGCGCGACGATTTAAGTCATCATCAGCAATCGCATAGATCAGTCGCGATCAGGAAGGAAGCACGCTAAGCTGCGCGCTCATGCTTTCCCAGCGCCTCCGCCAATTCGTTCGCCCATGTCGTGATCGACCCTGCGCCAAGACAGACGACCATATCACCCGGTTGCGCCTCGGCGGCGATCAGGGCGGGAAGATCTTCGGGGCCGTCGATGGACAGCGCGCGGCGGTGGCCGCGTTCCGTCAGGCCCGCCACCAGCGAGTCGCGATCTGCGCCCTCGATGGGATCTTCTCCGGCGGTATAAACATCGGCAATCACTGCAACATCAGCGTCGTTGAAGCAGTTGCAAAAATCTTCGAACAAGTGCGACAGGCGCGTGAACCTGTGCGGTTGATGTACGGCGATAATCCGCCCCTGTGTCGAGGCCCGCGCCGCCTTGAGCACCGCCGCGATCTCGACGGGGTGATGGCCGTAGTCGTCGATGATACGGATACCGTTCCAGTCACCGACATGGGTAAAGCGACGCTTGACGCCTGAGAACCCGGCCAGACCATCGCGGATCACTTCGTCACCGATCCCAAGCTGACGCGCCACACCAATGGCCGCCAGTGCATTCAAGACGTTGTGGTCGCCGGGGATGGGAAGGCTGAATCCTTCAACCAAGCGGATCGTGCCGTTTCGAAACTCCACATCAAAACGCGCGGTGCCAAGCTCGTAGCGCAGGTTGACCACGCGGATATCCGCTTGTGGGCTAAAACCATACGTGATGATTTTACGGTCTTTGACCCGCCCGATCAGGGCTTGCACTTCGGGATGGTCGATGCAGCAGACCGCAGCCCCGTAGAACGGAATATTCTCGACAAAGCGCAAGAACGCAGCGCGCAGGTTATCAAAGCTGCCGTAATGCTCCATGTGTTCGGGGTCGATATTGGTGATGATGCCAATCGTTGCGGGCAGCTTGACGAACGTGCCGTCGCTTTCATCGGCCTCGACGACCATCCACTCGCCCTCGCCCTTGCGGGCATTGGAGCCGTAGGATTGGATAATGCCGCCATTGATGACCGTCGGGTCGATACCCCCGGCATCGAGCAGCGTGGCGACAAGCGAGGTCGTTGTAGTTTTTCCGTGAGTTCCGGCCACCGCGACATTTAGCTTGAGGCGCATGAGTTCCGCGAGCATCTCAGCGCGGCGCACGACGGGCAAACGATTACCGCGCGCGGCTGCAAGCTCGACATTTTCGTCTTTGATGGCGGAAGAGACGACGATGACACTGGCCCCAGACACGTTCTCTGGTGCATGGCCGATATGGACCGTTGCGCCCATCGAGCGAAGGCGTTGGACAATCGCACTCTCGCGCTGGTCCGAGCCTTGGACCTTATAGCCGAGGTTCAGCATGACTTCGGCTATGCCGCTCATGCCAATGCCGCCGATGCCGATAAAATGAATCGGACCCATATCGAAAGGGATGCCTGTCATGCTCTGCTCCGTTCTCCGCCGCGCATTCTGACGACGCGCGTTACGATCTCGTTGTGAGCGTTTCCGCGCGATTGTGCAAGAGTCTTGCGGCAGGAGTGAGGCGCGACGGGGTCTCGCTTATTTAAGACGGTCGCCGCGGAAGGTAAACGAGCGGTTAACGTCCGCGAGCGGTGTGGTCATTGTGGCCTGACGGCGTCCGCTGATCCCTTATTTTCGCAACGCTTTTATCATTCAACATGCCGCATATTTTTCGACCAGATTCGCAAGGTCTGTTGCCGCGTTTGGGCGGCCGAGTGTTTTCGCGCCTGCCGCCATCTGCGACAGCTTTGCCGAATCGTTCAACAGTGAGCCAATGAGGGCCATCACTCCCTGTTCGGTCATGGTGGCTTCGGGTAGCAAAATCGCGCCTCCCGCTTGTTCGAGTGAACGCGCATTCGCGGTTTGGTGGTCGCCCATTGCACTGGGCAAGGGAATCAGGATCGAAGGGCGACCCAGCGCGGTGAGTTCAGCACAAGTGGACGCGCCCGCACGGGCGATGACCAAATGAGCATCTGAAATACGCTGCGGTAAATCATTGAAAAACGGGGCGACATCTGCCTGAATCTTAGCCGCTACGAGTTGAGCTTTTGCCGCCTCCAAACCGGCTTCGCGTACCTGAAGCGTTACGTGAAAGCGGCGACGGGTCGTGTCTGGAAGCGCAGCAAGTGCGCCGGGGAGTGTATCAGACAACGCCTTTGAGCCTTGGGAGCCGCCAAAAACCAACAGCTTTATCGGTCCTTCGGCAATTGGTGCATAGGGCAGATCAGCCAGCGAAGCGACTGTATCGCGGATGGGATTGCCGATGAGGATGGTCTCAACCCCGGACGGCGTGTTCTCTGGCTTTCCGATGCCGCAGGCCAGCACATCAACGCGTTTGACGAACAACTTATTGGCCCGTCCAAGCACAGCATTTTGTTCGTGGATGATGCGGGGCAGCGATAGACGAATGGCCGCCGCCGTCGCCGGAGCCGCCGGATAACCGCCAAAGCCAATAACGGCATCAGGGCTGTCCGCCTTGAACCAACTGACCGCTTCGAACGTACCGCTCATCAAGGCCAGCGGGGCAGCGATTTTCGCCAGCAAGCCGCCGCGTGCAGGCGTTGCCGCCTTAAGCGCGCGGCGCTCAACCGCCTCTGGGAAGCCATCCGCATAAGTCAGGCCGCGCTTATCCGTGGCCAATGCCACGCGCCAGCCGCGCCGCAACAGTTCTTCGGCAAGCGATTGCGCCGGAAACATATGTCCGCCTGTACCCCCCGCAGCGAGAACAGCAAACTTGCTCACCGCAGACGTTCCATATCCAAGCGGGTCAGGCCGAGTAACATGCCAAAGACGATGCCCATTGCCATCAGGCTGGACCCACCATAGCTGACCAAAGGCAGCGTCATTCCGGTCGGAGGTAACAAGCGCGCTGACACACCGATATGGATGAAGGCTTGCAAGCCAATCAAAGCCGAAGCACCGCTGACCGCCAACCGCGCAAAAACAGATTTGAGATTAGCCGCAAACAACATTCCGCGCGCAACAACAAAGGCATAAACCGCAACGATCAGGAGCGTGAGGATCAGGCCGTATTCTTCGGCAGCGACCGCGATGATGAAATCAGAATGAGCGTCGGGCAGGCCAAGCTTTTCGACGCCCTCGCCCGGACCCGTTCCCCACAAACCGCCCTCGCGGATCGCGGCAACGGTCTTTCGCATCTGATAGCCACTTTGGGAGTCCAGATCGACCATCAGGCGCAGACGCTCGGCGACATAGGGCGAGGTCGCATAGGCAATCGCACCGCCACCAATCGCAAGCAACCCGCCAGAGGCCGCCCAAATAATCGATGCTCCCGATAAGAAAAAGACGATTCCCCAAACCACACAGATCAAGGCCGTTTGGCTGTAATCGGGTTGCAGTGCCACGAGAAAAGCCGTGAGCGCGAGGCATCCTGCGGCCACCATCGCCCCCGGCGGCGCATTCGGTTCATCCTTGACCGAGAACATCCAAGCCGCCACCGCAATCAGGGCGGGCTTAGCCAGCTCTGACGGTTGCAATGAAAAGAAGACAAAGGACAACCAGCGCTGCGAACCATTGCGGCTGGCCCCAATCAGCAAAACCAGCATTAGCAACGCGATGGTGACGCAAAACAAAACTACGCCAAACCGTCTGATCACTTTGGGCGAAGCCATCGACAGGCCAATCATCAACCCTACTGCTGGCACCGCAAAGATAATTTGACGAGTGACGTAGTAGAACGGCGCAACGCCATTGCGCGCCGCCAATGCCGGGCTGGTTGCGAAATTAAGAACGATCCCCAATGCGATCAGAAAGAGCGCGCAGGCGAGCAAGGGCCGATCCACGGACGTCCACCACTGGCGCACACCGCCCCACGTTAAACGGGGCCGATGATCAAAAATCAGCGCGGTCATGCTGTGCGCTCCTCTTTCAGACGCTTAACGGCGGTGCGGAAGGCATCACCTCTGGCTTCGAAGTTGGGGAATTGATCAAAGCTGGCACAGGCAGGCGCAAGGAGGATTGTATCCCCTTCGCGTGCGTCGGCGCGGGCCATCGCGACAGCCTGATCAATCGTCTCTGCATTGACGTAGGAGTTTGGGCCGAGTTGTTCGGCGAAGGCACCCGCCGCTTCGCCAATCAAATAGGTTTTTTCGACCCGGTCCATCAGCGGTAACAGGGAGACGATGCCGCCATCTTTCGGTTTCCCGCCCGCGATCCATCGAATGTTCTCAAAAGACAGCAAAGCTTTTTCAGCGGCATCAGCGTTGGTAGCCTTGGAGTCGTTGACGTAACGCACGCCGTTGATCTCACTAACCTGTTCTAACCGATGCGCGAGACCCGGAAAGCTGCGTAGACCCGGTTCGATCTGACGGGGACCGAGACCCAGAAAGCGGCACGCAGCAAACGCCGCCGCCGCGTTCTGTGCATTATGCGTGCCGCGCAAAGCCGGAGCTTCTCGCATGTCAAAGGAGGCGACTTGTTTACCCCCCTTGTGCTCGACGATGTGTTTCTTGCGGAAGAAGACCGACCAGTCTTCATTTTTCAGATTGGAAGTCGCCGAAATCGGAAGAACGGTTTCGGCGATACCGCGCAATGAGTTGGCGAGGGCTTTGCCTTCGGTTTCATCGACGCCAATCACGGATTTCGGACCATTGCGGAACAGGCGTTGCTTGGCAGCGAAATACCCGCCTCGCCCGGCATGACGGTCAAGATGATCATCCGAGAGATTGAGGAACACGGCAATATCAGGGGTTAGATGTCGCGCGAGATCGGTTTGATAGCTCGACAATTCCAGAACAATAACTTCGCGGGCACGGGGGTAAGTGAGGCTTAACGCGCCGACACCGATGTTGCCACCGAGCTGAACCTCGCGACCCGCTTCTTTCAGGACGTGGTGGATCAGGGCGGTGCAGGTGGACTTACCGTTCGAGCCGGTGATGGCGATCACGACAGGATTGCCGTCGCCGTCATCGTCCATTGCCGGTTCCCACGCGAACATCTCTTGAAAGAAAAGGCCGATGTCGTTTTCGACCGGCACTCTCGCATTCCATGCACGCCCGACCGCCGGATGAGGAGCGGGGTAAAGATGAGGAATGCCTGGCGAAACGATCAGCGTAGCCATCTCTTCAAACGGTTTTTCGCGGTTGAGATCTTCGACGGCAAAGCCTGCGCCGCGCGCGGCCTCTTGCCCGCTTTCGTTGTCATCCCAGCAAATCGGTGTTGCGCCGCCCGCCTCCAGCGCCGCCGCCGCCGCAAGACCAGAGCGGCCCATCCCGAGGACGCCGACGCGTTGTCCCGCATATGCCTGAACGACGATCACTTGTTCACCGAAGTTTCAGCGTTGCGAGACCAATCAGCGCGAGGATGACTGAGATAATCCAGAAGCGAATGACGATGGTCGATTCCTGCCAACCCTTTTGTTCGAAATGGTGGTGAATCGGAGCCATGCGAAAAACCCGCTTGCCGGTCATTTTAAAGCTGGCCACTTGAACAATGACGCTGAGGGTCTCCATTACGAAGAGGCCACCGATAATCGCCAGCACCAGCTCGTGTTTGGTCACGACTCCGATGGCACCGAGCGCGCCGCCAAGGGCGAGGCTGCCGGTATCACCCATGAACACCATCGCAGGCGGTGCGTTGAACCACAAAAAGCCTAGTCCTGCGCCCACGAGCGCTCCGACAAAGACTGCAATTTCTCCGGTGCCCGGCACGTAATGGATTTGCAGGTATTCGGAAAACTTTGCGTTGCCGACGAAATAGGCAATGAGCGCAAAGGACAGCGCCGCGATCATCACGGGCACAATCGCCAATCCATCAAGGCCATCGGTTAAGTTGACAGAATTAGCCGCCCCAACAATGACGATCATTGCGAAGGGGAAGAACAGGATTCCAAAATCGAGCAACGTCTCCTTAAAGAAAGGAAGTGCGAGTTTTTGCTGCAGGGGTTCAGGTGTTAGATACGTCGCCCAAATCGCAGCACTAAGCGCGAGAAGCATACCCAGCAGCATTCGGATTTTTCCCGGCGCGCCCTTCGTATTTTTCTTGGCAACTTTCAGATAGTCATCCCAAAAGCCAATCGCGCCGAAGCCCAGCATGGTTAGAACGACGATCCACAAAAAGCCCTGATCAAACCGCCCCCAGAGTATGCAAGAAATCGTAATCGCACCAAGGATCATGACGCCGCCCATCGTTGGCGTACCAGCCTTTTCGATGATGTGACGCGCGGGGCCATCATCGCGGATCGGTTGGCCTTTGCCCTGCTTACTGCGAAGCCAGTCAATCACCGGACGCCCGAAGATGAAGAACAAAAACAGCGAGGTCATTAACGCCCCGCCCGTTCGCAGCGTGATGTAGCGAAAGACGTTGAAGCCGCCGAAGCTGTCTGCAAGAGGAGTCAGGAAATGGTAGAGCATGGGGCGTTCATTCCTTTTCCTCAGGCGCGCTTGCGGCGCACGCAAGAGGTATTCAAACTTTCGACGATCGTGGCCATACGCGAGCCGAGTGAACCTTTGACAATCAGAGCATCGCCCGCGCGAACCGCTTCGCAGACAAGAGGCGCGAGCTGAGACGAATCCTCGGCCCATTCACCGCGTTTGTTTGGCGGTAGCGCGTCGTAAAGCGCACGGGAATGTGGTCCGCAAGCAAAAACCTGATCAATGTTTGCCATCTCTGGTGCCGCTGCGAGGTTGGCATGAAGTTCATCGGCGCGAGGACCAAGTTCGAGCATATCGCCGATTACCGCGATGCGGCGGCCCGTGCGTCCGGTCGCGTCAAGGCCCGGCTCGGCCAGTCCCAAGGTTTCCAGCGCTGCGCGCACGGATGCCGGATTCGCATTGTAGCTTTCGTCGATGAGCAAGAAAGACGAGGCCGGGTCAATGGGGTCGGTCCGAATGTCTTTACGTGAGCCGCGACCTTCACCGGGATGCCAATTCTTAAGGCTGAGCGCCGCGCGGGCAAGGTCTGCTCCGGCAAGAGTCGCGCCGCCCAAGACCGCCAGGCTGTTGAGCGCATGATGCTTTCCGGGGGCATTAAGCCGATACATAACGGGTTGGCCCATGACATCGGCCTCGACCGTCGCAGTCGTCGCTTGTTGTTTGAGCGTGACGAGACGGATATTTGCGTCGGGATGTGCGCCGAAGGTCTTCACCTCCGCCCCAAGAGCGTTCGCGCGTTCAGAGAGGAGGTCGAACCACGGGTTATCCCGGTTGATCAATGCTGTTCCGCCCGGCACCAGACCTTTGAAGATTTCGGCCTTTGCTTCAGCAATTTCGGACTCGTCGTTGAAGTTGCCCAAGTGCGCGGGCACAACGGTTGTTACAATCGCCACATGCGGGCGCACCATCTGGGTCAGTGGTGTGATTTCGCCGAGATGGTTCATTCCGATTTCGAAAACGCCAAACCGAGTGGCTTGCGGCATTCGAGCAAGGGTCAGCGGCACACCCCAGTGGTTATTGTAGGATTTTTCCGACGCATGGGTCGAGGCTTGCTCTGACAATACAGAGCGCAAGGCTTCTTTGACAGAGGTTTTGCCGACCGATCCCGTCACCGCAATCGCGGAAACTTCGCCCGCCCGACTGCGTGAAGCTTCGGCAAGCATTTCCAAGGCAAAAAGTGGGTCTTCCACATTGAGAAGCGGAGCATCAGCAGGGCACTCTTGCGGACGCGAGACGAGAGCCGCGGCGGCCCCAACCTCCAAAGCCGCATCAACGAATTCATGGCCGTCACGTTGATCTTTCAGCGCAACAAACAAATCGCCGGGTTTGAGGGTGCGGGTATCAATCGACACGCCGGAAACGGCATCCCAATCGCCAACAGCCTCGCCTTTGGTTGCGGCCACCAGTGCGTTGCGAGACCAGAGCATCAGAGTTCCCCCTTCAGCATTGCAGCCAACTCGTCTTCATCCGTGTTGAGGACGATGATCGCAGCACGCGCTTGTTCGGCATCATCAAAGGGAATAACGTCGTCGCCGACGATCTGTCCGGTCTCATGCCCTTTGCCAGCGATCAACAGAACATCGCCGGTTTCGAGGGCATCAATGGCGCGTAAGATGGCTTCAGCCCGATCAGGGATCTCGATAGCGTCGGGTGCCGCCTCCATAATCGCCTTACGGATCGTGGCGGGATCTTCGGAGCGGGGATTGTCGTCCGTGACGATCACCACGTCGGCATGTTCCGCCGCCGCCTGCCCCATCAGCGAGCGCTTTCCAGCATCACGATCGCCGCCCGCACCAAACAGAACATGCAGGCGCTTTTCGACATGAGGCCGCGCCCCGCGCAGCACCGCAATGAGGGCATCAGGTTTATGTGCATAATCGACATAGACGGTCGCGCCGTTCTTGCGGCGGGCGACCAGTTCCATGCGCCCTCGCACGCCTTTGAGATTTGGTAACGAAGCAAGGACAGCAGCTTTATCCGCGCCGCAGCACACCGCCAATCCCGCAGCCATTAGAACATTGCGCACCTGAAATGCACCGACAAGAGGCAAGCGGACGTTATACTTTTCGCCCCATTCTATCTCAACGGTCTGCCCCGCCCCGTCAAAACGCCGGGCAAGAATTCGGATACCGGAGGCCGCCGCCTCGCCTTCGCCCACTGGAATAAGATCGAGATCGCGGGCGCGGGCGATTTGAGCCATAAGCGGGAAAACGAGGTCGTCGGCATTGGCGACAACGGGCGCCCCTGTCGGTGTGAGATCGGAGAAAAGACGCAGCTTTGCCGACGCATAATGTGCCGAAGTTGGGTGATAGTCCATGTGATCACGGGCAACATTCGTCAATGCCGAGGCCGCAATTTTGACCCCGTCAAGCCGCCGCTGATCGAGGCCGTGAGATGATGCCTCCATCGCCGCATGAGTTGCGCCTTGCTCTTTCAGTTTTGCGAGCAATGTGTGCAAGGCCACGGTGTCGGGCGTTGTCAGACCGCCGGGTAGATCAAGCCCCGGTGCCTTGACACCTGTTGTCCCAAAGCTGGCGGCTTGCTCGCCGATGAGTTCCCAAATCTGGCGCAGAAAATCTGCCGTCGAGGTCTTGCCACTGGTGCCCGTAATCGCGGCGATCTTCTCCGGCTGTGCATCGACAAACCGTGAAACCGCAATCGCGAGGGTGTGGCGGGGATCATCAACAACGATCAATGGCAGGGGCGCGGCCCCGGTTTCCAGTGCCGTCACCGCGCCCTCTAACGTACAGACCGCAGCAAGCGCGTGCATCCGTGCGGCAAATTGAATGAAGTCTGCTCCATCGAGATTAGTCCCTTTGGCGGCAACAAAAACGTTTCCTGCTTTGACTTCGCGGCTGTCGACGGTCAGACCCGTGACTTCCGCGTTCGAATCCAGGGGCGGGCCCAAGACCGTCGCGCCGTCAAGCAAACCCAAACTGGAAGCGGTTTTACTCATCCCTCATCATCTCCGTTCGCTTCGTCGGTACTCGCCACTGAGGGGAACCGGTCCTTCGGCACCATGCCAAGTAGCGGCGCGATACGTTCCAACGCGCGGCCCGCTGTTGGAGCCGCCGTATGACCGGCCAGCGGCAACCGACGAGTGCCGTCAAGCAGCTTGGGGTCATCGAGCGAAATCAGCATGATGTATTGCGGGTCTGATGTTGGCCATAACGCCACAAAAGAATTGAACCGCTTATTCGTGTTGTATCCCCCGGTGGGTTTCACTTGATAGGCCGTGCCCGTCTTGCCGCCGATTTCGTAGCCGGGAATGTTGGCGTTGCGGCCTGAGCTTTTCTCCGCGACGAGACGCATTAATCCACGTATTTTTTCGGACGTATCCGACGACACGATGCGGTCGCAAGCGGTGGGCGCTGTCTCGACCTTGAGCAACGTCGGCGTCACACGGCATCCGTCATTGGAAATCGACGCCAAAGCCGTAGCGAGGTGTAGCGGCGATACAGAAATTCCGTGGCCATAACTCACCGTTGCGGACTCAGACGACCCCCATTGGCGAGGCAGTTGGGCGCGGCTCAATTCGCCGGAAGGTGCGCCTATCAGATTTACTTTTCCGTGGACACCAAACCGTTTAAAATACGCTTCCTGCTGCTCAGCACCAATTAGCTCGCCGACACGGACCGCCGCAATATTGGAAGAGTAGCGCACCATCTCGCGCATGGTCATCCAACGGCCTTTGCCCTTGTAATCCGAGATCGTAAATCCACCGCGACGGATCGGATGGGTCGCATCGACCGGCGTGTCGAGATTTGCTACACGAGATTCGAGCGCCATTGCCGTGGTGAGAAGCTTGAAGATCGAGCCAAGCTCAAATGCGCCTTGCGTGACTTTGTTAAAAATCGGGCTGCGTGCTTGTTGCAAAAACGTCGCCGGTGCCGCCGGGCGATCGTTCGGGTCAAAGTCCGGCAAGGACGTCATCGCCAACATCTCGCCGGTGCGGATTTTCATGACCAGACCCAGCGCACCAGGCGCGGCGAATTGCGATTTCGCCTCGGACAAAGTACGGCGCAAAGCCGTCTGTACCCGCAGGTCAACAGCAAGCTTCAGCGGCTTTCCAAGGTTATCCGGGCCACCGATACGGTCGTTCAGTCCCGCCTCGACGCCAGCAACACCGATGTTATCAACATCCACTCCGCCAACGATGTGCGAAACGATGCGCCCCGCAGGATAGACTCGGTCTTCGCGAGGTTTCGCGTAAACGCCAACCACACCGAGATCACGCGCACGGCGCCATTGATCTGCTGAGGCTTTTCTTGCAATCCAGATAAACTTGCGTTTGCCCTCGTTCAGATTTCGCCGAAGGTCAATGAGGTCGAGGCCGGGGAAGATTTTGCCCAGCGCGTTAAGATCTTCGGCATTTGCCCCGCCGGAAGAGAGCGTTTCGCGCGGATGAACGTAGACTTCCCAAGTTTGCAAAGTTGACGCGAGCAACCGCCCTTCTCGGTCGAGCAATGGCGCGCGCCGTTGGACCGGTTCAACTCCCGCCGTTCGAACGGCCTGTTTCGGGGGATCTCGATCAAGCGCAATTGCCGACATGCGCCAACCAAGCGCGGCAAAGGCCACGATAAACATGCCCGCCGCAAACCGCATGCGACCGCGATGCGAAGCCGGTTTACGCGCCCGAACCGGAGGTTCGATCTCGATATCATCGGCGCGTTGAGCAAAGGGCGCGGGTTTAAAGAGTGGCTTCATTCATCCTCTCCAAACACCAAAGCCCCGCGCGGGGGAATTTCGACCAGATGCGCGAAATTATCAGGATGGCGCTCTACAAGGTTGAGAAGGTCAGAGTGTCGGCGCACCATCTCGGACAGATAAACCGGCGAATTGAGATATGCCCATTCGGTATCAAGCGCCGCGATGCGTTCGCGGACCTTGTCGCCCTCCCGGTCGAGCGCACGAATTTCAGCTTTTAGCTCTCGCGTTTCGGTCTTGACGCGGTAGAGCATTGCCGCCGAAAGCACCACGGCAAAAGCCGCGAGCACTGTGACGAGCCGCAAGAATGAACCGATCATAAACCGCCTCCCGACATCACCAATCCGGGCAAGCCCAGCCCTTTCATCTCTGCAAAATGAGCGGGGGCCGATGTGCGGCGACCCGCCCGCAGTTTGGCGGAGCGGGCGCGAGGATTGACTTCTAACTCTTCTGGTCCCGCTGCGATTGCTTTGCGAGATAGCATCTCAAAACTCGGTTCCGGCGCATCGGGTGCATCGGGGACATGCCGCGACACGCCTGCACCGCCTTGCCTGCTCCGCTGTTGAAAAAAGCGTTTTACAACGCGGTCCTCAAGCGAGTGGAACGTCACAACGACGAGACGTCCTCCCTCGCCGAGCAGCTTCTCGGCCGCCGCAAGACCCCGAGCCAACTCGCCCAGTTCGTCATTTACCGCGATGCGGAGCGCCTGAAATACTCGCGTTGCTGGATGTGGCTGACCCGTGCGTTTCGCCGGGGACGCTTGTTCAATAATCGCCGCCAACATCCCGGTTGTCTCAATACTTTCGGATTTGCGGGCCTGAACCACCGCACGCGCCAAAGCGCGAGAGCGTCTCTCTTCTCCATATTGGAAAAAAATATCTGCCAAAGCGCTCTCATCTGCTGAATTGACGATATCGGCTGCGGAGGGGCCGTCTTGCGCCATTCGCATATCAAGCGGTCCGTCGCGGAGAAAGGAAAAACCCCTCCGTGCGCGGTCGAGTTGCATGGATGAGACACCGATGTCCAACACGACGCCTGCCAAGGGCGGATCGTCGGCCACGGCGCTCTCCATCGTGCCAAACGTCGATTGCACGAGTGACAGCCGCCCGTCATATAGTTGCGTCCAAAGCGCAGCTTCGGCGAGTGCATCGGGGTCGCGGTCAAGGCCAATCACATGGCAATCGGCAGCATCCAGCAGCGCACGCGAATAGCCACCCGCGCCGAAAGTTCCATCGAGAATGATATCGCCATCTGAGGGATCCAGCGCCTCGACCACTTCGGCGCATAGCACGGGAATATGATGCGACGTCGCCTGCACGAGCGCGGCGTCCGCTGCCGCCCTCGCTTCCGGGGTCACGCTTCGCTCTCCGATGCAGGTTTAGCGCGGCGCATCATCTTGATATTGTCGCGGGCAATGGTGCGCGTGGTCACGTCATGCGCCGCCAATGCCTCGGCCTCCCAAATCTGGAAGGTTCGACCGAGGCCGACGAATGTGGCGCTGTCGGTGATCCCGGCATACTCCATAAGATAGTCGGGCAAAACGATCCGGCCCTCGCCGTCAAAGGTAACATGCGCCAGCGTGCCGAGCATCTGGTGGGCAAGCGACATCGCCTCGGCCTCGTCGACCGGCAAATCATCCAGAACCGCCATGCGCTCTTCGATTTTAGAGTACGGCAACGCTTCGATGCAGGTAAATCCAACGATGGGCATGTTCAGCGCCAAGCCGTGCGCCAGCTCATCACCCAATGCCGTGCGGAAACCAGAAGGCACGGAAACCCGGCCTTTTTTGTCTACCTTATGGACGCTTCTCGAAAGAAACAGAGCCATTCACCCGTCCAGCATCTTGATCGCAAGCGCCATGTGAGGGAATAAGGGACTATTGAAACGTCTGACTTCGGCGCTTAACCGAGACTGGCGGAATACGTACAACGCATCCCGCCGCCTGCCTCGTCCGATGTCTTGTTCGTTTTCTTAGTAAAGCCTGTATTCTTTACTCAACTTCGCTCGGATCGACTTGTTTATTAGAGGATCAAACAATGTCTGTATTTGCCGCTGTACGAAACCTGCCTCAGTATTTTATCTGTTTTATTGCTTCGTGTGCAGCCACTGCCTCTCCTCACAGGTATGTGTGTCATGGGTGTTTATGGTCGTCAATGGTCTTTTTTGGTCAAAAATGACTTCAAAGCGGGAACTTTAATGCGCCAGCGGCGTTTTAAAGATCATTTTTTTACTGCAGACACTAAATCTACGAAACGTGCTCATAAAATGCACCTACATATAGATGTGTAGAAAATTCCATTGGATTTATGAGTCTGAGACGCTTGGGACAGAAAAAGACAAGTTGTCGCGGGACCACCTCAAACTAACCGCCTCAATATTTGCACAAAAATAGAACATACGCGCCGACAATACGAATCAAGCGATGATCTACGCAGCGCGAGCCAAAAATCGGCACTCCGTTTTCGCATTCCGATGACGTGACCGACCCGTTTCATCGGAATTCCCACCCGCAACCAATCCCGGCCCATGTCCGCCCATGACGCGGAGCCGCCGGGAGAGAGAGGCGACCTTCATCCTGCTTTGCCGTCGTTTCAATCGTTGCCTAAAGCCGGAGCCGCATCTCTGTGCGGCGTTCAAAATCTCTATTGTTATAATATAACATTTTTCATAACGTTACATTATAGCATTTTCGATTCGACCGTCTTCACCGGATAGGGACGCCTCATGCACCGCATTTCACTGTTTCTTGCGCTCGCTTTCTTGCTTTTCACCCAAAATGCTGTGGGACAATCCCGGCATGTTGGCAGCCACGAACACGGCAAGGGAACGTTGAATATCGCAATCGAAGGCAAGCTGATTGTTATCGAGCTTGAGGCTCCGGGCGCCGATATCGTTGGCTTCGAACACCCCGCGAAGAACGCAGCAGATCGAGACGCGATTGAAAAAGCGAAAGCGGTACTCCGCGACTCTGATCGGGTTTTCACCATTCCAAGTTCCGCCGGTTGCGATCTGGAGCGCGCGAAGGTCGACCTATTCAGCGAAGAGGCATCCGACGGTAGCACCGAAAATCACACCGAGTTTTTTGCTACGTATCAACTGGGTTGTGCCGATCCCGATCAGGCCTCCGAATTACGTTTACCCTACTTCGAGACTTTCCCGAACGCTCGGCAACTTTTGATCCAACTGATCAGCCGTAAAGGGAGCGTTCGATATGACGTTGATCGCAAATCCCCCATAGCCAACATCAGGGTTAGGAACTAAGCGAACATCAAAAAAGACACCGCGCGATGACTTCCTGAGACCGCGACTAAGACAAGCGCGCGCGACTTTCACTCTCTTTCCCACAATCCAATCGGAGATAAACTATGCACAAGCATGGGGCTATTCTTGCGGCTTTTTTCGCCGTCACGCTCATTTCAACGCCTGGGAAGGCGCAGGTTTTCGAAGTCATTCACCCTGACGTAGTTGAGGGCGGGTTTGAGCTCGAAATACTGAATGGCGTCGTCCTCGATGATGTTGAAGACGGCGAGGAGAGGTCGGGACATGAGATTGCCTTCGCATACTCGCCGACGAGCTGGTGGAAAACCACGGCTGCGATTGAGATTGCCAATCCGGAGAACGAAGGCGGCGAATTTGAAGGGTTCGAATGGGAAAATGTTTTTCTCCTGCCTTTTGGTGAAGGTCACGGCGCGGGCCACAGTCATGACCACAGTGAGCATGGGTTCGTCGCACTTGAGGCCGTTGGACTTTTTGCAGCGCTTGAAGTCCCAAATGAAGGTGGGATCGGATCTGGTGCTGTTGAAGTCGGGCCGATTGCCGAAGTCGCATTTGGTCCTGTCGAGACCGTTGGAAATTTTCTGTTGGAAATCCCTTTCGAAGATGATGAGGAATTGGGCTTAGCTTTTGCTTTGCAAGCGAGCGTTCCTGTTTCTGAAAACATCAGCGTCGGTTTCGAATATTTTGGTGAAATCGAGAACGCCTTTGAGGGCGAGAGCGAAGATTCTCATTTCATTGGTCCAGCGATTTTTACTGAGTTCGACGTCGGCAGAGGGCGGATTCTGGAACCGCGCTTCGCGGTATTGTTCGGCTTAGGTGATGAGACGCCTGACGCGGTCGCTTCGTTGAACCTTGAGCTGAAGTTTTAAATCCGTCTGTTATCGCAAGAGACGCTGCAAGCGGCGGCGCCTCTTGCCCCAAAGAACGCGGTCAGCCGACAAAGAGGCACTCTCTATCGCCGCCAAAGTCAGCCGTAATACCGCATTTCGGCGCATTCGAAATCATAGGCGCTCGGTGTCGGAAGGCCTGTAAGCCGGGTTCTGTCCAGCGCCGAAGCGCCTGGACGGTCATTCCTCTCGGGCGACGATTGCTCGCCGCTTCTAGCAGTCTACCCGGA
>CAZJWF010000032.1:0-29341 GCA_964549375.1 uncultured Neomegalonema sp.
AAAGCGCCCGCCAGCCAATATCCGAGCGGTAAAACCCGTCATCCCATTCGATCTGGCTCGCGGCGTCATAGGCGCGGTTGCGGGCTTGTTCTACATCGCGGCCCAGTGCAGTAATGCCCAACACGCGCCCTCCGGCGGAGACGAGAACCGTCTTCTCCATCCGGGTTCCGGCATGAAAGACCTCGACGCCCTCAATGTCGTTCGCGCGTTCGACGAACCCGATGACGGTGTCTTTCTCATATGACCCCGGATAGCCCTTTGCGGCCATGACGACGGTGAGACAGCTTTCATCCGACCAATCGAGTGATACGCCGCTGACATCGCCCTTGGCACAGGCGCTCAAGACGGGCAGCAGGTCAGTTTTCAGACGCGGCAGGATACACTGACATTCCGGGTCGCCAAATCGGGCGTTGATCTCGACCAGCTTCGGTCCCTCATCGGTCAACATCAGCCCGACATAAAGAACACCGGAATAGGGGGTGCCGCGCTTGGCCATCTCGGCGAGGATCGGCTTGGCGATTTCTTCGGTGGCGCGGGCTTGCAGCTCAGGCGTGAACGCAGGCGCGGGGGAATACGCGCCCATGCCGCCGGTATTGGGGCCTCTGTCGCCGTCGCGGGCGCGTTTATGGTCCTGCGCCCCGGCGAGCGGAATGATGTTGGTGCCATCGGTCAGCACAAAGAAAGAGGCCTCCTCGCCCTCCATCATCTCTTCGATCACGACCGAACCGCCCCCCGGCCCGTCAAAGATGCGATCCACGGCTTCGAGCGCTTCGTCCTCGCTGCTGGCAACGACGACCCCTTTCCCGGCTGCGAGGCCATCCGCCTTGACGACAATCGGTGCGCCCTCGGCTCGAATGTAAGTTTTTGCGGCCTCCGCATCGTCAAAGCTGGCGTATTTCGCGGTCGGCGCGCCGCACGCATCGCAGACCTGTTTGGTGAAGGTTTTCGAGGTCTCCAGCATCGCTGCCGCCTTGCTGGGGCCGAAGACATCAATTCCCACCGCCCGCGCCGCATCCGAGACACCGGTTTCCAGCGGAGCCTCAGGCCCGACGATCAACAGGTCAATCTCCATATCTTTGCAGACCGAAACAACGACTTCGGGGTCGAGAATGTCGAAATCCACACATTCTGCGACCTGAGCAATCCCGGCATTTCCCGGCGCACACCACAATTTCGACAGTGCAGGGCTTTTCGCGATGACCCAACACAGCGCATGTTCACGCCCGCCGCCGCCCAGTACCAGAACCTTCATCGTCATCTCCCCGAGTTTTCGCGGGGCTTTCTTAGCCTGACTTCGCCCGCTATGACAGAGGCATGAGCAGCTTGTTTGAAGATGATGAAGACGATGCGCCCCCCGCGCGCAGCAACCAGACGGAACTCACCGTCTCGGAACTCTCGGCGGCGGTAAAGCGGACGGTTGAGGACCGCTTTGGCCTCGTGCGCGTGCGGGCCGAGATTGGGCGCGTGTCGCGACCCCGCTCCGGGCATGTCTATCTCAGTCTCAAAGATGATAAGGCGGTTATTGACGGGGTGATGTGGAAGGGCGTCGCTTCGCGTCTGACAATCCAACCGGAGGAGGGGCTAGAGGTCGTCGTCACCGGCAAACTGACGACCTTCGCTGGACAATCAAAATACCAGATTGTCATTGATAAGATGGAGCCAGCGGGCGCCGGTGCGCTGATGGCGATGCTGGAAGCACGGCGCAAGGCGCTGACCGCTGAAGGGTTGTTTGACGCAGAGCGAAAGCGTCCGATCCCGTCACTGCCTCAGGTAATTGGCGTGGTGACATCGCCGTCCGGGGCCGTGATCCGCGATATTCTCCATCGCCTGTCCGAGCGTTTCCCGCGTCACGTCTTGGTCTGGCCGGTGGCGGTGCAGGGCGATAAATGCGCGCCCGAAGTGGCCGCCGCCATCCGTGGGTTTGATGCGCTGCCCAAGGGCGGTGCCATCCCTCGCCCAGACGTGTTGATTGTCGCGCGGGGCGGCGGGTCGCTCGAAGACCTTTGGGGCTTCAATGAAGAGATTGTCGTGCGCGCCGCTGCCGAATGTTCGATTCCGCTGATCTCTGCGGTGGGCCACGAGACGGATACGACGTTGATTGACCATGCCGCAGACTTACGTGCGCCGACTCCGACAGGGGCCGCAGAAAAAGCCGTCCCCGTGCGCGCAGACTTGCTGGCACAAATCGAGATGCTCTCCGCTCGCCGGTCGCGCGCGATGCAACGCGCCTTGCGTGATGCGCGAGAGCGCGTGACCCAAAGCGCGCGGGTGTTGCCAAAGCCTGAAGCCATCCTTGCCGAGAAACGCCAGCGCCTCGATCTGGCCGCCGAGCGCCTGCCGCGCGGCCCCGCCAGCGTTGTACGGGAAAAGGCGCAGGGGTTGCGATTGGTGGCGGATCGGTTGCCGCGCGCATTGTCGGCGAGAATGGAGCAGACCAAATCCACCCTCATGGCAAGCCGTGCCTCTTTGCGCCCCGGCGCGCTACATACGCGAGTTCGCGAAGCGCAAGCGGCAGCGCAGAGTCGCGCAAAGCGCCTGCACACCGCTGCTCCGCGCATCGCGATGCGAAAACGTGACGGGTTAAATGCACTGACCCGCACGCTGAACTCACTGTCTTATTTGCGGGTCTTGGATCGGGGCTTTGCTGTCGTGCGGGACGATGATGGTAAGATCATCGCTGATGCCGCGATCATCGCAGCAGGGGATGCTCTGTCGATCGAGTTCAAAGAACGCAAAACCGTCGCTGCCACCGCAGGCGAAGGTGCCCCCGCCCCGACACCGAAAAAGCGCAAGGCGAAGACGGCTGCTAAACCCAAGCCGACACCGCCCGAACAGACGGATTTGTTTGGGGAGTGAACCGCTCAGCCATCGTTGCGCGATGGCATGTGCGACTTCAGGAAGTCGAAACGAGAACCTAACTCCGCGCCAATAAATCTTCCAACTGCCGCTTGATCCAGCCTTTCGGAATAAAATGTCCCCGGCCATGAATGTCGATCTGGACTTCTTTGCCGTTCGCACAATTCGTCCAGCGATGCTCGGTGTATTTGTGGATCGGAGCGACGGTTTCGACGTCGTTAGCGGTACGCCTTGCTGGATCACACTCGCTGATCTCAACCCACGGCAACATGCCGAGGGCCGGGTCGGGGTCGTCTCTGGTCGGCAGGTCAATGACGTTATCTTTCAGGCCATGTACGTTGCGGATGCTGACTGGTCCGGTGTCACAGCGAGAGGGGCTGGCATAATTGATCAGGCCGCCAATCCCCAACACCGCCGCATATTTATCGCCACTGTCACACGCCACGGCCAGCGCCATGAGGCTGCCGAAAGAATAGCCCGATAGGAAAACCTTACTGCGGTCGATGGGCCAGCGACGCTCCGCATCGGCCAGCACAGCCTCGGTAAATCGTATGTCACTATCGTCCCAACTCTGAAACGACCAAGACTTTCGCAAACCATCAGGGGCGAGGAGCAGCACACCAGTCTCATTCGTGGCGCCGAAAACCCGAGGACTGCGGATGGGCGTGCGGCCTTGCCGTCCCCAGCCATGAAAGTGGATCAGAACGGGCAGGGGATCAGTCCCGTTCCAGTCATCAGGTGTTCGGGCGGCATAGCTGCGCTCGCCAACCGTGCATCCTGTATCTGGTCCACCGCAAACCGTTGGGGTGAGGGCAGGCGGTGCAACCGACCCTTCTTGCTGTGCCGCGCATCCAATCAGCAGCGCCAACAAACTCATCATCGAAACATAAAGTCGCATTCTCGTCCTCCGGGCACCCCATTGAAATGACGTAGCAGGGTGCCCGGAATGTGACGAATGACAGGCTGGTGATGAAAGTTTACGGCTACGAATAGGGATCCATCGCATCACGCAACCCATCGCCGAGGAAGTTGAATGCCAGCACAACCAGCATCACTGGAATCATCGCGCTCGCCACCCACGGATAGAACTCGACCACCGTCAGATTTTGCGCTTCGTTCAGCATCACGCCCCAACTCGTCGCGGGGGGACGCAGGCCAAGCCCAAGGAAGCTGAGCGCCGTCTCGCCTAAGATCATTGCCGGGATCGACAGTGAAGCACTGACGACGATATGCGACATAAAGTTCGGCAACAGATGCCGACGGATCACACGGCTCGGTTTCGCTCCGACCAGCTCCGCCGCACGCACAAAATCTTCCTCTCGCAAACTCAACAACTTCGACCTCACCGCTCGCGCAAGACCGGGCCAGTCGAGCAATCCTAATATGATAGATATCATCAGGAAGACCGCTACCGGAGACCACGTCGCGGGAACGGCGGCGGATAGGGCTAACCAGATCGGCAGTTCTGGCAGGCTGCGGATAACCTCGATCATGCGTTGAACCGTGCTGTCAACCAGACCACCAAAATATCCGGCCATGCCGCCGAGGGTCATGCCGATGACCAACGAAATCGCAATACCAATCAGCCCAACCGTCAGTGAAAGACGTGCGCCATAGACCAGCCGGGAAAACACATCCCGGCCCAGACGATCCGCACCGAGCAAGAAGAACGATCCGTCTTCCGGCGCACAAACCAGATGGAAGCTGCCTTTGAACAGACCCCAGAACTCATATTGTTCGCCAGAACAAAAAAACCGTAGTTTTTGCGGTGTTGAACGGTCCTCAGTATATGTCCAACGGAACGTTTCGAGGTCCGCTTTTGCAACGGTCGGATACACGAAAGGCCCGATATACTCGTCTTCGTGATAGAGGTGAACGCTTTGCGGCGGCGCATAGATATGGTTCGCATCGCGCGTATTGGCATCGTAAGGCGCGATCAGCTCGACGAACGGAACGCACAGATAGAGAAATGCGAGAAAAATCGCCGAGATCACCGCCAGCTTATGCTTGAAAAAGCGTTTTCGGATCAGCTTGCTGGTGGGCATATCCAGATCAGGGCGCGCGCCGCCGACATCGGCCTCCGCCGCTGGATCGTAAGGCGTCCCATCGACGTAGCGTTCGGTCGGGTCGGTTGGCGACGGTTGATTGCTCATGCGCTGCGCCCTCCGAACCGAATGCGTGGATCAAGGATGGCGAGAAGAATATCTGACACCAACATGCCAACCAGCGTAAGCGCGGATATGAACAACAGGATGAACCCTGCGAGATATTGATCTTGCGTCCGCAGCGCGGTCAGTAGCGCTGGGCCAAGCGTTGGCAGGCTGAGAACAACCGAAACCAACACCGATCCACTGACCAGCGACGGCAGTAAATTTCCAATATCAGCAACAAAAGGGTTTAGCGCGGCACGCAGCGGATATTTCACAACGCGCTTGGTCGGCGACAGGCCTTTTGCCTTCGCGGTGACGACATAAGGCTTGCCCAATTCGTCGAGCAAGTTCGCGCGCAATCGCCGGATCATCGCGGCGGTGCCCGCTGTTCCGATCACGATTGTCGGTACGATCAAATGCGCGAGGACTGATTTGATCTTCGCCCAACTCAACGGTTCGCCTTCAAATTTCGGGTCCATCAGCCCGCCAATCGGCAGATCGAGATAGATTTGTCCGTAGTAGAGAAGGATCAACGCGAGCAAGAAATTTGGCGTTGCTAGCCCGATATACCCGATGATGGCGATGAAATAATCAAGCCAGCTTCCGGCCCTGACAGCGGCAATCGTGCCCAGCGGCAGCGAAACAATATAGATGAACAGCAGCGCGGCAAGATTGACGATACAGGTCAGCCAGAGGGCATCGCCCAAGACTTCATTGACGGGTTGATCGAATTCGAACGACCACCCGAAATCCCCTTGCAACATGCCATTATACCCGTCCGGGCCCGGCATTGCGCCGATCCAGATCAGGTATTGTTTCCACAACGGTTGATCGAGCGAATATTGTTGTCGCAGGAACTCGGCTTTTTCGATGCTCGCGGCTTCGCCCTGTGCGCGCAGTTCCATGATCTGATTGGACAGATAGTCACCGGGCGGCAGATTGATGATCCAGAATATCAACGCCGAGACGATTGCCAATGTGACAAGCATCGTGAGAAAGCGTTTGCCGAGGTATCGGATCACTGCAATGCCGCCGTTTTCTCTGAATCGTCAAACCAGAATTCGTCCATGCGATGCACGCCAAATTGCGCGCCAGGATCCCATGTATAAAGACCCTCTTCGGGGACGTTTCTCATCTTGTTGCTGACAACGACGGGCTGCGGTGCCTGACTGATCACGCCGATGATGAATTGCTGCTTGGCGTGGATATCCAGCATTTCAGACCAGACATCCTCGCGAGAAATCTTCGTTCCGTCGGTCAACGTGCCGGTCTGCCATGCAAGGTAAAGATCGAGCAGGCGTTCAGCTTCTTTCATGTCTGGCGAAGAGCCTGCATGTCCCATCGTTTGGAAATACTGACCCCATTTTGGCCAAGTCAACGTGTCTTGCTGTGTCGGGGCAAGTGCGCTGGGCGAGGTTGCTGCTGACGGTACGCCGTTATCCCACCCTTTGCCGACCGTCATCATCGTGCGGCCAGAATATGCGCGTTGGCGTAAGATGTTTCGGTCTGACGGGCGGGCGATCAGTTTCACGCCAATATCCCGCCATGTCTCGCCAACGAGTTGCAGCGCGTCGATCTCTTCGTCGCGTTCGCCCATCGTCTCAACGATAATTTCCAAGGGGCGACCATCGGGCAATAATCGAACGCCATCACCTCGGCGTTCCGTCAAGCCAATCTCATCAAGTAAGTCATTCGCTTTGCGCGAATTGAACCGCGCATACGCAAAGGCGTGATCTGATTTGTAAAAGGTACTGCCCGGCAAAACACCATTTCCGCAGTGTTCGCCGAGACCGAAATAAAGCGTGCGATTTATGATCTCGCGATCAATACCGAGCGACAACGCGCGCCGGAACCGAACGTCGCGCAATACGTCGCGCCAGACATCGTCAAAATAATTCAGGTTCGGATAAAGCGCGATATGCGATGCGGCACCCGTGGGCCAAAGGCGGGCGGTATAGTCGTTTCGCGCCTCACCTTGTTTCAGGATTGGGATGCTCGGAAAGCCAAGCCCACTGGCCAAAAGATCTACTTCGCCTGCGGAAACTTTGGCTGGGAACAGGCTGGAGGCAGCGACGGACATTTCCACGGTGTCGATATAGGGCAGCTGTTGCCCCTCTTTGTCGAACCGATGAAAATAAGGGTTCCGCTGCATTTCGTAGCGTTGCGCTTTTTTGCCGGTGATATTTATCCAAGGCTGCAAGCTCGGCAGTTTTTTATTGTCATTCTTATACATATTATCGAGCTTGTTGTGCAGTTGCGCCCAGTTGCGCGCACCCTTTGCCTCGATTTGGTATTGCAGCTTTTCAATGTCTGTATACGCCTCGTGGAAGCCTTTCATATAATGCGCTGGGCGATAGATGAAGGGCGGACGTGCGGCGGCCAGCTGAGTCAAAAACTGCGGATGCGGGTCGTCCCAACTAAACCGGATGGTATATTCGTCAATGATCTCGACGACCGGCGGTTTTTCGTTTGCCAGCATATAGCGTGGAGGACCGGCCGGTGAGAGTTCGGCGTTATTGGCTACATCTTCCCACCAATACCGGAAATCTTCCGTCGTGAAGGGATGCCCGTCGGACCACTTATGACCCTCGCGAAGATGGAATGTGAAAATACGATCATTCTCTTCTTCATAGCTTTCGAGAATGTCGGCTTGCAGATTGTAGTTCTCATCAAATCCGATCAGCCGTGCATATCCCCACACCACCATATAGCGAATATTTTTGCCCTTCGAGATCAGAGTCCGCAGCGTTCCACCTTGCCTGCCGACTTGCCGTCCGCGACTTTCGATATCGACGATCATCGGTTCTGTCGGAGCACGCTCGGCCACAGATGGCATTTCGCCAGTCTTCACCCTATCGGCAAATAGCGGCGTCTCGATGGGGGCGAATGCAAAAGCAGGCGTCGTAAGTAAAAGCGCCGCAATGCTTAGGCGTTTAAGCATAAGAGGTTCCTTCAGGCGGTCATACGGACAAAATGGCGAGGATCAACTTCGCAAAGCGGTGCGGGGGTCTCGCGGTTATATCGGTAGGGAGCAGGCCATTCTTCAGGCTTGGCTCCGGCACCTAATGCAATGGCATTGAGGTCAAGTTTGTGATCCGGGTGCGGGTTGGGCGCAGCGGCCATCAGAGCGCGCGTGTAAGGGTGGCTTGGATTCTCGAATAGCTGCCGTGCGGGGGCTTGCTCAACAATCGCTCCACGGCACATGACCGCGATTTCATCTGCAAGACGCGAGACAACCGCTAAGTCATGACTGATAAAAAGGTAGCTGAGGTTGAACTCTTCGCGTAGCTCATTCAACAGCTCTAACACCTGCGCCTGCACCGAGACATCCAATGCCGAGGTCGGTTCGTCGCAGATCAACAGCTTCGGTTGCAGCATGAGCGCACGGGCAATCGAAATCCTTTGCCGTTGACCGCCGGAGAATGCATGCGGGAAACGTCCGAGGTGAGACGGATTAAGCCCAACGCGTTTTAACATATCAGCACAACGTTCCCGGCGTTCCGGTGCATTGCAAACATTGTGAATGATCAGCGGCTCGGCAAGAATGTCCTGTACGGTCATGCGCGGGCTTAGGGACGCATAAGGGTCTTGGAAAACGATTTGAACTTCGCGGCGGAACTTCAGCAGCGCCTCGCCGGATAGCGTTGGGACGTTTTTCGCGGTATTCGTGTCGTTGCAGTTAAACGTCAATGTTGCGCCGGGGTCCGGGCGAATTGCATTCAAGACGACATTCGCGAGGGTTGATTTACCGGACCCGCTTTCGCCGACCAGCGCAACCGTTTCGCCGCGCGGAAGACTGAGATTAACGTCGCGCAACGCTCGAATTTTTTCAGACCCAATGCCCAACAATCCGCGCCCGCGTGAAACAAATGTTTTTGAGATGTTGCGCGCTTCGACGATCAAATCCCTCGATGGCGTCGGATCGTGAGCGGCGGCAACGTCTACCTCTGGCGCGGCATCAATCAACCGTTTCAGATAGGGGTGGCGCGGCGACATGAGCAAGTCGCGGGCGTTTCCGGCCTCCATGACCCGACCTTGACGAAGTACCGTAATCGTATCGGCCATGTTGGAGACGACACCAAGGTCGTGGGTGATCAGCAAGACCGCCATGCCGGTGTCTTCCTGACGCATTTTGATCAAATCGAGGATCAACGCTTGGGTCGTAACATCCAACGCGGTCGTTGGCTCATCCGCGATTAGAACCGATGGCTGACAGATCGTCGCCATCGCGATCATCGCTCGTTGGCGCATCCCACCAGACAGTTCAAACGGATAGGCATCGAAGGTGCGATCAGGATCAGGGAAGCCGACCTTTTCGAAAACCTCCAGACATCTCTCTCGCGCGGATCTATCGTCTTTCTCTTCGTGGAGCAGCAAGCCTTCTTTGACCTGTGCGCCAATCGTATGGAACGGAGAAAGAGAACTCATGGGTTCCTGAAAGATCATCCCAATTTCAGACCCGCGGAGCGCTCGCATTTTGCGGTCGGAAGCTCTGGTCAAATCCTGAGTGCTCGTGCCGTCTTTGCTGTAAGTAATTTTCCCGCGCGTGATCCGAGCTTTCGGAGGCAGCAAGCCCATCAATGCGCGCCCGGTCAGCGTCTTTCCAGACCCAGATTCTCCAACGAGTGCGAGTGTTTTTCCGGCGTGCAAAGAAAGCGAAACCCCGGAGACAACTTCGTTCAAGTTGCGGCGTGATCCAAAGGCGATTGCAAGGTCAGAAATACTGAGAACAGGCTGGCTCATTCCTTTAGCCTAGCGAGGTTTTTTGGGATGCGCGAGTCAGTAAATCCATGCCGGAAGTCCATTTTGCGCCTTTTTGTTTCAAATGGCTTACTAAAACGTGCAAAAAATCCCATATCGCATCATCGTGGACGAGGTGATGCGTCATCAACCCGATGGGTTCATTCGAACCCATTAATTTTATCACATTTGCGAGAATTCTTTTCGGGGCAACGACAGAGCGCGTTCCACGCCAATCAATCGGGTCGATATGGGCATCAAACCGGAGGAGGTTGCGATTCCGCGTTAACGCGCGTTGGCCAAAAACGGAAACTCCGCGATATCCGATATCGGCAAGCGGCAAGTCTTCATCCAGTCGATTCCAAGGTGGAATGAACACGGGCAAGGATTGCGCGCCAAAGACTTCGTCGAGGCGGTATTTGCCTTGCTTGGCTTCATCCAACAGCACGTCTTCTGGACGGTGTGCGCGAAACTCGGCTTTCTTCTCGTCCACCGGCGCGTGGTTCGTGTGGCTCCAGCCGTGAACGGCAACAGTGACATTCCGACCCTTGATCGCTTCGGGCAGACTCTTGTCGAGATGGGCGGGGATGACAGCTAATGTCAGCGGCGCACCCACGTCGTCCGCCAGAGTCAAAAGCGTTTGCAGTTGAGGCGTATCGGCAACGGCATCATCATCCCGCCACCAAAATTCGCCCTGATATTGTTCGAGCGCGGCGTCAAATTCGGTCCAGTCGATCACATCCGGCCTCGTATGACTTCTTCTGCGCGTGCGATCGTTTGGGCGATACCATCACAACTGACGCCAGCGTAATTCGGTTTGGGACTGCGCCGCAGTCGAGCGACTTCTTCTGCGAGTTTTGATGAATTCAGATCTTGCTCGCGAATGAGGCCACACCCGAATTTTTCAACGAAAGCACGGGCGCGAGTCAGTTGTTCTGTCTCGCCATCGCCTTCGAAGGGCACAAATAGGGCGCGCACGCCGTTCTGAATCACGTCCATCGCCGTGTTATACCCGCATTGTAAAACGGCGAGATCTGCGTTTCCGAGCAATGCCGTGAAATCTGGGCGTGTGGCTTCGATGTTGGTGTCTCCGCCGCGTGCCTCGAGTCGAGCGATACGGTCGTTACGGTCATGTCCGCCCACGAGCAACCGCCAGGTTTCATCACCCGCATCGGCGGCAGCGTCGAAGAGGGTGTCGCCCACGGAGCCACCGCCTGCGGCGACAATGACCTCACCCGTTCCGGCCATTGATGCGTGGTCGCCTCGCTGGTTTTCGATAATGTATCCAGTGTAGTGCAGCTTGGTTGCCAGTTCGGGCGGCACGGGCCAGCTATCCTCCAACGGCGCTAAGGCTCTATCGCCATGCACAAAGGCGCCGTCGTAGTGTTTTGCAAAGCGCGCCTCGGCTTCCCCGGCGCGGCCAGCTTTTCGCGGATATTGCAGAATGTCGCGAACCGAGCTGTAGATCAGCGCATCACCTGCGGCGTCGATGGCCGCTTCAAATTCTGCCGCCAGCTTGCGACGCCCAAACGGGAAAAGTTCTGTAATCAGTATGTCAGGAGAAAACCCGGTCAGAGCCTCGCCGATTTCAATCTTGCGTTGGGCGAGAAGCGCCGCACCGATTTTGCTGCCATCCTCACCATATAGTGCGCTGAATTGGGCGTCGGATCGGACCGGGCTAAGCTGGATGAGGGTGGCAAGGTTGGGGCTGGCGTTGGGGGCAGGAAAGCCGCCACTCAGAACAATCGCCTCATGGCCCGCCTGAGTAAACCCATCGGCCAAAAGCGAGGAACGCTTCAGGTGCCCTGTTCCCAATAAATGAGTGACCAGTAGAGCTACGCGCATCGTTCCACCAATCGGATCGGGTCCGGGTCAGCGGTCAAAACTCCACCATCGAACGTCACGCCATAAATCCGATCCCTCTTGATTTGAAACGGAGGGTGTCCTTCAAATTCCCAGCCATGTGCCTTGGCAAGAATGACCCGCATGATCACGATATGACAGACGATGAGCGTGTCTTGCTTCAGGTCATCCAGCGCAGCCGACACGCGCTGCCAAACTTCAAGCGGGCTTTCTCCATTGGGTGGACGATACTCCCACCCCCAATATTCGACGTCGCGAAAATCGCTCTCAGGGTCCGCGCGCAAGTCTTTCCCGCTGCGGCCTTCCCAATCGCCGAAATTCATTTCGATTAATCGAGGGTCCGTTGGTGGCGGTGTGCCAGAAAGGATGCGTGCGGTTTCTGATGCCCTGATGAGCGGACTAGCGACGATCGCCGCCATGTCCCAAGGTGTCGGCAAAGCAAGCTCAGCCAAGCGTTCGGGTTCACCTTCTTCGAGAGGGCGATCCGTGCGTCCTTGTAATAAACCCGCACGATTCCAATCCGTGCGGCCGTGGCGTATCAATCCAATTCTCATGACAGCGGGCCCAAAGCATCGCGCAAGATGTCAGCCGCCCGCTGAATGCTGTGGTTCTTGAGAACGAAATCCGTGGGGTCTTCCTGTGGTCGCTCGATGGCCGCTGCGAAGGCCGTAGGATTATTTGAAGGCACCAGCGGAGCGGACACGACAGAACGCGGGCCGGGATGATCCTCTGCGACGACGGGCAGACGATGCGCCTGCGCTTCAAGATAGACCATGCCATAGGCTTCATCGACACCGGGCCAGACAAAAATATCCGCTTTTGAATATTGGGCGCGAACGCCGTCCTCGTCTAAGGCACCGGTGAAAGCCGCATCCGGGAACAAAGACTCCACCTCACTCCTCGCGGGGCCATCTCCGACAATCGTCAGCTCATAAGGGCGTGTGATGTGTTTAAGGGATGCCGCCAACCGCCGGTACGATTCCACCTTCGCCCCGGAACGCATCATGGCGACTGTCAACAGGCGTAAGGGCACATGATCAGATGTGCGGGTTAATCGGGGGATGGCGGACGTATCGACAAACGGCGGCAGATCAACAATCTTTTGCCCGTCGCAACGGTCCCGATCCAGCGCAAACCGATCATACGAGGTCATTGCAAAAAGAATATTGGCGGCATCAATCGCGTCTTCGGCGGCTCGAGCGAAACAATCCCAAGGGCCGCCCAAGCGTTTCTTCGCGCGGCTGGCTTCGGTGATGACATAAGGAATGCCGAGAGCTTTGGAAACGCGAGGGCCGATCAGGTCGGGCGCTTTGTAATAGCAGTGGTACGTGAACCAGAGTTTTGGCCGCGTGACGGCCATGACTCGTTTCGCTTCACGAGGAGCGAATGCCGCCATATCCTGCTGCGCTTGTGCGTCGCCCTTTCCGTCATAGCTGCGCCAATCACTCGCGAGAAAGACCGGATAACCAGCATGATCTAATGCTTGCAGCAGCAACCGAGCCATCAGCCGGTCGCCTGAAGGCGTGGGATGGCCGGGGGGCTTCATGGGCGCGTAGAAGGCAATGCTCATGACGTCATGTGCTGCCGGATGCGGCTCTCGACCGCTGTAATTCCGGCATCAGCTCCAAAGTCTGTGACCAGTCTTGTGTAAAGCTTCTCAGCTTGGGCTTGGCTGTCGGTGGGATTTGAGGCAATGCGCGAAATTGCTTCGCAAAGGGCGGGTGCGTCCTCTGGGGGAACCAATGTCCCTGATACGCCATCCTCGACAAATTCCGGGATTGCCGAAACCGCCGTCGACAGTACAGGTAGCTTCTGACTCGCAGCTTCCATCAACACATTCGGCAGGCCGTCACGGTCGCCAGATGCGGCGATACGGCTAGGCAATACGAATAGGTCGGCCTCGTTCATCGCGGCGAAAACGGTCTTCCGATCCTGCGCGCCGCGCCAGTCGATGCGATCCGACAATCCCAAATCGCGGGCCATTTCCTTCATTGTGTCTTTCAACTCGCCGCCGCCGATATGCGACAGCCGCCAGTCAATGTCGGGAGACAGGTTTGCGAGCGCATCGAGCAGGAAATCGTACCCTTTTTTCTCAACCAATCGTCCAACCGAGAGAATCCGAAAAGGTCCGCCTGTTTGTTCTGTGGTGGCGGGCTGTACTTGCGGTAGATTTTCCAAATTTAAACCGTGATAGACCAGCGCGACTTTCTCTGGAGTGTCAGCCAAGTTCTGCAACGTCTCTGCGCCGTAGCGGGTGCAGGTGACGCCAAATGCAGAATGTGCGATTTTCTCGCGTTTTTCCCAATCCGTCGTTGTCCAGATGTCTTTTGCATGGGCGGAAAATCCCCACGGAAGACCGCGCATAATGGCTGCATACCGAGTGACGCTCGCAGGCGTGTGGAGGAAATGTGCGTAAAGGAATGCAGTCTCTTCGGGCAATTCGCGGGCGAGAACAGCGGCCTGTCCAAACCGGCGGATGCGGTTCATATCGCGCGCGCGCACGAGGTCTTTGAACCAGACAAAAGCTGCGCGCCAGAATACTGGCCTCCAACATTGCGACAGGACCCCCACCGCAACGCGCACGGGTTCGTGGTGCAAGTATTCGGGCAAGTACCGTCGGCGCGCTTTGATCTTTCCGTGGATTGGATGCTCTTGGCGATCTGTCGGATGACGAAGAGACCAGATATCGAACGTCATCCCTTTGGCCTCAAGGCCGTGAAGTTCTTGCGCAATAAAGGTCTCCGACAGCCTAGGGTATCCCTTTAATATAATCGCAACGCTGGGTGCGCTCACGCCTGTGCCTCCGAAAGCGCGTGCTGGGACAAATCGACGACTCGCTCCAACCCATCAAGCAGGCCGGGAACAGCAACTTTTGAGGGCGGGTTTTGCGTCGTGAGCGCGCGAATTGCGTCTGCCATGATCTTGGGGTCAGGCTTGTCGCCATTTTTGATCGGGGGCAGCATTTTTATTAAACCGACCTCATCGGCGGCCTTGGCCCGAATAAACTGTTCAAGCCGGGGAGAGGTGCGCGGGGCGATGACCGCTGGCTTATCGAACGACAAAATCTCGCAGAAGGTATTGTATCCTCCCATTGCAATCACTCCTTTCGCCTCGATCATCAGGCGCTCTAGTCGAGAGTCGAACGAGAGTGTTTCGAGTGTGCGGAAACGGTGAGCGCGCCGCTCAAAGGCGCGGCGGCTTTCCGGCTTCATGAAAGGGCCGAAAACCAGCAGGGCAGGGACCGTCAGGCTTGGGTCGGATTCGTAAGCGGATAGCGTCCAGTCGATCAGGTTCTCGCCATCACCTCCGCCACCGGGCGTCACTAGCACGAAATCATCGGGGCGGTCACGCCGGATGCTGGGATCAGGCCAGTCAGCAGGTTGCCGACGCAAATAGCCCGTGTAGCGGATTTTGCTTTGTGCCTCATCGGACAAAGCCAATCCCTGCAAGGGTTGATAAATCTCTTTCAGACCATAGACCCAAAGTTCGTCGTAGAATTTTTCGACAGCGGCAATCGCCTTTTTTCGTTTCCATTCTTTCGTGAGCGCCGCTGGGTCATCAAGAACATCGCGCACACCCAGAACGATTTTGGCCCCTCGCTCGCGCATCTTTTTCAGCGTATGCAGCATCTCCCCTCGAAATCCGGTCGGCTCTTTATCAACGATCACCAAATGAGGGTCGAAGACCCGCGCGGTCTGGCGAATAATGGCGCCGCGCAGTTTGACGGTTTTATTGATCTCCAAGTTCATGTTGTGTGTAACGTAGTCACCGCTCGGTAATTTAACGACGCCGGGAATTCGGACAAAATCAATGCCGTCAGGGAAGTCGAAGCGGCCTACAATGGGCGAGCCAGTGATGATGAGAATACTCGCACCGGGATTTGCGTCTGCGAGCGCCATCGCAATGGCGCGCGTTCGTCTGATATGTCCTAATCCAAAAGTGTCATGGCTATAAAAAAGGATTCGGGGCGCTGATTGGCTTGCGATAGCGTTGGGCTGCGGTGTCGGCGTCAGCATTTGGTGGACCGTCCGTTTCGAACTTGCTTGTATCTCCCCCAGAACCATCATGACGGTCATGATCAAATGGACGATACAACGTGGTAGATGACCTAGTTTTTTCACAATGGTGAGCGCATGTCGATAATCAGAGCGTTTTTGACTGCAGTAATACTGACCTTTGTGGGTATTGGTGTCGTCTATTCGCAGCAAGCCATTGAAAACTATGATACATTATTTGAGAATGAAGAGTCGGAAGGCCCTGATGAGGTTGGCATTTATGACAGCCTAAGCGCCGAAGACTACGAGCGCATCAGTAAAGACATCAGTGTGTTATCGGCCACTCAGTTCAGTCTGGCCCGGTTTCAGGGCGGGATACAGAACCTATTGGGCAAGGCTCCCCAACTGTTGCCGGACCTTGGTGGTTCGCTCGATGAAATGAGTCCGACTCGTAGCGGGTTCTATTTCTTGATCTTGACGCTCAAGATCGTTCTTTTCTTTCTGATCGGCTATGTGATCGAAACCCAGCTTTATGGACGACGGATCGCTGGGCCGTGGTTCGTCAAGCTGTTGGAAGACAAACCTCAGGGTATTGCTGAAAAGCTACCGATTCTGACGATACGGGCTGCGCTCGCACTGGTCGGGGTTGTGATCTCGCTTTTGGTGGCCGGATTACTGCTTGTTTCGATCCTTAATCTCAGCGATGCGGCAACACAAAAGACGGTTTTGGTGGTGGTGCCAACGATCGCGATTGTCCGCCTATCCGCGATTTTGTGGCGCATGATTGTCGCGCCATATCTCAGCCAATACCGTTTGCCTGCACTGTCAGACCGGGACGCCAAGAAGCTATACAACTGGTTGTGGGTGACGGTAACGGTCTCACTTGTTTCGATTGCCTTTACGTACTGGCTGCGTGATTTGGGAGCGAATGAAGCGCCGCATGATCTCGTCACCCTCGTCGCGGCGATTGTCATCATGGTCATTAATGTTGCGATGATTGTCGCGAATGCTCGGGCGATCAGCAAAGCGTTTCTCGGCGACCGCACTTGGGCATCGGCGACATGGCTGGCCAAGACCGGATCAACGTTTTGGGCACCCGTCGCGATTCTCTATATCGTGCTGTCTTGGGCGTATCAGTCCTACAAGCTGGTTCTGGGCATTGAAATCGGTCAGCCGCCGATCATTGGTGCCTATTCTATTTTACTTGCCGTCATGTTCGCTTACGGCGCGGTGGCTTTCATTATCGCGCGGTTGTTTCAGCACCGCCGGAAACTGGTTCAGGCTCGTGCGCTGGCACGTGCGAGGGATCGTGCCGAAGATCGTGAGGCGAGAGTGATGCCCCACGATGTTGTGCCACTAGCCGCAGGAGGAGAGGGAGATCCGATTTCCGACGATGATGGTGACGACGAGGAAGGCGGACCAGCGGGTTCGGCGAGAGTTGCTTTGCAAGGTGCGGAAATACGATCTCAACTCCACGGTCTGAGGGACTTTGAAGACCTCGCGAGACGTGTTGCTACGATTGTGGCAATCATCGCGGGTATTTACGCGATGGCGTCGATTTGGGACCTCGAATACTTGTTCGATGAGGGGCAGGTCTTTGATCGTGTCGAAGACATCGTCGATATCCTGCTGGTCGGTTATATCGCGTATCAAGGCGTTCGGATCTGGATTGATACGAAAATCGAAGAAGAAATCGGCGAAATGCCGGAGGAAGTCGAGCTGGGCGGTGATGGCGGCGGCGAAAGCTCGGTCAGTCGCCTCGCAACGCTCTTGCCATTGTTTCGGAACCTTCTGCTCTTTTTCATAATCGCAACCGTGATCCTGCTGGTGTTGTTGGAGGGCGGGATCAACGTGGCCCCGTTATTCGCGGGTGCTGGTGTTGTCGGTTTGGCCATTGGCTTCGGCGCGCAAGCTCTCATCCGGGATATTCTCTCCGGTGCCTTTTTCCTGATCGACGACGCTTTCCGGCGCGGGGAGTATATCGACGTTGGATCGGTGAAAGGGACCGTCGAGCGCATTTCAATTCGCTCGTTCCAACTACGCCACCATTTGGGGGCGCTCCATACGATCCCGTTTGGAGAAATTCAGCATCTCACCAACTTCTCTCGCGATTGGGTAATGATGAAACTACCTTTGCGGGTCACATACGACACCGATGTTGAAAAGGTCCGCAAGCTGATCAAAAAGCTGGGGCAAGAATTGCTTAATCACCCCACCGAGGGTGAGAAGTTTATGCAGCCGCTCAAGTCGCAAGGCGTCTATCGGATGGAAGACTCGGCGATGATTATTCGGGTTAAGTTCATGACCCGTCCTGGCGACCAATGGACTACGCGAAAACTCGTCTACGGGAAAATCCGGGAACTCTTTGCCGAGAACGGCGTGAAGTTCGCGCACCGCGAAGTTACCGTGCGGTTAGGGGATCGCGAAGAGTTCGACCTGACAACGGAAGAACGCGAAGCAATTGGCGCAGCGGCACAGCAAGCAACTGTCGCGGCGGATGAGCGGCTCCAGCCTGTTCGCGCTGGCGGAATGGACGACCGGTAGGGCGCAGGTTCCTTCTTACGGGTCTTGGTCTATTCTGCGTAACTTGCTTTGCAGGCGCCGAGTTTGCACAAAAAAAGCCGTCCACAAATGCGGACGGCTTTCAAATTATAGATCTTTAGATTGCCAGCTTAGCGGCGGCGTGTTTCTTCAACTGGGAAGCCTAGGAAATCTGTGTCTTCGAAGCCGGAGTGGCAGTCGTGACACGCTCTAAATACGTTGATTGCTTGTGGCTTACCGTTAGCGTTAACCATCGTGTAGAACCAATCGCCCGTTTTTGGCGACGTTCCGGCAGCAACTTTTTCCATGATGAAAAGTGGACCGGGCTTGGCTTTACCTTTTTTGCTGATCGTGAACGACTCTTTCGCGATAACCGTACCGGCTGGCATTTTAACGCCTTCAGCATATTGCTGGTAAGCAGATTGGCCAATCGGGTTCACATAAGTGAAGAGGAAGCGATTGCTGTGAACGCCTGGATTGGCAGGCAGCGTGCTAGCAGCTGTCCACGTGCGGAACTGACCGACATGCGCGGGATTGACCCACTTTTTGTCACCGGTGTTGTAGCCATCGAACATTTTTCTTTCGAGGCAAAGATAGACGTCGTGCGCCTCGCGATAGCTGACTTCATCGGCTGACTTGCCAATGCCGCAGTTTGCGTCAAGCGCATGAGCAGGTGTGGAGACACCCGTGGCTGCGAAAGCACCCGTAATTGCGACAGCCAGTGCCGATGCGATTCCTGCTAATTTCATGAATTCCTCCTAGTGGACAAAAAGCGACCGTTCGCTTTCTCTGGTACAAACTACGGGAAAGCAAGGTCGAATCAAGCCTTCGTGACCATGATTTTCAACATCTGGGAAAATGTCTCAAAAGTGTGACAGCATTTTCTGGATGATTTTATATACAAACGAGTTGCGGAGGGAAATTGCACAAGTTTTTGATTTTTGGGAGTTCCGGAAAACAGCGTTTGTCGCGGAAAATATGGATCGCCATCTAAAAATTTGGCTGGTTTGGTCCACATGCTGAGGCGTCCCAAACCTGCCTTCGTAAATGGTCTCGTGTCGAGAAAATCGCTGGAAATTCCTCGATATTATTCGAGGACAGATACCGAAACTTCCACTTTCAACTCACCAGTTTCGGCGAAATTCAGAATCAATGGGATCGTTTCGCCGTTCTTAATTGGCTCTTTGAGATCTGACAGAACGACGTGATAGCCGTCTTGATCCATCATAACAGCGTTGTTTCCGGGCGTTTCGATCTCTTCGAGTTTGTTGGTCTTACGATCTTTTCCCCTACCTTCGTACTCGGCCAGATCCGCTTTTTCTGCGGCTTCTGAGCTGACAGAGGTAATGACGTCGTCGGCTTTCGCTCCGTTGTGAATCGTCATGAAGACGACGATCTCATCTTTTTCGAATGCGACTCCGTAAGGGGCTTCAATCACGATGTCGCCCTGCATGGCGGCGACGGAGTCTTGTGAAAAGACGAGTTCGGGCTGCTCCTCGGCAAAAGCGGGGGCCGCCACGAGGCTCGCTACGGCAAAGGCCAGCGGTTTCGTGAATTTCATGTCTCGCTCCTGTTGCGTTCATTGCGCTATTCAGCGCGCTTGTATATCGGGTGTCTCGCAGTTTTCGCAAGATTTGCGCCGGATTCCATCCAGAAATGAGGTCATTACATGGCGCGTCCGCCGATTTTATCGCTTTCAGGGGTGTCTCTCACCTTTGGCGGGAATCCTTTGTTCTCGGATATTTCGGTCGCCATCGAGCAAACCGAGCGGCTTTGCCTCGTCGGGCGGAACGGATCGGGGAAATCGACACTCCTTAAAATCGCTGCTGGAATCGTCCAGCACGACCACGGTGAGCGATTTGTTCAGCCAGGCGGGAAGATCGCATATCTGCCGCAAGACCCTGATTTATCCGGGTTTGAGACGGTTCTGGACTATGCCGCCGCTGATGTAGATGAAGATGAGGTCTACAAGGCGCAGATCGCCCTCGACGGCTTACGGCTAGACGGATCAGTCAACGCTGAATCGGCGTCGGGAGGCGAGAAGCGGCGGGCTGCTCTGGCGCGTCTGATGGCTTCTGAGCCAGATTTGATGCTGTTGGACGAACCGACCAACCACCTTGATGTCACGGCGATTGAGTGGCTGGAGCAAGAATTGCTGAACAGCCGAACAGGGTACGTTGTCATCTCGCACGACCGAGCATTTCTTAATCGAGTCACGAAAGGTACGCTCTGGCTGGATCGCGGCGTCATGCGGCGCAGCAACGAGGGTTTTGGCAAGTTTGAGGCCTGGCAGGAAAAAACCTTCGAAGAGGAAGACGCTGAACAACATAAACTGGGCCGTAAGATCAAACGCGAGGAACATTGGATCATTCACGGCGTCTCAGGTCGCCGTAAACGGAACGTCCGCCGTGTTGCGGAACTCGCTGATTTACGTGAGGCGAAGCGCACCCATGTTCAGCGCGCCGGTGCAGCAGCGATGGTGCTTGAATCCGGCAAAAGCTCAGGCAAGCTGGTGATCGAGGCCAAAGAGATTGCAAAATCGTTCAGCGAGCGCACGCTCTTGTCCGACTTTTCAACCAAGATTATGCGGGGCGACCGGATTGCGTTCGTGGGGCCAAATGGAGTCGGCAAAACCACGCTGCTCAAGATGTTGATGAAACAGCTTGAACCGGATGTCGGCTCCGTTCGTCACGGGGCGAATATCGAGGTTGCCGTACTGGATCAAACTCGCGACGTGCCAGAGCACTTGTCGTTATGGGAAGCGATGACCGAGGATAAGCTGCTCGGTGTCAAAGGATCGAATGATCAGATTATGGTTCGGGGCAGGCCGAAACATGTTGTCGGATATCTGAAAGAATTCCTCTTTGATGAGCGTCAAGCGCGCGGGCCCGTATCGGCATTGTCAGGGGGCGAGCGGGCGCGGCTGTTGCTAGCCAAGATCATGGCGCGGGAGAGCAATCTTCTTGTGCTCGATGAACCGACAAATGATCTCGATCTTGAAACTCTCGATTTGTTGCAAGAGCTTCTGTCGGACTATGACGGCACTTTGCTGCTCGTCAGCCACGACCGGGATTTCATCGACCGTATTGCGACCTCGACCATCGCGATGGAAGGCAATGGTCAGGCGATCGAATATGCGGGTGGGTGGTCGGACTATCGTGCATTGCGAGGCGAAGTTGCGGACCAACGCGAGGTTCGCAAAACGACCGACACCAAAGGCGTACCTCCCACGCCGATAGAAAAGCCAAAACCCAGCACCGCAAAGATGTCGTTCAAACAAGCGCACCGGCTAGAAAAACTCCCTGCCGAAATCGCGATGCTAGAAGCTGAGATCGCCAAACTGGAAGAGCTGCTCGCGGACCCGGAGCTGTTCGCCAAGGATAACGCCAAATTCGTGAAGGCCGGAAAAGCGCTTTCGGCGCGGCAGGAGATTTTGGCCAAATCCGAAGAAGAATGGCTTGAACTCGAAGCCCTGCGCGAAGAGATGGGCGGGTGATGTGAACAAATACCAACGGTTCTTCTTCATCGTCGCACTGATTGGTGCATTGATCTACTACGTTGCTGGGGTTGTTTTGATGACCCCGCCACTGCACGCGACGCTGTTCGGTAAAGAGGCGGTCGTCGTGACGGCCTCAACCGTCGAGCTGCGCGAAAACAGACCTAGGGCTTTGGTGGTGGTTGATGTCCGCGATGAAAGTGGACAAATCAGCTCGTTGCGTGGCTTGCGCTGGAACTACAAGGACGCTGCATACGATATGGCTGGAGGTGGCGGCCTCGACGTGGGCAAGAAGATTGAGGTTTTTCGCTACCGTGGCCAACTCTGGATCGGCATCCATAGCCTCCGCGACATGATTTTACTGTTCGTCAGCGGCTTTGGTGCGTTTCTAAGTCTCTTCGGACTTTGGATGGTCTGGAAGGTTAGGCACGCTGAGGTTACGGATTAAACTCACCCCCTATTGAAGCCCGCCCGTTTTCCCGTAAAAGCAGGGGAAACGCTTTTATGAGGAACGCGCTATGGACGGCTCAACACCAACCCGCTTCGACAAATCCAACCTGCCCAGCCGCCATGTGACCGAGGGGCCATCGCGCGCGCCGCACCGCTCGTTCCTCTATGCGATGGGCCTGACGGATGAGGAGATTCACCGCCCATTCGTCGGAGTTGCGACCTGCTGGAACGAAGCCGCACCATGCAACATGGCACTTAATCGTCAGGCACAATCGGTCAAACTGGGCGTAAAAGAAGCCCACGGCACCCCGCGCGAGTTCACGACGATTACCGTCACGGATGGGATTGCGATGGGCCATGAAGGAATGCGGTCCTCGCTCGCCTCGCGGGAGGCGATTGCCGACACAGTCGAGCTGACGATGCGTGGCCATGCCTATGACGCGATTGTTGGCCTCGCAGGGTGTGATAAGTCGCTGCCGGGGATGATGATGGCCATGGTGCGCCTCAACACACCGAGCGTTTTTGTTTACGGCGGGTCCATCCTGCCAGGCCGGTTCGAGGGCCGCGACGTGACCGTCCAAGACGTGTTCGAAGCGGTGGGCCAGCATCAGGCGGGCAACCTCTCGACCTGCGATCTGGAAAAACTCGAAGCCGTAGCCTGTCCGAGCGCGGGGGCGTGTGGGGGCCAGTTCACGGCCAACACGATGGCTTGTGTTTCAGAGGCGATTGGTCTCGCGCTGCCATACTCTTCGGGTGCGCCTGCGGTTTATGAAAGCCGCGATGCGTATGGCGTGGGGGCAGGGCAAGCCGTTATGAACCTGCTCGCCGAAGGTATTCGCGCGCGGGATATTGTCACGCGCAAATCGCTGGAAAATGCGGCGCGTATCGTGGCGTGTACGGGCGGTTCGACCAATGCCGGTCTGCACTTGCCCGCCATCGCGCACGAGGCCGGGATTAAGTTCGATCTGATGGATGTCGTCGAAATCTTCAAATCCACACCGTACTTCGTCGATCTGAAACCGGGCGGCAAGTACGTCGCGAAAGACCTCTTTGAAAACGGCGGCGTCCCGGTCGTCATGAAACAACTTCTCAAAGCAGGTCTGCTCCACGGCGATTGTATCACCGTGACCGGCAAGACGATGGCGGAAAATTTGGAGGACGTGCCTGACCCGGATGGTGTCGTGGTCTATCCGATTGAAACGCCGATCACCGATACCGGCGGCGTGGTTGGCCTGCAAGGTAATCTTGCCCCGGAAGGCGCCATCGTGAAAGTCGCGGGCATGTCCGAGGAAGAACAAGTCTTTTCTGGCCCCGCCCGTGTCTTTGAATGCGAAGAAGATGCCTTCGAGGCGGTCAAAGCCCGCACCTACAAAGAGGGTGAGGTTCTTGTTATCCGTAACGAAGGCCCAAGGGGTGGGCCGGGGATGCGCGAAATGCTCTCGACCACAGCCGCGCTGTCGGGGCAGGGCATGGGCAAGAAAGTCGCGCTCATCACCGATGGCCGCTTTTCGGGCGCAACGCGCGGGTTCTGTGTGGGGCATGTTGGTCCAGAAGCCGCCGCCGGTGGTCCGATTGCCCTCGTGCAAGATGGCGATGTGATAACGATCAACGCGATCACGGGTGAGATGACTGTCGATATTTCAGACGAAGATATGGCCGCGCGCAAGGCCGCATGGAAAGGCCCTCGCGAAACCATCTATGCCTCCGGTGCGCTCTGGAAATACGCGCAGCTTGTCGGCTCGACCATCAATGGAGCGGTAACGCATCCGGGCGGCGCGAACGAGAAGCACATGTATTCGGAACTTTGAAAGCTTTCCGGCTGCTAGGCCGTATCTTCAAGGGTGTGGCCTAGCCTTTGAATTCCTAATGGGACTTTCTTGAGTTTTTTGCGAATCTTCTCGTTGTGACTGTTTCTGAAGTGTTTTGAAAGCCGTGCTTTCAATGTGACTCTGATCGTGCGGCCAATATATAGTTCGTGAAATGCCCCAACTCCTCATCATCTATCATTCCCGCACGGGTGGCACGCGGCAGATGGCGGCGGCGGCGGCGGCGGCGGCCGACGCTGAAACACCGACAATCCTGAAACGTGCCGAAGACGCAACTGCTGCTGATCTGCTTGCTGCCGATGGGTATATCTTCGCTGCGCCAGAAAACCTCGCTGCCATTGCGGGCGTGATGAAAGAGTTCTTCGACCGCACATATTACGACTTGCTGGAACAGATCGAGGGGCGACCTTACGCTCAGATGATTTGTGCGGGTTCGGATGGAGAAAATGCGGCGCGCCAGACCGCGCGGATTGCGACCGGCTGGCGACTCAAAGAGATTCAACCGCCCCTTATCATTTGCACTCATGCTCAAAGCCCGGAGCAAATCCTCGCGGAAAAGGTCATTCCAGAAGCTGAGCTTGAGCTGTGCCGGGATCTTGGCACCTTATTCGGTGCTGGAATCGCAATGGGTGTTTTCTGAAAATACATCTATTTCGAGCGGTTGTCCCGCTGGCGGCAGGAATTAATTGAATGCAAAAACTCAACAAAATTATATAAATTACTGAGTCATAACATTTTTATAGATTTATTAATGTAATATGTTAACTTCGTCTCGCAAGTTTATGTGAGGAGAGGCTCTCATGCGGATTTTTGTGATTGCAGCCATGGGTTCTGTCGCGATGGCAAGCTGTGCCCCATTTCAACATGGGCATTACAGCGAAGATGTCGCTTACCTGAATTCGAAGGGTGATCCACCGGGAACGCCCTTGGTCTATCAGCCCGGCTTATCTCAGGCGACGCAGGTGGCGGACATAACCTACACCGCGCCTTCATCCGTTCCGCTCTCGCCGCAAACGACAACGACAGTTACCAGTAACGCCTTTGGAGCGGGCGGCTTTCCGACCTTGGATGTGGGGCAACAATCTGTGCAATTCAACCAACCGGTCGGTATTTCTGTCCCGGCCCCAAGCATCGGAATTCAGCAAGCGTCTGTGGTGGCCCCAACTTTCTCTGCGCCGATTGTTTCCGCGCCAGTCAGTTATGCGCCTGCGATCCAGCAAACATATGTTGCCCCGGTTCAACCGCGCGCTCTACCAATCGTTCGAACGGTTTCGGCACCTGTTCGGCAGACGATTGTCCAATCCGTGATCCCGCAAGCTCCGGCGCCTCAATTCGTGCGCCAGAGGGTAGAGCGGGCCAGCTTTGTTGCACCGACAAAGCCTCGGACGAATAATCTTTTGGCAACCAGCTACAGCGGCCATCAGGTCGATGCGGATGGATATGCCATCTGCAACATCCCGGTGTCAGACCATGCAGCGCGGCAAATATCAGGGTTCAAGCCCGCGTATCAGCCCGCGTCGCATATCCAACGGTCTCAACCTCAAGGGTTGCTTCGGTTCTAACCTCGCGATCATTCGCGTTTACATTTTCGAAATCGAAGACCTGCATTCCGTCATGAATGCGGGTTTTTCCGATTTGGGGTCCAAATTGCTGTCCTTTGTAAACAAAATATGACTCGCTGCATAAATCTCGGTCCATTTAACCTCAGGAAAATTCCTCTCGATTAAGTGTTTGGAGAAACGAAGAGAATATCTTCCGTCCAAACTTGAATTCCTGAGCAGGAGAATGCCATGCGCCGGGTTGCGCTTATCGGAGCCGGATTTATTGCTGATGCCCATTTGGGCGGGCTTGCAACGGTCCAAGACGTCAAGGTTACGGCGGTTGTAGACCCGAGCATGGGGCGTGCCGAAGCAATGGCAAAGCGCATCGGAGCAACGCCTTTTGCGTCCGTCGACGAGATGATTGCGGCGAAAATTGCCGATACCGCACATGTCCTCACGCCGCCGCCGTTTCACCGTCTGGTCGCTGAGCCGCTGCTCGAAGCAGGTATCGACGTTCTTCTTGAAAAGCCAATGGCGGAAACCTCGGAAGATTGTCAGGCATTGCTGGACGCTGCCGCCAAGTCCGGCGCAGCCCTGCGGATCAATCACAACTTCGTCCACCATCCCGCCTATCTGCGGCTGAAAAAGCAGATCGAAAGCGACAAGTACGGCAAGCTCCGGGCGGTACAGATGCGCTTCGCCGCGCCATTGCGCCAGATGGCGGCAAAGCAGTTCGGTCACTGGATGTTTGACTCCCCGCGCAATCTGTTAATGGAGCAAGTGGTTCACCCCCTTAGCCTAATTGATGATTTGCTTGGGCCAGTAGAATTGGCGAATGCGCTTCCAGCAGAGCCAACTCGTCCGACCGAAGGTGTTGCGATCACTAACAAGTGGTCGCTGTCCTTCAAGTCGGAACAAGGCGATGCACAGTTGCAAGTTATCTTGGGTGCGAATTACCCTAGTTGGTCGATTTCCGCGCTCTGCGATGATGGCGTAATCGAAGCCGAAATGTTTGAAAGCCGCGTCTTGGGCCGGGGCGCTCATGCGGAAATCGCACCCATCGACCACGCCCGCCGCAGCTTTAAGGTTGCCAAGCAAGCCGCTGGTCAGGCGTTTGGCGGTCTCGGCTCCTATGCGGGCGAGATCCTTCGCTTTGGCGGCAAGTCCGATGGCTTTAACCGTTCGATGATCGGTTCGGTCGGCGCGTTCTATAAAGACTTGGCGTCGGACCAAAAGCCGACGGGCGAAACCGGCCTGCGACTCGTTGGTCTTTGCGAGCAAGCGGCGGCGGTTGCAGACAACACACCAATCCCAGCGGTGAAAAAGCCGGGTGCAAATGACACGTATGATGTCGCTGTACTTGGCGGCACCGGGTTCATCGGTCAACATGTGACCGAGGCATTGTTGGCTCAGGGCAAGCGCGTGGCTGTCATGGCGCGTTCGACCAAGAATCTGCCGGGCCTTTTTCGCAACGAAAATGTTGGCATCTTCGGCGGCTCGATCAGCGACAAAGATGCCGTCGCTGATGTCGTGCGCCGTGCACCGCAAGTTGTCAATCTGGCGCATGGCGGCGGCGGAGCAACCCGCGAAGCTGTGACGGCGGCTATGGTCGGCGGCGCGGAAGTCGTTGCTGAGGCTTGCCTCGCGGCGGGTACAGAGCGTCTGTTGTTCATCAGCTCATCTGCGGCGCTGTGGTTGGGTGATAAGAACGAAAAACTCGATGCCCAAACCCCACCCGACCAAAACCCTGAGGCTCGCGGTGACTACGGCTATGCTAAAGTTGTTGCCGAAGAAGCCATGCTCAAGATGCACGCGGAAAAGGGACTTCCTGTTTCGATCCTGCGTCCGGCTGTTGTGGTCGGCGAGGGCGGCGCACCGTTCCACTCGGCACTTGGTGCGTTCAACACCGAGACATGGTGTGTGGGGTGGAACAAGGGCAAGAATCCACTGCCATTCGTTCTGGCCGAAGATGTTGCAAGCGCAATCATCGGCGCGTTGGATGCCAAACTCGATACCATCACGGGGCAAGCATTCAACCTCGTCGGCGATGTTCGTTGGAGCGCGCGTCAGTATATCGACGAACTTGCCGAAGCAACGGGCCGTCCGCTGAAATTTCAGTCGCAAAGCGGAGTCGCCGTTTCCGGCATGGAATGGCTGAAGTTTGTTGCCAAGAAAGTTTCGGGCCGCAAAGGCGTTCCTGCGCCAAGTTCGCGTGACCTGAAATCGCGTGGCATGGTCAGCGAGATCGACACCTCCATCGAGAAGAAAGTTCTCGGGTGGCAGCCGGTTGCGGATGAGGCGAAATTCCGCGAGCGCGCGATCCACGTCCACCGTGACTAACGCGCTTTCAGGAAAAGTGGACGGCGGTTCGCCGTCCGAAAGCGCGAAAACAGATATGCCAAAACGAATCCGGCTGCTCTGGGTTTTCTCGACATTCGCTGTCGGGGGGCCTCAGCGCCGGATGGCAACGCTCACCGCGTCGCTGGGCGAGGGATATGAGCACCTCGTTCTAGCGATGGATGGCCGGTACGATGCCGAGGAGGTGCTGCCGAAGGGCATCGCCTATCGGCGGGTCGAGGCCGAGGTGCAAAAGGGCGGCTTTATTTCACGCGCCAATATCCGCACCTTCCGAGAGGTAACGGCGCGGGAAAACGCCGACCTGCTATTGACCTCAAACTGGGGCGCGATTGAATGGCTGTTCGCGAACCGGGGCCGCCGTGCGATTCCGCAGATTCATTTCGAGGATGGCTTTGGTCCCGATGAGCGTCCCGACGCGCAAAACCCAAAACGGGTATGGGTGCGGCGGTTGATGTTCCGGCGCAAGGCGCTGGAATTTGTCGCGCCGAGTCAGGTGCTCGAAAAAGTCTATTCCGAGACGTGGAAGGTCAAACCTGCGCGGGTTCATCTGATTCCAAACGGCGTGGATCTTGAGGCGTTTTCGGCCACGATTCGCCCCCAACGCCCTGTCACCATCGGCACGGTTGCCGCGCTGCGGCGTGAAAAGCGGCTTGATCGGTTGATTGAGTGTTTTGCTGCTCTGCCGGATCAGACGGCTCAACTTCTCATCGTCGGGGGCGGTCCAGAGCGTGACGCGCTGGAGGCTCAGGCGAAATCGCTGGGGGGCCGTGTTCGCTTCGCCGGAGAACAAAGCGACGTTGCGCCGTTTCTGAATGACATGGACATTTACGCGCTGAGTTCTGACACAGAGCAGATGCCGATCTCGCTGGTCGAGGGCATGGCCTCCGGCTTGCCGGTGACGGCAACAAATGTCGGCGATGTTGCCTCAATGGTGTGCGACGCCAACCGCGCGCATGTTGTCCCGCTTGGCGATGATGCGGCACTGACGAACGCAATGGCCAAGCTGTGTTCGGATGCGTCTTTGCGCGCTGAACTCGGCGCGGCAAACAGCGCCCGTGCGAAACAGCATTACGGATTACAGGCGATGACAGACGCCTATGACGCATTATTCAAAAGGTTGGCTGCGTCCCGCTAATTTCGTCAATCGCCGAACGGCTTACACCATTGCCCACGCCAAACTTCTTCCGCCCCGATGGAGCGGAAGTTCCAAAGCCTTCTCAAAACGAATACCTTTATCGGGCGGGCGATCAATTCGCGCACTGCGCACCGCCTGATCTGTCGCGAAATCTTCGGGGTCGATCAAGAACGGAATATGCGAAGGTGAAACTTCTTTTTCCGAACATCGTTGGATCAGACGCCGTGCGTGGCGGGGCAGGTTGTTGAGCTTCGCTCGCAAAGCTGAAATCCGAGACAGCAGGTGATCTACAGAAAAACCGTCTTCTGGAATGACCTCAACATGGGGCGGATCAATCGGGCGCGCCGCCAGTGCAGCCGCCGCGCGATGCCGAAACAACAGATAGGCGGA
>CAZJWF010000033.1:0-8581 GCA_964549375.1 uncultured Neomegalonema sp.
TTTACCCACAAATTCCCTGTTCCCATGCTTGTCAGGCTTCGTCCTGTCTGGCATTTTTGACGCTCAAAGAGACGGAGTTTCTTGTCTGTTGTGACCGATAGGGAAGACGACCTTGAATTACGCACCGTGCATAGCGGTCCTTCGACCGACCCTTTCTGCTGAGGCTCCTTCGCACCCTAGACAGGCTCCTCCGCATCTTCTCTGACCCCGAAAATTTCTGTCAGAGAAGGAAAAGCCATGACTACCGAAACAGCTACCCGCTCTTCTCGCCGTGCCGGAGGCCGCGAGGCTCGCAAGGCGCTGCGCGCCGCACCGCTCGCTGAAGATAGCCGCCCAATTCGCGCTGGCATGACCGGCGGACGCTACAAACCCTTCACCGATGCCGAGGTTGAGCGCGTCCATGCTGCCGTTCTGCAAATCCTCGATGAGATTGGCCTGTCGCTCGCCCCCGAGTCTGGGATTAAGGCGATGACGGCTTATGGTGCGGTGTATTCCGAAGAGGATGAGCGGGTTCGCTTTCCCCGTGCCGTGATTGAAAAGGCGTTGAAAGATGCCAACCGCAATCTCACGTTACATGGTCGCGATCCGAAACATGATCTGCATCCCGGCGGTCACCGTGTGCATTATGGCACCGCTGGTGCGGCGGTCCACCTCGCCAATATCGAAACGGGCGAGTATGATGAAAGTACACTTGCCGATCTTTTTGCGGCGGCAAAGATTACCGATCACCTCGACAACGTGCATTTCTTTCAACGGTGCATGGTCGCGCGGGATCTGACCGATAACCGCGAGATGGACATCAACACCGTCTACGCTTCGGTCGCGGCAACGACGAAACATATCGGCACCTCGTTTACCGAGGTTAGCTTTGCGAAAGACTGCATTGAGATGCTGCATCTGATCGCAGGTGGCGAGGATGCCTGGCGCGCGCGTCCATTTGTATCGAACTCAAATTGTTTTGTTGTGCCGCCGCTGAAATTCGCCACCGAATCGTGCGAGGTGATGGAGGAATGTATTCGGGCCGGGATGCCTGTGTTGCTGCTGTCGGCGGGGCAAGCGGGCGCGACCGCACCGGCACCATTGGCCGCGACGGTTGCTCAGGCGGTCGCGGAATGTCTCGCGGGCTTGGTCTATGTGCAATCCATCCAACCCGGTGCGCCTGCGATCTTTGGAACATGGCCTTTCGTCTCTGACTTACGGACGGGCGCGATGTGCGGAGGATCGGGTGAGCAAGCCTTGCTCACAGCGGCCTGCGCGCAGATGGGGCGGTACTATGATTTGCCGACTGGCGCAGCGGGCGGCATGGCGGATGCAAAATTCCCCGACGCGCAAAGCGGCGCAGAGCATGGCGTGACCAGCGTAATGGCGGGCTTGGCCGGGCTGAACATGGTCTACGAGTCGGCGGGGATGTATGCCTCGCTGCTTGGATTTTCACTCGAAGGTCTGATCCTCGACAACGATATGTTGGGCCAATGCTTGCGCTGTGTGCGCGGGATCGAGGTTACGGATGAGAACCTCGATATCGATCGCATTAAAGCGGTCTGTATTGATGGACCGGGTCACTATCTTGGGTCGGATCAGACGCTTGGGATGATGCAGACCGAGTATTACTATCCCGATATGAGTGACCGTAGTTCTCCAAAAGAATGGTTGGAACTGGGCAAGCCCGATCTCATCAAACGTGCGATTGCTAAGAAGCACGAAATTCTCGCGATGCCGAATCGTGCGGCGCTGCCCGCCGAGGTGGATGCCGCCGTGCGCGCGAAATTCCCGATCAGACTGCCAGAGCTGTCGTAACCCGATGACCTTGCGCCTGCACTGGTCGCCCGACAGCGCAAACCTGCCCGTGCGGATTGCGCTCGAAATGTTCGGATTAGATTACGAGGCGGTGCGGGTTGACCGCGCCGCCGGAGAGCATCGGTCAGATGCCTTCCGCCGCCTCAATCCTCAAGGCTTGATCCCGGTTTTGGAGGATGATGCGCTGGTGCTGTTCGAGACCGGGGCAATCCTGTTGCATTTGGCGGAGAAAGTTGGACGCCTCGGCCCATCCGGACCGGAGATGAACGATGAGCGGGCACGCTCGATTGCGCTGCCGTGGCTGTTTTATCTGTCGAACACGGTACATGCCGACTTGCGTATCGCGTTCAATCTCCGCCGTTACATTGACGCTGATGCAGGTGCTGAACAATTGCTACAGGGGGTGACGCACCGAATTAAACGTCACTTCGATTTGGTCGAGGTCCAGTTTGCGGATCGCATTTTTGGAGAGGTCACGACGTTACCAGAGATTTATTTTGTGGCTCTTGTGCGTTGGTCACAGCTTTACCCTGTGCAACATCCCGTCATTGCGGATCTGAAAAACTGGCCGATGATCGAGGAAATGTGTCAGCGGATCGAAACGCATCCCGCTGCGCGGCGTGCCTTTGAGGCAGAAGCTATTTCTCTAGACCGCGCGATAACGTCTCCGCGCGTTCCAGATTTGCCGTTGTCTGACGTGACCGCTGTTTAGGAGGCGATCATTCCTGATTGATGTGTTTTAGAGCGATCTCTGCCATCCGCTCTGGCGCAAGAATGGGCGGCATCAGCGATTTCACATTACCTTCTTCATCGAGAAGATAAACGAAGCTGCCATGCGCGTAGATCGGTCCTTCAATGTCTTCGCCAATGAGCTTGGCTTCCACATTGTATGACTTGCGTGCCACTTCGAGGGCATCGTCACTGCCAGTCAGGGCAACAAGCTTTTCATGAACCTTTGGTGCAGAGACTTTCAGGTTTTCAGGCGTATCGCGTTTGGGATCGACGGTAATCAGGATCGGTTGAATGTCCGTTCCCTGTTCGGCCAGCAGGTCAACAGCGTCCGCCATATTCGGCAGAGCGACAGTGCAGATCGCCTGACATTCCGCATACCCGAAAAACAGAAACGCAGGTTTGCCGTGAAAGCTCTTATCTGTGCGGGTCTCGCCGGTTTGATCAATCAGTTCAAACGGTCCCCCCACATCAAACGGCAGGGGAGACGCGGCGAGCGCTGGCACTGAAAACAGTGCCAGCGCGAGGGTCAGACCCCGCATCAATATTCTTCCTTGGCGAATTTGACATCCTCTGCATGGCCAAGGCCGAGAAATCCTTCTTTCTCGATTTGCGCCTTCACGCGTGGATCGCGGCGGAACCAAGGGCCTTTACCTTTGGCGCCTGGGTTCTTTTTGGCCCAGTCTTTGGTCCACTTATTTGCTTTGATCCACTTGCCACCTGCGGGGCGAAGCCATTGCACCTGATAAAGCTGTGCGGCACCTTTCAGCGTGTCTTCGTCCCCGACAAGCCAGCCGCGCACGTCAATGGTCTTGCCGCAATGTGGGTGTAGGTCTGCGACTGCGCCGTTGAAGGACTGTTGAAGATTTTTCTGTGGATAGACGAGCTTCCCATTGTCTGCACGCAGCAATCCGAGCTGACGATTTCCTGCACCGCAGTTTGGTGGGCAATCGCCTGCAACTTCACAAAGCAAGTCGACAACCTTCGCCGAGAAGCACTCTTTTTTCTGGCCGGAGAGTCCCCAGCTTTTTACCTCGCATTCCTCGGCAGCGGCGGCTGGAGAGGACATGAAAACGGGGGCGGATACGAATGAAGGGGCCACCAACAGTGCGGCTAAAAATGCAATTCTTTTCATGCTTATTCTCCTTTCAGCGCCTTACGGGCTTTCTTGGGAATGGCGAAACCGGGAACGATGCCAAAATCTTCGTGCGTTACGTTTGCGACGCCATCATTTGATGTCACTTCTGACACGACGAGATACTTGAGGCCGTCACGCTCATAGACCATGCCTTCGGCATTGATCGTGTCGTTGGTCAGTTCGACAAATGTGTCACCGCCTGCCGAAGCATCATCCTCAGGCAGTTTGAGGATCATGTAGACATCCCCGTCTTCACCGAGCATCCCCACAGGAATACCGCCAGCAGCGCACCAGATCGCACATGTGTGGTGGGCAGATCCCACAACCGCGTCTGGTCCACCCATGACGCCGGAGAAATAACACCAAGTATCAATAAGCTCGCCTTTGAGTGAGACGCGCTTACCTTCGGTGGCGGCGTTTGCAGTTAGAGGGCTGAAAGCCATAGCCGCGCCTAAGGCGGCAGCGGCGGTGAAGCGGAAATTAGACATTATGATCCTCCAAGAAACTTGACACCGACCATATCGGCTTGCGGTAGCTTGTCACTTCACATTTTCCGGCGGATTAGCTGATTTCATAAGCCGACGGCGCATCCATCTTTGCGCGGATCGGAGCCTGCCGCATATCCGCCGCTGTCAAGCCGATGGATGAGTTGTGCGCCGCCGAAACCAAAAGCCGAATCCGGCGATTCCAGTGTAATTTGGTGCCCAAGCTCCGAAAGCGTTTGCAAAGCCTTTGATGGCATTGCGGTTTCGCAAGCGACGCCCAATCCTTCGGTGACGCGCCAGCGCGGGCCATCAGCGGCGGTTTGCACATCTTGTCCCCAAATCTGGGTGCGGAGCAGCATTTGCAGGTGGCCTTGCGCCTGCATGGGACCGCCCATCACGCCGAATGCCATACGCGGTAGACCCTTGGCCGTTAGGAAACCGGGAATAATCGTATGGAATGGCCGTTTTCGCGGGGCGACTTGATTCGGATGACCGTCCGCCAGCGTGAAGCCTAAGCCTCGGTTCTGTAGATGAATGCCGGTTTTGGGAATGACCACGCCAGAGCCAAAGCCCGCATAGTTTGATTGAATGTACGACACCATCATACCGCTGGCGTCGGCTGCACATAAATAAACGGTGCCACCGTGTTTGGGCGCACCGGACTCAAAATCCTGTGCGCGGGTTGGGTCAATCAAAGCCGAGCGTGCTTTCAGGTATTCGGCATCAAGCAAATCAGCGCTCGTCATGGGTTGCATTGCGTTGAGATCCGCGACATAGGCGTCGACATCCCGAAACGCGAGTTTCATCGCTTCCCACATGAGGTGCAGCGCTTTGGGGTCTTCGGGAGAAAGATCGCGAATGCCGGTATGTGCGAGCATCCCCAGCGCCATGCAGGCGGCGATGCCTTGGCCATTCGGTGGAATTTCGTGCAGTTCCATATTGTCAAAAGATTGAGCGATTGTCCCGCACCAATCCGGGGTTTCCGCCGCCAGATCATCAAGGGACAGCGCCGCGCCGTGTTTCGCGGCATCTGCCGCCATCGCTTCCGCTAGTTCGCCGTGATAGAAGGCTTCGCCTTTGGTGTCGGCAATCAGGCGCAGGCTGCGCCCAGTGTCTTTGGCAACAAAGCGTTCACCCGCAATTGGTGCGCGGCCCCTCGGCATGAAGTGCTCAGCAAAGCCCGGTTGATTATGCAGCTCCGTCGCACCGTTCCCCCATAGCGTGCCGATGACGGGCGAGACGACAAAGCCGTCTTCGGCATATCGGATTGCAGGTTCGAACAGATCAGCGAAAGAGAGTTTTCCGAACCGCTCTGATAGTGCAACCCAACCGCCGACAGCACCGGGAACTGTCACCGTCTCCCATCCACGTTCTGGCATACCGTCTTTGAAACGATCCGGCGTCCAGCCCGCCGGGGATCGACCGGAAGCATTCAGGCCATGCAGCTCTTTGCCGTCCCAGAGGATTGCAAAACCGTCTGAGCCAAGTCCGTTTCCGGTGGGTTCAACAACCGTCAGCGCGATGGCGGCGGCGAGGGCCGCATCGACGGCATTGCCGCCTTTCGCCAGCATCGACATCCCGGCTTGTGCGGCGAGGGGTTGCGACGTTGCGACGACATTCTCTGCCATCACCGACGAACGGCGGGAGGGGTAGAGGGGAACGGACGGAAACTGCATCGGTAATCCTTTGCTGACAGTCCGCTCCCATTTTATCGAAGAGCGGTGCGCTAGCTCCGCATACGTGAGCCGTTCGGGTCGAACAATGGGGTTTCCTCAATCCGCGCTTTGCGGCGCTTGCCGAGGATTTCGATTTCAAACCCATCCTCGGACGTGTCACCCGCGAGGTCTTTATTGATATACCCCATTGCGACAGATTTTCCCGCCGCATGTGCAAACCCGCCAGACGTGACCCACCCAATCGCTGTGTCATCGCCGTTGTGATAAATCGGCTCGTCGCCGATAGGGTCTGCGTCTTCGGCTTCAACGACGAACGCTTTCAGGCGCAGGGCTGCGCCATCGGCTTTCGCGGCTTCAAAGGCTTTACGCCCAATGTAGTCGGCGTCTTTCTTGGTCGAGCAGAACCGGTCCAGACCGCATTCAACGGGCGAATAGATCGGACGGTACTCACGGCCCCATGTGCCGAACTTTTTCTCCAGCCGTAAAGACAGGAACGCGCGCAGCCCGACATTGCGGATTCCGTGATCTTTACCGTGCTCGTGCAGCATGTCGTAGATGGTTCGCTGATGCTCAGGGTTCATCCAGATTTCATACCCCAGATCGCCGGTAAAGCTGACGCGGCCAACAATGCATGGGATGCCGTCGAGCGTCATCTCGCGAATGTCCATAAACTTCATCGCGTCATGCGAGACATCCTGATCAGCAACAGCAGCGAGCAGGTCGCGTGATTTCGGACCTGAGATAGACAGACCGCACATACCAAGCCCAAGCGCATCAACTTGAACCGACCCATCATCCGGCAAATGCTGAAGGAACCAGCGCATGTGATAGGTTTCGGCATTGCCCGCACCGAGGATCAAAAACTTCGGCGTTTCTTGTGCGGCGGTCAGCGGGTTGCCAACGCCAATCGCGGCGATGCCCTTGGAGGAACCCGCGGTTGGCTTGGTGAGATTGGCGAGCGAGAAATCGCCGATGACCTTGCCGTCTTCTTTGAGCATCGGGGCCAGCGTCATGCGGCCCGGTTTCGGGATACGGCAGGCGAGCATTTTATCCAGCCATGCCTCGGCACCATCACCAGTGATGATGTATTTCGCAAAGCCGGAAGCTTCGACGAGACCGACGCCATCGCGCAGCGCTTTGCATTCCGCGCCAACATGGTCGAAATCGGCGGAGCGGCGGAAGCTGTGCTCGTCTTTGACGCCTTCAGGCGCATACCAGAGCGGCACCTCAAGACCCCAACTGTCACCCATTTGCGCGCCCTCGGCGAGCAACTTGTCGTAAATCGGTGTGGTCTTGCCGGGACGTGCGGCCCAGAGTTCCTCGTTCGGGAATTTGATTTGGAAGCGGCGGGAATAGTTCTCACGCACTTTCTTGTTGGCGTATTTCATCGTGGTCCAGTCGCCATAGCGCGCGATGTCCATCGCCCAGATGTCGGCACCAGGATCGCCGTGGATCATCCAGTTTGCCAGTGACAGACCTACGCCGCCACCTTGCGAGAACCCGGCCATAATCGCGACTGCACACCAATACCCCGGCATTCCGCGCATTGGGCCGATCATTGGGTTACCGTCTGGCCCAAAGACAAACGGTCCATTGACAGCTTGGCGGATGCCCGCCTCGGCATAGGCTGGGAAGTGTTCGAAGATTTTCTCAAGGCTCGGCATGATCCGGTCGTAATCCGGTTCTAGCAGTTCAGAGCCAAAGTTCCACGGCGTCTCTGACGACATCCACGGCTGACAGTTTTTCTCATACGTGCCAATTAGCACACCATCGCGTTCCTGACGCGTGTAAAGCTCGGCAGAAAAATCGACCGCGTGGCCTACTTCACGGCCCGTGCGCTCATTGAACTCGGCGACACCGGGTAGAGCTTCGGTCAACAGGTAATGGTGCTCCATCGCGAGGATAGGCAGTTCCAGACCCGCCATGCGGCCCACTTCCCGCGCCCAAAGGCCGCCCGCATTGACGACATTCTCGGTGTGAATGTTGCCTTGATCGGTGACGACGGTCCATGTGCCATCACCATTCGGATATGTGTCTTCGACCTTGGTTTTCTCGTGGATCTTGGCACCCAGTTTCTTGGCCGACTTCGCATAGGCATGAGTCACGCCGTAAGGGTCGAGGTGCCCATCAAGGGGATCATAGATCGCGCCGACGAATTTTGACTTATCGAAAAACGGGTTCACTTCGGCGGCTTCATCTAGACTCATCTCGCGCAGGTCGAGGCCGAGATATTTGCCGCGTGCGAGGCTCATACGCAGCCATTCCATGCGCTGTTCATCCGCCGCCAGCATGACACCACCTGTCTGGTGGACGCCGCAGGACTGACCGGACAATTCCTCGATCTCTTTATAGAGGTCGATGGTGTATTTTTGCAGCTTGGCGACGTTGGGATCGCCGTTGATTGTATGAAAGCCTCCGGCGGCGTGCCACGAAGATCCGCAGGTCAGCACATCCCGTTCCAGCAGCATAATGTCAGTCATCCCACCTTTCGCGAGGTGATAAAGTATTGAACAACCGACGACACCGCCGCCGATCACCACTGCCTGAGCCGTATTCTTCATGGGAGCACTCCGCTAAAACTTTCATGCTTAGCAGACGCCAGTGCCGGAAGCAGAGCAACCCTCAGTGCGACCTGTTTTTGTCGCGGATGTCCTCCGGTGTCTCTCACACGCCCAGAGATGAAATCTTGTGCAGTGCAGCATGATTATTCGGAAAGAGCCTTGCTCTGTGGGCGGTCTTTTTGAATTTGTGCGCCG
>CAZJWF010000033.1:8681-28315 GCA_964549375.1 uncultured Neomegalonema sp.
GTTCCGGCCTATGACCGATTTTATCAGCGCCTCATTTCAAAGGTTGCCATTGCCGACGTCTCCGCCAGCTTTGTGATGGAAGACATCAAGGATACGACCGCGTTACCAATCTGAACGCGTGACAAAAAAGCCCCGGCTGATGAGCCGGGGCCGTGTGTCGTCTGGTTTCAACTACGTCTGGTCGATTAAGTCTGGAGATAGCTTTCCAGCGAGTCGTCCAATGCGTCTTTCCACGGGGTATGGTGCGCAGGTGCCTGATTGCCGGTCATCGGCGAGACATAGCCGTGGTTGCGGAATTCCATGATCCCTTTCTTCTTGTGCTTTTTCCATTGGTAGAAAGCGTTGTTCGACGCTTCGATGTCAAAGCTTGGATAATCTGTCTCGTCGATCAGCTCTTTGGTATACGCCCCCTGATAGTCGATACAGGCGTAATCATCTTCCAGCGCATCCTCGCGGGCAACGCGGTCGTCGATATCGGCCCGCATCGCAGCGGCGTCAGGCATCGAGATTTTGCCCATAATTGCATCGCGGGTCCACCATGCTTGCGCGTCAAACATATTGAAGGTGTACCATTGGTCCTGCATCCCCAAATAGAAGAGGTCGGGGTCTTTGATATAGGCAACGCCTTTATAGAGGTCAGCAGCGGCCAATCGGTTCGCAGTCCGCAGGCGCAGGGCATCTGACATAAATGGGAAGTGGTGGAGATATCCGGTGCAGAGCAGAATCGCATCGACGTCTTTACTTGTGCCGTCTTTGAAGTGGGCGGTTTTTCCCTCAACCTTCACCAGCGCAGGAACTTCCTGCCAGTTTTCCGGCCAGTCATAGCCCATTGGCGCGGTGCGGTGAGCGACGGTGATCGACTTCGCGCCATATTTCCAACATTGCGACCCGATGTCTTCTGCTGAATAGGACGTGCCGAGGATCAGAACGTCTTTGTCTTTGAACTCCAGCGCATCGCGGAAATCATGCGCGTGCATGATCCGGCCTGCGAATGTCTCGAAACCCGGATAGTGCGGCACGTTCGGCGTTGAGAAGTGACCGGATGCGACAACGACGTTGTCAAACTCTTCATCACTCTCTGTGTCGTTCACCAGATCATTGACGAGGACGCGGAATTTGCCATTGGCGTTTTTCTCTACGCGGCGGACCGCGTGGTTGAACTTGATCCAATCACGGATGCCCGCTTTTTTCACGCGGCCTTCAATATAATCAAACAGGACGGCGCGTGGTGGATAGGACGCGATGGGCCGACCAAAATGTTCCTCGAAAGTATAGTCAGCGAATTCCAAGCCCTCTTTTGGGCCGTTGGACCACAGGTAGCGGTACATCGAGCCGTGAACCGCTTCGCCATGCTGATCGAGACCAGTACGCCAAGTGTATTTCCAAAGGCCGCCCCAATCGTCTTGTTTTTCGAAACAGACGACTTCGGGGATGTCCTCTCCATTCGCTTTAGCCGACTGAAATGCGCGGAGTTGTGCCAGACCGGACGGACCCGCCCCGATGATTGCAACTCTTTTGGACATCCATTTTCTCCCTGAGTGTTAATTCGTCGCCCCATGACAACCTGCTCGGCCGCATCAGGGCAAGGGAAACATTCTCGCTTACGCGGGATCGTTCGGGTGGGGACATGTTTTGGTTAATGCGGGACCACCGAATTTGACCTGTTTTGGCCGTAGCTTTGCATCCTTTACTCTCAACGGAGTGAGAGTGACCCAATATATGTCAGCACAGCATACTAAAATTAACGACGTAATTGATCTTGGATCAATCGGGTACCGCCCGACCCCAAGTATCGACGATATCGTTTCTGAGAATGCGGTGCAGGTATCGCTGATCAGCCTCGACGAAATCGACGAGGCGTTGCGTGTTGAGTGGCGTACTTTAAGTAATGCTGCGGGGGCTCCCAATCCGAACTTTGCACCGTGGTTCCTAGAACCCGCGATGCGCCACCTCGATTCTTCGCGCGAGGTGAAGTTGGGTTTGTTGCGTTGGGGCACTTCTAAGTTGTTGGTTGGGTTGGCCCCGCTTGTTTTGAGTAAACGCTACGCGAAAACCCCGCTGAGGCATCTGCGTATTTGGATGCCTCAGCATTGTTTTAACAGCGCGCCGATGATCCGCGACGGATTTGAAACCGCTGTGTATGCCGGTCTTTTCGAGTGGTTAGACACACGGCCTTTTGGGGCGAGGTCTCTTCGTTTCCCAAGTTTACCACTCGATCGCCGCATGTATTTGGCGATGGAAGAGGCATGCGATCTGACCGAGCGCAGCTTTCATGTTCCGAACGTTAACAGGCAAGCCTTGTTAACCGAACAAGATGGTTCAGACGCGGATCTGCTAGAATTTTGTCTGTGCCGAAATCATCCGCGCGCTGCGGAATGGCAGGTTGAGTGCACGCCAACTGTTAACGTCAAGATTAACGCCAAACGGTTTTCAGGCGAAACTTTGCTGAGACGGGTGAGGTCGTTGAAAGGCTTAAGAGCAAAAAGATGAAACGTTCAGGTTAACGATTGGGCCGTTCAAAGCGCGATCCAGCGAGTAGGGTTTTTAAGATTGACCCTAAACACTTTAGTCCGCAGCCTGACCATATCCAATATTCTTTCCGCCGTACCGTCGGACACGCAAATTGGCTTGTTCGGCATGGCCGACAAAGCCCTCTAGCATACAAAGCCGCGAGCAGTATTCGCCCATCTCGGTTGCCGCCGCGTCGCTGGTGATCTTTTGGTAGCTGTGTGTCTTAAGGAATTTACCAACCCAAAGCCCGCCAGTGTATCGGCCCGCCTTGCGGGTTGGCAGCGTATGATTGGTGCCGATCACCTTATCACCATTCGCAACGTTGGTCCGTGCACCGAGAAAAAGTGCGCCATAGCAGGTCATATTTTCTAAAAACCATTCATCGCGGTCTGTCATGACTTGTACATGTTCGGAGGCAATGTCATCGGCTACGGCGAGCATTTCATCATAGGTCTCGCAGACAATCACTTCGCCATAATCGTTCCATGATGCGCGGGCTGTCTCAGCCGTTGGAAGAATGTCGAGTAACCGTTCGACCTCCGCCATCGTCTCAGTGGCAAGCTTGCGTGAGTTCGTGAGCAGCACGGCAGGCGAATTATAGCCATGTTCAGCCTGCCCCAATAGGTCCGTCGCGCAAAGTTCTGCATCAACGGTGTGATCAGCAATAACCATCGTTTCTGTGGGACCAGCGAACAGATCAATGCCGACACGGCCAAAAAGCTGCCGCTTCGCTTCGGCGACAAACGCATTTCCGGGACCGACCAGCATATGAACGGGGTCAATGGTTTCGGTGCCGAGCGCCATCGCGCCGACCGCTTGAATACCGCCAAGGACGTAAATCTCGTGCGCGCCGCCCAGCTTCATGGCTGCAACAATCGCGGGATGCGGTTCGCCGTTTTGCGGCGGTGCAGAGGCAATGATCCGCGGCACCTCTGCGACGCTGGCCGTCAGGACGGACATATGGGCAGAGGCGACCATTGGGAACTTGCCGCCGGGAACATAGCATCCGACCGATTGGACGGGGATGCTTTTGTGACCCAAGATCACTCCGGGCATCGTTTCAACCTCAATGTCGGTTATTGATGCGCGCTGGGCTTCGGCAAAACTGCGGATCTGTTTTTGAGCGAATTTGATGTCCTCCATGTCCCTCGCGGACACTTTGGTCATGGCTGCGTCGATCTCTGAATCGGAGAGCCGGAATTGTGCAGGCGAATAATTGTCGAACTTTTGCGATAAATCGCGCACAGCCGCATCGCCGCGTGCTTCGATTTCAGCGAGCGTGCTTTCGACGACGGCGCGGGTTTTTGCGTCCTCGTCGGATCGCGCCGCTTCGGTCTTCCCAGTTTTCAGATACTCGATCATCCTGCGGTCCCCGTGGTTTGTTTCCTGAACAGAGAGCGGGATGACCGGCAAAATCAAGCTTTGTATTTGCCAAACCGATGAATGCGGTCGCACGGAATGGTCGCGAAAATCAGTTCTTGTATCAACTTAATTTTATTAAAAAAATCTAATTATAAAGTAATGATTTGAGTAAAATCTAAGTAACTGATTGAATAAATCAAAAAATTAGGAAACATCATATTATTTCCAAGTGTATATATTAGCAAATTGTCAGTGTTGATTTGAGTATTTTTATTGAGAAAAACGTTCCTTAAATAGAAAATTGCGGAGCTTACAGTGAATTTTACAATCCAATATATCGCGAAAGCGGTGATCATCTGCGTAGCAATCATCCCCACCGCCGCGTTTGCCGAGTTGAAGAGTGAAATGCAGGCGTTTGTCGTCACGACAGATTCCTCGGGTGTCGAGCAATATGTCGCTGCCGACGCCGTCAAGCCCGGTCAAACGATTGAGTATCGGTTGCAGCATACAAACACCTTTGACAACGCCATTGGTGGTGTTGCCGTCACGGGTCCGGTTCCAAACGGAAGCGAACTCATTGTTGAGCAATCTTCGAGCGATGTCTCCGCGACGTTTGAGGTTCGTGGAGAGTTTGACCCTGACCGCGCCGGCGAAGAATGGTCGACGCTGCCCGCGCAGCGGATTGTCATCCAAGCGGATGGCTCGCGTCTGATTGAAACAGCGAAACCTGAACACTTCACAGCCGTTCGCTGGGTGCTGGGTGATGCGATGCAAGAAAATGCGTCGGTCAATCATGCCTATCGCGTGCAGGTGAAATAACGACTGATGAATCGCCCGAGAAATCGGGCCCTTACTTTTCAAATCTATGGCTTGGCTGGACTGCGGGATTCCGTGGCCGTGGGCGTGCCGTGTCTAATTTTGGACGAGGAGAACTATCCCATGATTATCCGTAACCGCTCTATCCGGTTCGGCCTGATGCTGTCCGCAGCGTCTCTAACCGCGTTTGCCAGCTTTGCCGCGGCACCGCCTGCCGGTTCGAAAATCGGTAACCAAGCGTCAGCGACGTATGTCAATGCGTCGGGCGATACGATTAGTGTGACGTCGAACAAGGTTGAAACCATTGTTCAGCAGGTTGCCGGTCTTACGCTGGCCACGGACAACTCCGAAACGGTCGCGCCGGGTGGTAAGGTCTTTCTACCGCACACGATCACGAACGATGGTAATGGCACAGATGCGTTTGATCTGACCGCGACCGAGACGATCGGCGGACCATTTGATTTCACCAACATCACGATCTTCCCGGATGCGAACTTCGACGGTATTGCGGATAGCACAACGCCGATCACCGTGACGCCGACGTTGGCGGCGGGTGAGGCTTTTGGTTTTGTCATCGAAGCGACCGTCCCAAGCGGCGCGCCTGTGGGTGGTTCTGAAACCATCGACGTTGTGGCGGAAAGCCAGTTCAGCACGACAACGCTGACGACACTGACCTCGACGAATGCGGATACCGTGACGATTTCAGATGGTGCCGTGACCGAGGTGGTCAAAGCCATGACTGTGGCGGACACATCCGGGGACGGCTTCACCGGTCCGGGGGACACCGTCACCATCACGCTGACCTATTCCAGCACCGGCCTTGCGGCAGCGGATAATCTGGTCGTGACCGATCAGCTTGATAACTATCTGACATATGTCGGTGGTTCCGGTATTTGGTCTGACTCATCGTCTCTTCTGTCAGACGGTGCCGATGGGTTTGAGCTGTCAAATGGCAATGGTTTTCAGATCGATTACGGCTATAACGGAACCGATACGGTTGAGTTCCGGGTCGACAGTGTTCCGACGGGCCGAACGGCAACGGTAACATTTCAAGCGACGATTAATGCAGGTGCTCCGGCAGGTGACATCTCAAACATTGCGACGCAAACGGTCAATGGCGTTCAATTTCCGCCATCGAACGAAGCGATTGTGACAGTAGACCCGACGTATGCAGTCAGCGCAGCTGATGCGGCGGCATCTACGTTCGCACCGGACCCTGATGGTGCGGCAAACCTTGATGCCGGAAATACGTCTTCCACCGATGATGACGGCGCGCTCAACGATATTGTTGAGGAAAGTTCGGATGCTTTCCAAGGCGGCCAGATCGTCATGGAATTTGTGATTACAAACCACGCGAACGTCACCGATACGATCGACCTGAGCTTCGCCAATGATGCGACGAATGGGTTCCCGGCTGGCACGACATTCCAACTGGTCGGTGCCGATGGTGCGACGCCAATTGTTGGCCCGTTTGGACCGCTGGCAACCAGTGCCTCTGACACTGTCAATATCATCGCAACCTTGCCAGCCAATACTCCGGTCTCTGCCGCTGGAACGACGAATTACGAGGTCGAGGTTACGGCGCAGTCGTCGAATGGCGGATTGCCAAACACTGTCACGGGTGTCTTTACTGGCGCTGTTCTGGGAGCGACGGTTGATCTGACGAATACCGGCGGTACCGGACCAAACGAAGGTGTCGGTCCTGGTCCGAATGACGGTTCGACGTTGATTACGACGCCAACTGATCCGGGTGTTCCTGTCACCTTCCCGCTGACAGTGACGAATGGCGGTCCAACCGCTGACACCTATGATCTTGCGCTTCCGAACCCGTTGCCACCGGGCTGGACAGTTGAGTTCCAACTACCCGACGGCACTCCTGTCACCAATACGGGTGTTATCCCCGGCGGTGGGACGCAAGACGTCATCGTTGTCGTGACGCCGCCTGCTGATGAAGTTCCCGGCGACACGCCAGTCCAAGTCTCCGTGACGTCGCCGACATCGGGCCAAGGTGATACCCTGACCAACGAGGTGACGGTCAACGAGATCGTTGATCTTGCACTGACCACCGATCAAACGGTGCAGGTTGCACCCGGCGGTGTCGTTGATGTACCGCACGTTCTGACAAACGAAGGCAATATCGCGATTACGGAAGGATCCATCCTACCGGATGCGACGGGTGGTTTCGATACCTTCAGCGGTACGGTCTTCTGGGATGTAAATGGCGATGGTGTCGTAGATGCAGGCGACGTCGTCGTTGACAATATCGACGATATTGCGGGCGGTGTCGCACCGGGTGATACGGTTGCGTTGATCCACCGCGTTCAAGTTCCGTCGAATGGTGCGATTGGTGTCAGCGAGACCGAAACACTGACGTTAAGCTCATCGCTTAACGGCGGTACGAAAACCGACAGCGATACGAGCGACAACGTAGTCTCCGATACAGTCATTATCGTTTCGGGTGACTTGACTCTCGTGAAGATGCAGGCGGTTGATCCGGCGTGTGATGGTTCGATTGCCGGCTCCTTTGTCACCGCTGATGTGCAGGCGAAGCCCGGTCAATGTATCCGTTATCAGATCACCGCTAACAACACCGGCACAGCCGATGCGGATGTGGTGACGATCAAGGATACCGTGCCCGGCTTTACCACTTTGACTGAGTGTGGTGGTGCCTGTTCGGTGGCGGTTTCGCCCGCAGGATCGTCTGTCACAATCCAGCCCGTCGAGGGTGCGGGTGGACCGCTCGAAAGCGCACACGGGACGCTTATCCCCGGTGCGCCAGCGACGCTCGAATTTACCGTCAAGATCGACGAGTAAGTTTGCAGGAATGGGCCGCGAGAACCGGCCCATTCCCTCTCTCTCTAAACAGTTTGCCCTTGAGCGGCAATGTGACCCCTCGGGAGAACTGCAATGCTGTGGCTGACGACAATCAAAACAGGCTTCTGCTGCCGACGAACTGTTGCAGGGGTTGTCATTTCACTGCTCGGATTGTCGGCTTCTTCACCCGCTTATTCAGTACCGGCTCCGGCGGGCACCGTGATCGAAAACCGCGCCGAAGCGACGTATTTCAACGAAAGACTCGGTACATTTGAAACGATCCGTTCCAACACGGTGGCAGCGCGAGTTCTTCCCGTTCCAGCGCTTGAAATAACCGGTGGGCAAGTGTTGCGGTTGGCGCGATCTACGTCTGGGCAATATAACTTTATTACAGAGAATATCGGCAATACCGCTCTCAACACGGACTTCGCTACGGAAGAACTGCCCGGAGATAACTTTGATGTCGTCGGTGAATTATTGATTGATGCCAACGGAAACGGAATCGTCGACAGCAGCGATTATCCTGTTCCCGAAAACCAAGCCGTTCGGATGGAGATCGGTGAACAAGTTTCGCTAATTTACGCATTCAACACACCCGCCAGCGTCAACGTCAATGATGTCGCAGATACAGTGTTAACTGCGACGGCCATCGAAGTGGCAGAATTAACCACGACACCGGCAACGACAGTTCCGATTGTCGAGCGCCTACAATCGCGGTCGATTATTGATGATGCCGGATTGGTGCTCAATAAGACTGCTGCGCTGCGTTCTGACGCCGGCGAAATCGACTATCGTATCATCGCCCGGAATAATGCGGAGACGCCGCTTTCGTCCTATGACTCAGTCGAGGGTGAACCGCTTTTAGTTGATGGACAAATTCGCAATGCCATTCTTGTGCGCGATGCGATCCCGTTGAACACGACCATTAAGTCAGCCGTGAATGGCGGCGGCTTTGATGCAGTTTATCATGTGCGCGGCGAGGCCATGCACAGCTACACACAAACACTGCCGTCCGATCTCGGCAGCGTCGATGCGGTTGCTTTTATTCATGATGGCGATTTCGCCGTTGGGCGTTCGAGCGATCTGGAATTCTCTGTGACGGTTTCGTCCACCATTGAGGATCAGAGCATTGCCAATATCGCGTTAGGATATATGGATGATGGAGCGGCGGTCACGAGCTTGGAGTCGAACGAGGTTGTAACCTCTGTTACCGGTCCCGGCCATACGATCGACTTTGTATCTGTACCGGGTGGCCCGCCGATCAGCAGCACGCCATTCGATCGCAATATCTTTGTGACCATTGGGGCAGCGACCTGCAACATCTCCGACGGTGTTGACGAAGTGTCTGTGATCGTAACAACGGCGTCGCTAGGTGATCGGGAGATCTTGGTTGCACGTGAGACCGGCCCCAATACGGGCCTGTTTGAAACGGCACCTATCGGTGTGATCCGCGCAAATGTTGCGACGCCGCTCAATAACGTGCTGGAGGGATTACCCGGCGACGATGCGGGGGCAAGCGCAACGGCGGTTTGTTTGAACAATACGCTCTCGACCGAAATTGGTATCCAGCCCGGTGGATTTGTCTTTAACAGTGTGACGAATGACCCTGTTTCGGGCGCACGGGTTGTCATTTTTTCCAATGATCAAACCGTAAGCAGCAATCTCGTGGCGGACGGCAATGGCGGCGATGTGTCTTCCGTTGCGGCGATCACGACGAACCAAGTGATGGCCGAAAGCTTGACGGATGCGCTGGGATACTTTGATCTTGGTGACGTTCCACAAGGGGACTACCGCGTTCAGATTTTCCCGCCGTCAAACTATTCCTTCCCATCAGTACGGCGCGCTTTTGATGGCTTCGATCGGCGTGTCGATGAAGAAATGTCCTTTGGCACCGAGTTTGTGTTCGACGGCGGCCCGGTTGCGAATTTTGATGTCCCGCTAGATCCTGTCGTTGGGATTCCTCTGACGATCAGTAAATCTTCGGATCGCCAGACGGTGCGGCGTGGCGGGTTTGTGATCTATACGCTCACGGCAAACAACCAGATGGATCAGGCGTTGCTGAATGCGGAGGTTGTCGATCAACTTCCACCAGGGTTGCTCTATATCGAAGGGTCAGCTCGCCGCGATGGAGAAAGGTTCGACCCTGCACCAACACTGACGCCGTCCGGTGAGTTGACCTTTGATCTTGATCTTGTCGGACCAAATACGAGCACGGTGATTACCTATGCGGTGCGGGTCGGCACGGCGGCTCGGGCAGGTAATAAGACGAATATTGCGGCACTGCGCGGTCAGCAGGCGGGAACAGGCCTTACGTTTGTTTCTCCGCAAGCGCGCTCAACAATCTCGGTGGACGATCGCGGCGGTGTCTTTGCTGATGAGGCGGTGATTATTGGCCGTGTATTCCTTGATAAGAACGGCGATGGTATTCAGACGAAGCATGATGCCGAAGGCAATCCACATCATGAACCCGGCGTTCCGGGGGTGAAGATTGTTACGTCTAATGGTTTGTCGGTCGTGACGGATGCACAGGGGCGCTACTCGCTGTTCGGATTGCGTCCGACAACAGCGGCGCTCGCGGTTCAATCAGCGACTTTGCCGAAGTCGGCGTCACATCTGGAACTGGATGTTGATGATGTTCACGCCCCCGGTTCACGCTTGATCGACCTAAAACGTGGAGAGCTGCGTGCCGAGCACTTCCCTCTGATCTGGAGCGAGGCAGCGGAGGCGGATGTTGCCGCGCGGGTTCGCCGCTTTGATGGCTTGGATGAAAACGAGTCTTTGCTGCGCGATGATTTGCCGTTGACGTTCGACGCGGTCAGCCGCCAAAGTTCTCGCAGTGAAACCGGTCTTGATACGAAAACCGAGTTATTGACCGAAGCCACGCGCCGCGACAGGCCGGACGCCGACGGTGATCTCGATATTATCAAAACGCCGGTTGAGGACTTGGTCAAAAAACTGAACCCGGATTTGGGGTTCGTCGGTATCGCCAGCGGACATGAGACAAGCCACCGCGCGATTTCTCTGCGGATCAAAGGCCCGACAAAAGGCTCGTTGCGTCTGGAGGTGAATGGTGCGGAGATTCCTGAATCTCAAATCGGCGCAAAGGCCATTCATCGCGATGGCGGTGTGCAAATTTACGAGTACGTTGCACTGCGGCTTGTCCCCGGTGACAATACGATTACGGCGATTGTCACCGACCCGTTTGGCAATGACCGGGGCCGCGAAGAGATCACGGTGTATGCACCGGGAGACCCCGCCAATGTCGTCGTCGTCGTGCCTGAAAATGCAACGGCAGATTCGCGTGCACGCATCCCTGTCGTCGTTCGTATCGTTGATAGCGCTGGCCGCTTAGTACGGGTGCCTGCCGATGTCACATTGAAGGCTGAAAACGGGTCTTGGGATGTGCGCGATATTCGTGACACCAAGCATGGCTTGCAAGCCTATATTGATAATGGCGAGGCGACTTTTGATTTTATCCCGCCTGATCTGGTGGGCAGCGAGACGATTAGTATCGAAACGGATTTCGCCTATGTCGAAGCGGAAATCGGCTTTACTCCTGATCTGGACGAGCGAATCTTTGTCGGTGTCGTTGAGGGAGCCATTCGATTTGGCGAAGAAGGTCGCGAGATTGAGGGATTGTTGTCTCAAGATGATATCTCATCTTTCGAAGAAACGACAGAAGGCGTTCGTGGGCAGCTCTACCTGAAGGGAAAAATCCTCGGCGAGAACCTGCTGACCTTGCGCTATAACAGTGACTACGACACGTCCGAGCGTCTGTTCAGGGACATCCAACGCGACGAGTTCTACCCAGTTTACGGCGATAATTCAGAGCGCGGATTCGACGCGCAATCTAGTTCGTCGCTTTATGTGAAGGTCGAGCGCCAGCAGTCCTACATTCTCTACGGCGATATCGCGATTGAACCGCAAGCGGATGCCATCCGGCTGGGCGCGTATCGCCGCTCGCTAACGGGGGGACGAGCACATATCGAGCAAGGTCCGGTGACGGTTGATTTGTTTGTTGCCGAAACCGATGAACAACAACAGGTCGTTGAACAACGCGGTCGCGGCGTATCCGGCCCTTATGACTTTAACTTCGATGGCCTGACCGAAGGCAGTGAAGTTGTCGAGATCATCACACGAGATCGGGATCAGCCGGATGTGATCTTGTCGCGGCAGGCGCAAAGCCGGTTCTCGGATTACACCATCGATTTTTTCCGCAATACGCTGGTCTTTAATCGTCCTATTCCGATTGTAGATGAAGGCCTCAATCCTGTCTCCATTCGTGTAACGTTTGAGACAGAAGAGGGTGCCGGGGACGATTACCTTGTTTACGGCGGTGAAATCCGTGTCGAACCCGTTGAAGGTTTTGCCATCGGTTATCGCGAAGTGCGCTCAGATGCGAGCCGCGATTTAGATGATCGCCGGACGGTACGGTCGGTCTATGCGGAAGCTGAGCCTGAAGGATGGGGCCGCGCACAGCTAGAGCTGGCACAAACGGAAAATCGCCTCGATGACCAAGGCGAGGGCGCACGCATCTCGTATGAGTATCGGGGGGATCAGCACAGCATCCGTGCGGAAGCCGCGCGAACGGATGAGGATTTCGATGCACCGAACTCTTATCTGAATGCGGGCCGTGAAGAAGTGCGGATTAAAACGCACCACTCTATCAACGACCGCTTCAGTGCGACGACCGATGCGATTTATACACGCGATATCGAAACAGGTGAGCGTCGGCTCGGCGGTGAGGTCAAAGGGCGCTATGCGGTTGATCCCTCGTTGGATGTTCTGGCGGGCGGTCGTGCGGTTGAGACAAGACGGCCTGCTGGCGGACGCGACGAAGTTTATAGTGGCATTATCGGTGCGGAATGGCGCCCCGATTTCTTGCCGCGCAGCTCGCTGAACGCAGAGTATGAACAAGATTTCAAGGAAACCGATAACTGGCGTCTGACCGTAGGCGGCGATTATCAATGGAACCCGAAAATACGCCTGTATGCACAGAATGAAATCTCTAGCACTGAAAGCGGGTTCTTTGGGTTAGGGGATGGCGCAAGCACGAACTTTACGACCAAAGTCGGTGCTGAGTATCAAATGTCCGAGAATATCAGCGGTTATTCAGAGTATCGCCAGAGTGCGGGTCTATCCGGTGATGGCGGTGCCGCCACGGGCCTAAAAGGGCAATGGGATCTGACCGAACATTTGGCCATGCGATTGGGGGTTGAGCATGTCGAACCGATTGATGAGGATGATGAACGCTTGTCTTCGGCCTCTATTGGATTGGCCTATGAGAACGATGAGCAAGGGCTGATCTTGCGAAACGATGTCGAGGTTGATCGTGATGAGCGCGGCGAAGGCGTCTTTGCAAACACCGCGGTTGGATATGAGCTGAATAGAGATCTGACGGCGCTGGCACGCAATCGCCTCGCTTATGACTTGCGCGATGGGGATCGGTTGCGCGATCGTCTGCGTGTTGGGTTAGCTTTTCGTCCGGAGCATGACAGCCGGGTTAAGGCTTTGACGCTCTATGAGTTCGAAATCGACGATGAGACTGATCTGAGTGAGGTGGCGCATCGTTGGAGCTTTGGTGTAACGTACCATCCAACCGACGATCTGCGGATGAATGCGAAATATGCGGGTGAGTACGTGGATATTGATGGTCCGGGCTTTTCGGCGGACTCAACGCTTCATCTGCTCCGTGCAGGCGCGGAGATAGATTTGGGTCTCAACTTTGACAACGAATGGTTTGGCGGCAATCGCTTTGCCATTGGCGGTCATGTCGCGGCGTTCACAGATAATGACGGGGATGACGTCACGCTGGGTGTTGGTGTTGAACTGAAGGCGAATGTTTATAAGAACGTTCAGGTCGGTGTTGGATACAATTACATTGATGTTGAAGAGGACCGCTTGCGCGATCTCTATCAGTCTGGGTTCTATGCTCGTGTGCGGGTCAAGCTGGACGATTCCATTTGGGATCAGTTTGACAAAACTGGCTTGAGCGCCGGATTTGGTGGAGCTGAATAATCCGATAGAACGGTTTTATCCTTCGTCGTTTTGCAATGCCGTGACAACGGCGTCTGCGATGGCGAGGGATGAGGTCAGCCCCGGAGATTCAATTCCGTAGAGCATGACATGTCCCGGGGCGGAAGTATCGAGTACGTAATCGGGATACTCGGCCCCGGCGATCTTAGGCCGGACGCCCGCATAATCTGCCGCCAAAGTATGATCGGGCAAGCCGGGCCAATATCGGCGAATGGCCTGATAAAAACTACCGCCCCTTTCAGGATTGACGGCGTAGTCAATCGCGGCGGGATCAGCGTGATCGAGCCATTCAACATCTGGGCCGAACTTGGCTCGCCCTTGCATGTCGAGTGTCAGGTGGACGCCAAGACCTCCCGCACTGGGGGCGGGATAGATCAGGCGTTGAAATGGAGCGCGGCACGTGAGGGAGAAATAGTTTCCCTTGGCCAGTGCGAGCGCAGGAGCAGGATCAAGCCCGTCGATCTGACCAGCGACGCTTTGTGCCCAAAGACCCGCCGCATTGATAACGTGACGTGCGATGAGGCGCAGAGGTTCTTCGCCCTCGACTGATAATTCGATTTGGCCGTCACTTCGAAGAGAACCTTTCCCCACCCGCGCACCGAGGACAAGCTGTGCGTCGTTCGCTTCGGCTTCGCCCAGGTAGGCGAGCATGAGGGAGTGACTGTCGATGATCCCGGTTTCGGGAGAGTGCAAGGCACCCGCGACGTCAAGAGCTGGTTCCAGTTTCAGCGCCTCCGTGCGAGAGAGCAGCCGCATTCCCGTAACGCCATTCGCTTCCGCCTTCGTTTGGACCGTGTCGAGCATCGACAGCTCGCTGGTATCAGATGCCACGATCAGTTTGCCGCATTTGCGGTGTGCGACGCCTCGTGCCTCGGCGAAGGGATAAAGGGCCTCGCGTCCTTCTACACACCAGCGCGCCTTGAGCGATCCAGCATCATAATAAATGCCTGCGTGAATTACCTCGGAGTTGCGTGCGCTGGTTTCTTCGCCATATGCCGCGTTTTTCTCCAAGATCAGAACATCCCGACCCGCCAACGCCGCCGCCCGCGCGCAGGCCAGCCCGACTATCCCAGCGCCAATGACGACCGTATCAACTTCCCATGCATCCATCCCGTATCCATAAAAAAACGCCGCGCATTTTGCACGGCGTAAAGTCTCAGGGAGGAAACAAGCAGCGCCGAAGCGCGTCGCTTGCAGACAAGATGTGTCTGCTTCGCAGATTATCTACTGTGATGAAACGCACAAAGATTGGCATTGTCGCGAGAAATGTTTCAGTACGCGGTAAGGCAGCGCGTCTATTTTATCCAATAGACGAGCAGCGCCGCAGAATACGCGGTGTCGACCGCAAAACATGAAAGTGTGTACCAACGAAGGAATGGGACACCGATCCCCTGGTGTTTTGCAATATCCCAGATGTCGTGAGAGAAGATGGCCCCGATGACGAAAATTGGCGAAACAACTGTTCCGGCAATAGAGGCAAGGATGAGGATTGAAGCGATCAAAACCTCTCGGTTCAAGAACGCTTGACGATGATAGGCTTCGGTCAAATAGACGAAGTTCATTAGAATCGAGAATATTCCGGCGATGACCCAAACGTGCGTTTTGGGAAGCTGTGAGTGGAAAATTCCAAGCGAAACGACGTAGAGAGTCGCCGCCATCAACAATGGCTTTTGCCGAGTTTGGAAGAAAGATCCGGCGGTGTTAGCCATTCTGCTCTCGCTGGTACGGGAGGGCATTTCTCCAGTCTCCAGTAACCGGAGAGTCAACGGTCTGAGCAAACAACACGTGCGTTGGCGGACAAGCGGCGAAACCGCTTTCCCCAATTGCCATAAATGCTCTATACCCCGCGAAACAGAACAGTTCTTACGGAAAGCTGGACTTATGCCCAAGATCAACGGCAACGAAATTCGCATTGGAAACATCATCGAGCACGATGGTGGCCTGTGGATTGCGGTCAAAACTAACCACGTCAAACCCGGCAAAGGCGGAGCATTTGCTCAGGTCGAGTTGAAAAACCTGCGGAATGGCTCGAAACTGAATGAACGCTTTCGGTCGGCGGATAAGGTGGAAAAAGTCCGCTTGGAGCAAAAAAAGCAGCAATTCCTCTACGAAAACGACGGAATGCTCGTTTTCATGGACACCGATAGTTACGAGCAGATCGAATTGCCGGCTGATATTCTCGGCGAACGTCGTCCGTTTTTACAAGACGGTATGATGGTCGAGATCGAATACTATGAAGAAGAGGCACTTTCGGCGCAACTGCCGGAAAAAGTCATCTGCGAGGTGACGGATACTGAGCCGGTGGTCAAGGGACAGACGGCGGCAAATTCGTTCAAACCCGCTTTGCTGGATAATGGGGTGCGCGTCATGATCCCTCCATTTGTTGCGGTCGGTGAGAAGATCGAGGTGTCGACGGAAACCGGCGAATATACCTCGCGGGCATCCTGATTATTGTCATTATCTTGGCGGGAGAGTTTTCTCCCGTTACGCCGCGAAATGCGCGCAGCTCTCTCTGATTAAATTGGAAACTCTATGGCCAGCTACACCGCCAACCTAAATGTGATGGTCAAAGCGGCTCGCAATGCTGCGCGGGGGTTGGTGCGTGACTTTGGCGAGGTCGAAAACCTGCAAGTCTCGGTCAAGGGGGTCTCTGATTTTGTTTCGAATGCGGATGTCAAAGCTGAAGAGATCATCAAGGCCGAATTGACGTTTGCGCGGCCTGCTTACGGATGGCTCGGCGAGGAAAGCGAAGAAACCATCGGCGATGATGAAACGCGCCGTTGGATTGTTGATCCGTTGGACGGCACGACGAACTTCCTTCACGGGTTGCCGCATTGGGCGATTTCAATCGCAATGGAGCATAAGGGTGAGGTGGTTGCCGGGGTGATCCTCGATCCGGTGAAAGATGAGATGTTCACCGCTGAAAAAGGTCAGGGGGCGTGGGTCAATGGCCGGCGGATTCGAGTCTCTGCCCGACGCGATTTGTCGGAAAGCCTGTTTGCGACGGGGATTCCCTTCGGCACGAAGAAAACCATGCCTGAGACAACGCAAGAATTGATCCGCCTGATGCCGGTATGTGCCGGGGTTCGTCGATTCGGATCAGCGGCGCTGGACCTCGCCTATGTCGCTGCCGGTCGCTACGAAGGGTATTGGGAGCGTGAGCTGAGCATCTGGGACATGGCCGCTGGTCTGCTGTTGGTGAAAGAGGCGGGCGGTTTTGTCGGGGATATTCACGGCGGCAAAGATATTTTCGGAACGGGGACTGTTTTGGCCAGCAATCCTGATATTCACAATCGGTTCGTGAAGGCCTTGGCGGGGTAGGAGCGCCGTCTTTTGACGCGCTGCCTTTTTACCGTGCGGCTTGGCCGCCAAACTGTGCATAGGCGACGCCGCCCAAGATCAATCCGCAGGCAATGACGTCATCCGTGTTGATCTGTTCTGCCCCGAATGTCGCGCCGACGATCAAGGCAACGATGGGCAGAAAGTATCCGGCAATCGACATAAAGACGGAGCCAACAGACGAGATAATCGTCACGCGCATGACCATTGCCAGACCTGTCGAAATGACGCCCACCCAAATCATGATTGCCCAAATAGAGGTCGGGATTGGCTCTGTCGGCCAATGGGTGATGCCGAGCGGAAGCACGAGCAGACTCGCGACAAAAAGGGCGATGGCGCTGAAGGCAATCGGATCGGTCTTTGGCGCGCGGCGAATGATCAAAGAACTGGTCGCGTAGCAGAGCGATGTTGCCAGACAGGCAAGCTGTGCCAGACCATCCGCCGAGCTGATTTGCTTCACTGTGTCAAAACCGATGAGTAGCAACAAACCGACAAAGCCCACCACAAATCCAATCAGTTTTTGCCGCGTCATGGATTCGCCGGGTGAAAAAAGATGTGCGAGGGGCAGGACCAATAATGGGATCGCGGCCATATAGATGCCGACGACGCCGCTTGGCACGGTTTGCTGCGCCCAACTGAGCAAGGTGATGGGCAAAGCGAGAGATAAAACCCCTGCAATTGCACAGGTCAACCAGCGCCGCGCGCCTTTCGGCAAGCTGCGCTTTGTCAGGATCGCAAAGGGGATCACGATGGCGGCGGCGAAAAGAACGCGGGCGGCGGCGACGGCGTTGGGGTGGATGGCCTCGACGGCAATCTTGACCAGCAGAAAAGCTGTCCCCCAAATCAGGATCAGTGACACCAACATCGCGTAGGAGGTAGGTGTCGGACGCGCCGGTGCGTTCATAACGGCGCGCTGCGGCGACCAAAGCGGCCTTGACTGATGGCAACGCCGAGCAGGATCAGCGCCAGAGCGACAGCGAGACGCGGCTCGACCTTTTCGCCGAGAAAAAACGCTCCGAAGATCGTCGCCCAGACGGGCACTTGATAATTCACCAATGACAGGAAAGGCGGCCCGGCGCTGGAGAGGATCTTGAGCATCAACATCAGGGCAATCACCGTCGGGCCGATGGCGAGGACGATCATGGCGACGAGGCTGGTTGAATTCGGCGTCGCGGGCGTGCCCTCGATCCATAAAGCGACCGGGATGGCGATGAGTGACGCCAGCAACATCGCGGCGGCGGCAAAGCCGATGGGGTGTGCTTTAGGTGCCCGCTTGATGGTGATTGAGCCGGTGACATAGCAAACCGTTGCGGCGAGGCAGGCAAGCTGCGCCAAAACTTCGATTCCGGCCCCGCCAAGCTGGGCCAGCGTGTCAAAACCAATCAGGACCAAGACGCCGATGAACCCAATGCCCAGCCCAAACATGCCTTTTGAGGACATGCGTTCTCCGGGGACCAATAGGTGCGACAGAGGCAAGGCCATCAGCGGCATAACCGCCATTGCGATCCCGGCAACCCCTGCCGTGACATAGGTCTGGCCCCAACTGAGCAGGGCGAAGGGCAGGGCGTTCGAGAGGACCGCGACGCCCAATGCGAATATCCAAACGCGCGCCCCTTTTGGCAGCCCGCCATAGAAAAATGAGAGTGGCACCAGCATCAGAGCCGCGAGCGTCAGGCGGGTTGCCGCCAAGGTCATGGGCGCAAATCCCTCCAGCGCGACCTCGACAAGCGGGAAGGCTCCGCCCCAAATCAGGCCGAGTGTCGCCAAGCGGACCCAATTCCGCCAATCTCCTCCGTCATTCATAAACGCTGATGCCTTTAATTGAGCATCTCGTGATATAGTAGTTCATAGACCAAGAGCGAGGATTATCGAATGCGTGTTGCCCTGATTGTTGCAGCCCTGTTGAGTAGCGTCCCTGTTTGGGCCGCTGAAATCAAAACAGAAGCCACGGTTTCCGCTGCAACGGTGTTTCCCGATGGGGCGACGGTGACGCGGAAGGCCAGCTTTTCTGCGCCGGAAGGGCGGCACACGTTGGTCCTGACCGGGGTTCCGGTGGGGTTTGACTCCAACAGCTTGCGGGCGTCGGGCGAGGGGGATGCGGCGTTTTCGATCATTTCAGTCGAACAACGCGCGGCGGACCCAGTGGCGGTCGAGGCGCAGTTCCGCAGCGAAGCGCAGAAGATCGAGACCGCGATTGAGCGCCTCGAAGATCAAAAGGCACAGGCCGAGAATCAGATTGCCGCCGCGGATCGTCAGATCGCCTTCATTGATGCGACAATCAAAGCGGCGCGGGTGTCGGGCGGCAAAGATGGGGCCGCGCCAACGGCTCAGGATTGGGTGACGCTGTGGACTCAGAGTAACGCATCTTCGGCACAAGCGTTGGGTATTAAACAGCGGGCACGGGTGCAAATTCGCGAATTAGACCGACAGATCGAGCAGCTTTATGCGCGCAGTCCCCAGTCGCGCCCGCGTTCGGTGCCGACGACGATTGCCGTCGAAATCGAAGCGAGCGCAGCGGTGAAAGGCGAGGTCGAGGTGAAGCACTTCACGCGCGCCGCGTCTTGGGGGCCGGTCTATGATGCGCGGCTGGATACGGAGGCGGGGGAATTGACCCTCGTGCGGCGTGCCGCGATCCAACAACGGACCGAGGAGCCTTGGGAGGATGTTGCACTGACGCTCTCAACATCGCGCCCGACGGGTGGAACTGCGGCTCCGCAGCCGCGCCGGAGAATTGCCCAACTGGTGCCGGAGCGGCC
>CAZJWF010000034.1:0-28307 GCA_964549375.1 uncultured Neomegalonema sp.
GCATAATGGCGCGCGCTAAAATCGCACTCATCGGAGCCGGCATGATCGGCGGAACGCTGGCTCATATCGCAGCCCGCGAAGAACTCGGTGACATTGTTCTTTTCGATATTTTTGATGGCCCGGCAAAGGGAAAAGGCCTCGACATCGCTGAGGCATCCCCTGTCTTCGGTAAAGACATATCGCTCAAGGGCACCAAGTCTTACGCCGATATCAAAGGCGCCGATGTTTGCATCGTCACCGCCGGTTTTCCACGTAAACCAGGGATGAGCCGCGACGATTTGCTCGCGAAGAACTTGGAAGTCGTTAAATCGGTGGCCAAGGGCATCAAGACCTATGCACCAAAAGCGTTCGTTATCTGCATCACCAACCCGCTCGACGCGATGGTCTGGGCGCTGCAAAAATATTCCGGCCTGCCTGAGAAGAAGGTTGTCGGCATGGCTGGTGTTCTAGACTCGGCACGCTTCAGCCATTTCCTCGCTGAAGAGTTCGCAGTTTCGGTCGAGGACGTCACCACTTTCGTTCTGGGCGGTCACGGCGATACGATGGTGCCGTCGGTCCGCTATTCGACCGTTGCCGGTATTCCGCTGCCTGACCTGATCAAGATGAAGTGGACCACGCAAGCCAAGCTGGACAAGATTGTTCAACGCACCCGCTCCGGCGGCGGTGAAATTGTTGGTCTGCTCGGTAATGGTTCGGCCTATTATGCACCCGCCGAAAGCGCGATCCAGATGGCAACCAGCTATCTGCGCGACAAGCGCCGCGTCCTGCCTGCCGCTGCTTATCTGTCAAGCAATTTTAACGGCGTCAAAGACCTGTATGTTGGTGTACCGGTCGTCATCGGCCGCAACGGCGTAGAAAGAATCGTCAACATCAAGTTGAACGACGAAGAGGCCGAGATGTTCGCGAAATCTGCTGAGGCCGTCGAGGGCTTGTTGGCCGATTGTAAAAAAATCGACAAGAGCCTCGCACGCGGTGGCAAAAAGAAATCCGCCGCTAAGAAAAAGACGGCTGCGAAGAAAAAATAATGAACGACATCCGGCGGGGAGTTGTCCTCGCCGGATGAAATCTGAGGGGAGAGTTGAACCCGTCCGCCCGATGCGCTACGCCCTAGCAATATTTCCATCGGAGACGCGAAAACATGAACATTCACGAATTTCAGGCCAAAGCATTGCTACGCGACGCGGGTGCACTTGTTTCCGAAGGGCGCGCTATCACTGATGCTGGCGATGCACAAGCGGCAGCGGAGGAGCTGGGCGGACCAGTCTGGGTCGTGAAATCGCAAATTCATGCAGGCGGACGCGGCAAAGGTAAATTCAAAGGTAACGAAGAAGGCGCAGGCGGCGTCCGCGTTGTCAAATCAGTCGAAGAAGTTGTCTCGAACGTCGAGGAAATGCTCGGCCAGACCCTCGTCACGCACCAGACTGGCCCTGAAGGCAAGCAGGTCAACACGATCTATATCGAAGACGGCTCAGCGATTAAAACCGAGCTGTACTTGTCGATGCTGGTGGATCGCGAGACAAGCCGCGTGTCTTTTATCGCCTCCACCGAGGGCGGTATGGATATTGAAGAGGTAGCCGCCTCAACCCCTGAGAAAATTTTGACCTTCACGATTGATCCAGCTACCGGCATCCGTAACTTTCACGGCCTGCGCGTGGCACAAGCGCTCGGAATGCAGGGACAACAAGTCAAACAGACGGTCAAGCTCTGCAACACGCTTTACAAATTCTTCATCGACAAAGATTGCGAGATGCTGGAGATCAACCCGCTGATCGTAGATGGCGAAGACAATGTCCGCGTGTTGGATGCAAAAGTCAGTTTTGACGGCAATGCGATGTATCGGCACCCAGAACTCGCCGAACTACGCGACGAAACCGAAGAAGACCCCAAGGAACTAGCGGCTTCGAAGTTCGATTTGAACTACATCGCGCTCGATGGAGAAATCGGCTGCATGGTCAACGGTGCTGGCCTTGCGATGGCGACGATGGATATTATCAAGCTGTTCGGGTCCGAACCTGCAAACTTCCTCGATGTGGGCGGCGGGGCAACCAAAGAAAAAGTCACCGAGGCTTTCAAAATCATCCTGTCTGACGACAAGGTGAAAGGCATCTTGGTGAATATCTTCGGTGGGATTATGCGCTGCGACATTATCGCGGATGGCGTGGTTTCAGCGGCACGGGAGGTTGAGCTAGACGTGCCGCTGGTTGTGCGGCTTGAGGGCACTAATGTCGAGCAAGGCAAACAGATCATGGCTGATAGCGGGTTACCGATTATCTCCGCCGACACGCTGGCCGATGCCGCAGAGAAAGTGGTTGCGGCAGTGAAAGGCGCGAGTTGATGGCAGGTTTATCGAAGAAATACCTCGCGCTTATTGCTCTGCCGCTATTGCTTGCCGCGTGCCAAACGGCGGACCAGCAGAAAAAACGGCAACAGCAGCAGGAAGCAATCGGCGCAATCAACGAATTCTCAGCGCAAAAACCCGCTCCGATTGACGTTGTTATCTCGGAATTCGAGACGAGATGTAAAGCCGTTGTTGGAAAAGAATTTGAGTCAATTGAGCAAGCTGCAACGGCTGCAGGTCTGGAGACGCCGGGAGTTTTTATCCCGTCGGTTGGGAGGTTCCGAGCAAGAACTATGTTCTTCGGCCCCAATCAACCGTCAATCGCGTTTTTGATGCCGCAGAAAAAGACGAATGGCTGCTCAGTTCTTGCAACTACGGACGAGCCCTTGGCGGCAAATGACGCGCTCATCGCCGCCTATGAGGCGCGGGACAATAGCAAATCAATCGAACTGCCACGTTTTGGCAGATTTGGCGCAGGTACAGTGTTTGATTTGCTGGATGACGAATTGACAGTCGTTGTCACGGCACGAAAAGAAGGCGACTCAACATTGAGCATGCAGATGTTCCAAGGAAATTTGAACTTGGATAAGGCACTTACTGAGTAAGCAAACCAAATCCAAGCTGCATATCTCGGTACCAAAATTTCCGCCGCGCGGGACAATCATCACGACGTCTTGCTCGCCGAATCGTAACGCGGTCTGATCCGTGGCAGCCCTATACAATTGATTTCAGGGTGCGTCTCGGAGCGCTTGGACGCTCAGGGGATACATTTACCGTCGCGCATGCATTCACTGACACGGTCTCTCGTTTGAGCAGGGAAGACACTGCCCGGACAAGCATGCATGTCTAGCGTTAGGTTTTGAATACCGACACCGCGCAGAGCCATAAGACCACTCGTGCCGGACTTGGGAAAACCGCCACACCACGGGCCAGCGCAGGTCACGTTGACTGTAATTGGCATTTCGTAAGGGTGGCTCCGATCTGCATCGAGGAGTTCACCAGAGAACATATACTTCGCGGTGTAAGGACCTTTTCCCGATAGACCGCCGCCCAGTTGCAAAGCGTTCGGAATCTCTGTCGGTTCCTCAAGAGGGGTCAGTGTTCCAACACCAATATAATACGTATCCTCGGACTCAACCCACGTATTAAAACTACGTTCGACATTCGGCTGCGCGCAGGACAGAGCGTAGGCTTGCGACGTCGAGAGCGCGAGTGCCGTGCCCAGCGCCAATGCCTTCACGGCCAAGCGGCGAGAGGAGGCATCGACATGAGCACCGCCTCGATATTGTGACCGGTTTCCAGCCCGAACTTGGTTCCGCGATCGTAGCATAGATTAAACTCCGCATAGTATCCCCGGCGCTTGAGTTGATGCGCGCGGTCCTCGTTGGTCCACGGCTCGTTCATGCGTTTCTCGACCAGCGGCGGATGCGCCGCGAGAAACGACCGTCCCACATCTTGGGTGAAAGCAAAATCTGCCTCCCAGTCGCCGGTATTGTGATCGTCATAGAATATTCCGCCGACGCCGCGTGCAAAGTTGCGGTGCTTGATCATGAAATATTCATCCGCCCACGCCTTGTAGCGCGGATAATAGTCCAAATTGTGTTTGTCGCATTCGGTCTTGTAGGCGGAATGAAAGAATGCCGTATCCTCGTCGACTGGAACCATCGGGTTCAAGTCACCGCCGCCGCCAAACCACCATGCATTTGGGGTCCAAAACATCCGGGTGTTCATATGAACCGCCGGGACTTTCGGTGAGCGCATATGAGCAACGAGTGAAATACCAGCAGCCCAAAAGCGCGGATCTTCTTCGACGCCCGGAATTCCACGCGAGGCCATCATTTTTTGGGCACGCGGCGCTAGAGAGCCATAAACGGTAGAGATATTAACGCCGACTTTCTCGAAAACGCGGCCATCGCGCATGACGGCCATCTCTCCACCCCCCGCGTCCTCATCGCCCTCGCCTGCGCGGTGCGTCTCACTGCGTTCAAAGCGACCAGCGGGCAAATCCGCGAAGGGACCGTCTGCATAAGCATCCTCGATCCCCTCCATCCGCGCACAAATCGCATCGCGCAGCTCACGAAACCAAGCGGAAGCCCGCACTTGCTTGGCATCGGCATCTTCCAGAACACCCGTTACATCCATCGCCGCCGCAGCCGACATCGTCTTTCCTCTTCTATCTGATCGAAAAGACCTTACACAGACGGATCGGGCATGAAAACCTGCGAAACCGCCTTACTGAGCAGGGAAATTTGCCTGTAAAAAACCGCGTAGCGCCGCCCAGTATTCATCGCGGGCCTCGGTTAGCAGAGCGGTTGCGCCGTGCTTTCCGGCAGCACGCGGCGTGAACCCTGTCACTCGGCCGCCAATCACCTTAGCTATCGGCTGCCACTGAGTTGCCTCACTGCGTGCCGCTGTAATGAAAACCGGAACCGTGATTCCAGCCGCGGAGGTACGCACAAGCGAGCGATCAGGGAAATACTCGCCCGGCGAGAAAGACATCACCGCATCCGCAAATCCTCGATCTTGGCCAGCCAAGACTAGAACCAGAGACGCCGAATACGATGAGCCGACGACACCGATTCGTGCCGCACCAAGGGATTGCCGCGCATAGGCTACCGCTGCTTTTAGATCAGGGATGGCGTCGATGAACTGGCTTTTACCGGGAACTCGCGCTGCCGTCTCATTTTTGACGCCCGCAAACGAGCGGCCCGCTCGTTGATCCACAGCGAGCGTGGTGTATCCGAGCGAATTCAGCACCGGCGCGATTTCGCGATACTCGCCGCGGCTCGCCCCTGCCATGTGAAAAAGCACAATCACCGTATTTGTTGACCCGCGCGACACATCAGCCGTCACAGTCACTCCATCACTCGCCGAAAAAGAAACGGTTTCAGCGCGAACGGGACCAATCGCAAAAACCATCATCGCAAGCGCCACAAAAATGCGTATCATCGTAAAGCTCCTCTGCCGCAATATGACAAAGTTAATGCCCAAGAGGACGATGTCTGCTCACAATTGAGATAGAATAGAAACGATGTACGACGGCGACTCTTTTTACACACTAACCGGGTTGGGCCGCATCGGGCTGGTGATTTTATCGGTCACCATGACGCTGATCCTGTTGTGGGTGGCAGCCATGTTGATGAAACGTCTGCCTCTCCCTTTTCGGATCATCGTTGCAGCCGTCTTTTTCTTTGGCTTCGTCTGGCTCTCGCCGCAGATCTACTACACGTATTATATGACCCTATTTGAAGGGTTGCCTTGGCAGATTGTCGTCAAAGACCCGCCTAGCCTCAATCGTCTTTATAAGCTGATGACCTTTCGCGGCCACGCGACTTTATCGGCCCATTCTCAGGGCATCCTCGGTTGGCTTTTCCTGGCGGTTGCGCTGTTGACGAGGAAAGGTTGTCCCGTGAGATCAACCATCCGCGAGTGACGCGATGATCGCTGATCGCCCTGCCCTCGGTATTCTCCTGATGATCGGATTTTGCATTCTCGCCCCTGGCGGCGATGCAATCGCAAAGCTGTTGGGAGATACGATCCCATTAGGCCAGCTCTTGTTTACGCGGTTTTTCGCGCAAGTGGTCCTTTTGCTGCCAATCATATGGTGGATTGGCGGGACGGTCCGATTGTCCCCCCGGCTGCTGAATCTGACGATCATTCGGGCGGTTTTGCACATCGTCGGGATTGGCGCGATGTTTTCCGCGCTGCGTTTTCTGCCATTGGCCGACGCTTTGGCGATTGCGTTCGTAATGCCCTTTTTTTCGCTGTTGCTTGGGAAATACGTTTTGGGCGAAGAGGTTGGGCCGCGGCGTCTTGCGGCGTGTTGCGTTGGATTTCTTGGAACATTGTTGGTTATTCAACCCAGCTTTGCAGCCGTTGGTCTGCCCGCGCTGCTCCCGCTGATCGTCGCCATCTCCTTCGCACTGTTTATGTTAGTGACTCGGCAAGTCGCCAAAGAGATTGATCCACTGACCTTACAAGCCACCAGCGGCATGATCGCCTCGGTTATTCTTGGGGTCTTGTTTTTGGTCACACCGGATGCTTTTGCGACGGTGATGAAAATGGTGACACCGTCGGTTCATGAGATGGGGCTGTTGTTGTTGATCGGATTGATCGGCACTCTAGCGCATTTGCTGATGACTTGGTCGTTGCGCTTTGCCCCCTCGGCCACCCTCGCACCCATGCAATACTTGGAGATACCCTGCGCCACCCTCATTGGATGGATGATTTTCACAGACTTGCCGAATGGTCTGGCGGCGCTCGGAATTGCCATCACGATGGCATCGGGGCTTTATATCGTTTATCGAGAGCGCAAGACTTCTTCGGCAGCCTGATGGAGCGATCTCATGTTTCGCTGGTTTGAAACCCGCGTCGACCCGTTCCAGCCCTATGATGACGGCAAGCCTTTACCTCGGACGCTGCCCGCGTTTTACCGCTCGATGCTCTGGCCGATGCGATGGGTGATCGCGGTCTGCCTCGTTTTTGGAGGTTTGGCGGCACTAGCCGAAGTGCTCGTGTTTTCCTACATGCAGCGCATTGTCGATATGCTGGGCGAGGCCAGCCCGCAGACGATCTGGCAAACGCATGGAAAAGAAATCCTGTTCATGGGTTTTGTGGCCTTGTTCCTTCGCCCGATTGTCGATTTTTTCGCGATTATGCTCAACAATCTCAGCTATCTGCCCCCGGTCGCAGCGATGGTGCGATGGCGCTCCCATCGTCAAGTGTTGCGGCAATCACTTGGTTTTTTTCAGAACGACTTTGCCGGAAGAATTGCACAAAAGATCGTGCAGACCGGCCCCGCTGTGGGTGACAGCTTTCACACCGTTCTGGACGCGCTGTGGTATGCGGGAATTTACACGATGTCGGCTTTGGTCCTGCTGGCCGATTTCGATGCACGGCTGGTGACGATTTTTGCGATTTGGATTATCGCCTTCATCGTGCTGGCAACGTGGATTGTCCCCCGGATCGGCCAAGCGGCCAAGCAAATGTCCGAAGCCCGTTCATCGATGACGGGACGAATTGTCGACAGCTATACCAATATTCAAACCGTCAAACTCTTCGCGCATACCGACCGCGAAGATCGATACGCATTGGATGCCATCGAAAGCACGTACTCCACATTTCGGCGCGAAATGCGATTGTTCACGATTATGGAATTGCTGCTGTTGGTCAATAATACCTTCCTCACAGCGGGTATCTGCGGCGTTTCAATTTGGCTCTGGAGCATCGGAGAAATCGGCGTTGGCGCGGTGGCAGCGGGGACCGCACTGGTGCTGCGACTGTCGGCAATGACCGGCTGGATCATGTGGTCACTGGCACAGTTTTATCAGAACCTCGGTGTGATGATGGAAGGCATCGAAACGATCACGCGCCCGGTCGAGATTGTTGATGCCGTGGACGCCACGCCGCTGGCGGTCAGCACAGGCAAAGTTCACTTTGAAAACGTCCGATTCATGTATGGCCGGGATGTTGGCGGCATTGATGGCATTGATTTGCGTATCGCGGCGGGAGAACGTATTGGCCTCGTCGGGCGCTCTGGCGCAGGGAAGTCAACTTTCGTCAACCTGTTATTGCGATTCTATGATCTCGAATCCGGCAAGATTAAAATTGATGAGCAAGACATTGCGGCGGTGACGCAGGACAGTTTGCGCGCACATATTTCCGTGGTGACTCAAGACACGGCGCTGTTGCACCGCTCGGTGATGGATAACATCCTCTATAGCCGCCCAGAGGCACGCGAAGCCGATGCCTTGCTTGCCGCCAAACGCGCACGGGCACATGATTTTATTCTCGACCTTGCTGATCCCGATGGCGGTGCGGGATATCAAGCGCAGGTTGGCGAAAGAGGCGTCAAACTGTCCGGAGGCCAACGTCAACGCATTGCGATTGCCCGCGCCATCCTGAAGGACGCCCCCATTCTGGTGCTGGACGAGGCCACCTCAGCACTCGACTCCGAGGTCGAGGCAGAGATTCAAGAAGAACTCGCCGCGCTGATGCAAGACAAAACTGTCATCGCCATCGCCCACCGCCTGAGTACGATTGCCCATCTCGACCGGATTATCGTGGTGGACCAAGGCCGGATTGTCGAGCAAGGTCGCCATGAAGACCTGTTGGCGGCGGAGGGCCTTTATGCCGGATTCTGGAAACGTCAATCTGGCGGGTTCTTAGATTTGGCTGCGGAGTAAAAGCATGACCGAAAAAGTGGCCTTGGTGACAGGCGCAGCGCGGGGCATTGGCCTCGCGACAACGCAACGGTTTTTGCGCGAAGGCTGGAAGGTCGTCATGATCGACCGGGACAGCGACGAGCTGACCAAAGTTGCAAAAGGTTTGAACGCAGCGCTGCCAATCATCGCTGATGTGTCCGATCCCGATCAGGTCGAAGACTATATTAGAGAAACCGAGAAAAATTTCGGGCGACTCGACGCACTGGTGAACAATGCAGGCGTTGCGGATTTTGGACCCATCAGCGAGACGACGTTTGAGCGCTGGCGCACGATCATGGCGACCAATCTCGACGGAGTCTTCCTGACCTCGCAAGCCGCGGTGCCACTAATGAAACACTCCGGCGGCGGAGCCATTGTCAACATCGCTTCAATCTCTGGATTGCGGGCCAGCACGCTACGCGTGGCCTATGGCACGTCGAAGGCCGCCGTGATCCAACTGACGCTGCAACAAGCAGCGGAACTGGGAGAAGTGGGCATACGCGCGAATGCAGTCGCCCCCGGCCCGGTGGCCACAAAACTGGCGATGGCGGTGCATACACCAGAGATTATCGCCGCCTATCACGACGCCCTGCCGCTGAACCGCTATGGCACCGAAGAGGAAATCGCCAATACGATCTGGTTCCTGTGTTCCGACGAAGCCAGTTTTGTCACCGGGCAAGTCATCGCCGCCGATGGCGGATTTGAAGCCACTGGCGTTGGATTGCCTGCCTTGCGAACCTAGCAGAGTTGGGACAGTGCTCCATATGGAGTCTCATGCGTCTGTTCCAGCCCTTTGAAAATGCCTTTCCGCCGTTTCAGCCCGACAGCGAACCCGTGCCACCCAAGGCATTGGGGGCATTTATGCGTTGGGCATTGTGGGAATTCCGCTGGATCATCTTGCTGTTCACGGTCGCGACCGTGGGCTTCGGGTTTCTGGACGTCTGGGCCGCGTGGTATCTTGGGGCACTGGTCGATATGGCCGCAGAGAGCGGGCGGGAGGCGTTTTTAGCTGAGAACTTTTGGCCGCTGATTGGGGCGGCGCTGATTTTCGGTTTGGCTAGACCGTTCGCTTATGCGCTGCAAAGCGCGATGATGAGCCTCGCTATCGGGCCAAACCTCGGCCCACGCCTGCTTTGGCGGTTGCACCAGCATACGCTCGGCCAAAGCCTGAGTTTTTTCGAAGACGACTTCGCGGGACGATTGGCTTCTAAACAGATGCAAACCTTTGCTGCCGTCATCGACGCGATGCTCGACACGATTGGGTCCATCGGACTGTTGCTCGCCTATGTGATTGGGATGGTGGCGGTGCTGGCCGCTGTCGATTGGCGGCTTGCAATGGTGACCGCTATCTGGGTGGCGGTTTATGTCGTCTGGGTGGCGTATTGTATGCCCCGTATTCGCCAGGCCTCTAAGGAACGGGCGGAAAAGCGAGCCGCCGTCAATGGCCGATTCGTCGACAGCTTCACGAACATGTCCACAGTTAAGTTATTCGCCCATGCGGGCCGCGAAGAAGCTTTTGCTCGTGAAGGGCTGACCGAGTTTCGCGAGGCAACGCTCGTATTTGGCCGCATTGCCGTGACGATGCGGCTGGGGCTGGCTTTTTTGAACGCGCTGGGTGCGTTGCTGATCATCGGGTTAGCCGTCTGGCTATGGTTGATCGGCAGCGCGACCATCGGAGACCTTGGCGCGGCTGCCGCGCTCATTCTGCGCGCCACACAAATGAGTGGCTGGGTGGCATGGTCTGCGCTCGGTGTTTTCTCGAACATCGGTGTCGTTGAGGATGGCGCGGCGACCCTGTCTGTGCCGCATGAGATTTCCAATCGGTCCGATGCAATCGCCCTACCCGTTGCGCGCGGGGCCATCCGGTTTGAGAAAGTCACATTCGAATATGGCCGCGACATTGGCGGCGTCCGAGGCCTCGATCTGGACATTGAAGCGGGTAGCCGCGTGGGTCTGGTAGGGCGATCCGGCGCGGGAAAATCAACGCTCGTGAACCTGCTGTTGCGCCTCTACGATGTTGAGGAAGGGCGAGTTTTGCTCGATGGCCATGATGTGCGCGATGCAACTCAGGAAAGTCTGCGCCAGCAAATCGCGATGGTTACGCAAGATACGGCGATGTTCAACCGATCCGCCCGTGACAACATCCTCTACGGTGCAAGCGGAACAGGCGATGCCGACGAGGCCGCACGCTTGGCGCGTGCCGATGCTTTTATCAATGACCTCAAAGACCGCAACGGTCGGACAGGTTTCGACGCACATATCGGCGAACGCGGCGTAAAGCTATCTGGCGGTCAACGACAACGCATCGCCATCGCTCGCGCCATTCTCAAGGATGCACCCATCCTTATTCTCGATGAAGCGACGTCAGCGCTCGACTCGGAAGTCGAGTCGGAAATTCAGAATGAACTCACGGGATTGATGCGCGGAAAAACAGTCATTGCCATCGCACATCGCCTGAGCACCATTGCCCATCTGGATCGAATAATTGTGATGGATGCAGGGAAGGTCGTGGAAGATGGCACGCATGACGCGCTGCTGTCATCAAACGGGCTTTACGCAAAGTTTTGGGGTCGGCAATCGGGCGGATTCCTCAATGTCTCCGCCGAATAGATCAATGCTGGAAGAATGAAATCTAGCTACTGAAAGCGTCAGAGACTTCAGTAAAGTTTTGGTTTACTTCCACTTGCAACATCTGAACGGCGGCCAATGTGGCGATGGCCAGTAACCCGGCGAGCAGGGCGTATTCGATCCCGGTCGCACCCCGGTCATCCTTCAGAAATTTCATCAGCATCGTCCCACCCGTCGTTCCGTTTCATCCCCGACCTCAACAATAACGCTCAAATCGTTAACAAACTTGCAAACTGGCGATGAGGCCGTGGATGAAACGCTAAAATAAAGCCGTTAGGGAGACACGTGCTGCGTGAGATAGGATGAAAAGAGGGGGTTACTGCGCCGCGGCGTCGCTCCACACATCTGTCTGATCGCCGATATTGCTGTAATAATTGACGGTTCGGGCAGCGAGCTTTGGTGGAAGGTCTTGCTTAGCAAGCCTCTCTGCGGCCTTCAAATCGCCTTTGAGCGCCAGCACCATCGCCAAATTTTGACGGACCTGAATACTAGCATTCGGGGCAATCAACGCTTCTCGCAATTTGCTTTCAGCTAACTCCAAATCGCCGCTCAGGGCATAACTTAACCCAAGATTGCTGAGCGCAATCGCGTTCAAAGGATCCGCGCGGAGCGCCATAGCATAGCTTGCCTGTGCCTCCCGGTGCTTGCCGGCACGGTCGAAAGCGACACCAATCGCAGAACGCAGCTTTGAGACGCGCCCCTGTGGCATTCCCGGTGCTTCAGCGAGGGTGGTAAGACTGGCAGCGCCCTCACGCAGACGTCCCGAGGCAATCAGCGTTTTTGCCAGTTCTTCGGTCAGGTCGGCATTGCCAGGATGCTCGCGGATTGATTGACGTAAAATGCGCTCTGCATCCTCGTAGCGACCAATATATCTCAGATTAGTCGCCGTTTTCAGCGCGTATTTGATGTTCTTTTGATCCGTCGCATAAAGACGACCCCAGTTGCCCGCAGCCGCTTCATATTTCTGTTGTTTCTCAGAAATTTCCGCTGCGGTCGTCAGGAAGACGCGCGGATCGTTGATTTCTGCGAGTTTCGCCGGATTCTTGTCGAAATTCTCATTTTTACTCGAAATGCCGGGCAGCTGAGCAAACGTTCCCTCCCCAGAGAACAAAGTGTTATCGACGCTTCCGCAACTGGCAAGCGTTCCCAACAACATCAGAGCTGTCATCGGACGACGCAAGGTAGAATGAAACATCGTAGGAACCTTTCGACTGAACCTTTTCGGTGTACGACTCACACCGTTCTGCGGGCGAGAGTGCCGCAACAGAGTCACTGGGACGTTAACAAGCGGGGGCGATTTGAAGGCAAACCGCGCCTGCACAGACATTGCCGCCGAGTCGTTGATCTTCTATGACCTCGATTAAAGCCTTTCATCGCAAGGAACTGCCCTTTGTCTTACTCGATCCGCCCCATGCCATGCTTCGCCGAGTCGCCAAACGAGGCCATTCCGGTTTGGCCCATCACGACAGACGACTTCGAGTCGTGGTCGAAAGGCCTGAGCAGCGCACAAAAAGCATGGGTCAGCGCACAACAGTTTACGGGTAAGCGCGGATCCAGCCTCCTTATCCCTGCCGATGACGGAACGATTGCCGGTGCCGCATTCGGGCTGGGGCAGGAAGGGGCCGAGGGACGCATTTTCGGCACGCTCGCCTTTACCCTGCCACCAGGCACCTATCGAATAGAACCGGTTGCGGGTACCGAGCTTGATCAAGAACGAGTCGCTTTGGGATGGCTGCTCGGCAGCTATGCGTTTGACCTTTATAAATCCGAACCAAAGCGCGAACCGGCTCGTCTTGTTGCGCCGGACGGGGTGGATGCCGCGCGGGTTGAACGGATGGCGGCGGGGATGTGTCTCGCCCGTGATCTGATCAACACTCCGGCGCAAGATATGGGTCCAGACATGCTCGAAGCGGCGGTGCGAGCCGTTGCCAAAACCGCAGGGGCGAAGGTCGAAACGATTACCGGCGACGACCTTCTCGACCAAAACTATCCGATGATTCACACGGTCGGGCGGGCAGCCGCGCAAGACCCCAGACTCATCGATCTGCGCTGGTCAGGGCCGAATGCAAAAACCTCGATCACCCTTGTCGGGAAAGGTGTGTGTTTCGATACGGGAGGGCTGGACATCAAACCCTCCGCTTCGATGCTTTTGATGAAAAAGGACATGGGCGGTGCCGCAAGCATTCTCGGCCTCGCTTCGATGATCATGGATGCGGACCTGCCAGTGACGCTGCGTGTTTTGATCCCAGCAGTTGAAAATAGCGTGGCCGGAAACAGCTTTCGCCCTGGCGATGTGCTGACAGCACGCAACGGACTGACGGTCGAAAACCGGAATACCGATGCGGAGGGGCGGTTGGTTCTAGGAGATGCATTGGTGGAGGCATCATCCGAAGACCCGGACTTAATCATTGATATGGCCACCCTGACCGGCGCGGCGCGGGTCGCACTGGGGCCAGATTTACCGCCCATGTTTACGGATGAAGATACTCTGGCGAGCGATATTGCTGCCGCTGGGCTAGCAATAGACGACCCCGTCTGGAGACTGCCGCTTTGGGACGGTTATGAAAAGGTTATCGGCAGCAAAATCGCCGAGATCACCAACGCACCAAGCGGCGGGATGGCAGGTTCTGTGACCGCCGCGCTATTCTTGAGACGTTTCGTGAGCAATCCCAAAAAATGGGCGCATTTCGATATCTATGGTTGGGCACCAAATGCCAAACCGGGTCGACCCTATGGGGGCGAGTGTCAGGCGGCACTTGCCGTGTATAAGATGATCGAGGACCGTTGTGCCTGACGGAGCAGCCTTTCTTCGTGGAGCAGATCCAAGATTAACCCCGGCGCGAGCCGACCTCGCGGCCGAGCATCTAAAAGGCACCGTAGATTCCGCCCAATTTGTCCCGGCCACCCGAATGCAGGTAAAGGCCGCGATCATTCCTCTGCGTCCCGTGCCAAAACCTGATGCGGGCATTGATACTGTGCTGCTCTATGGCGAAGGCTTTGACGTTTACGATATGTCTGAAGACTGGGCATGGGGACAAGCGACACGAGACGGTTATGTCGGTTACATCCCCCGCGCCGCTCTTTCGGCGGATATGAACGCCGCAACCCATACAGTTGCCGTTCCAACCACACATTTATACCCGAAGGCCGACATCAAAACGGAACCTGTGGCGGCGCTGTGGATGACCTCCCTGGTGGCACCGACCGCGATCACTGAAGAATTTGCTGCCGTGGGCGGATATTACGTGCCCACCCAACACATCGTTCCGATCGACAATACCGCCTCGGATTGGGTCGCCGTTGCTGAAACATTTCTGTATGCTCCCTATGTCTGGGGTGGAAAAACGGCAGCAGGTATTGATTGTTCAGGGTTGATGCAGGTCGCACTGGCGAGAGCTGGAATTTCTGCCCCTCGCGACAGCGATATGCTGCGTCAGTTTGGCGAAGAAACCTCTGCTGATGACCTGCAACGCGGTGATATGTTATTTTGGAAAGGGCATGTAGGCGTGATGGCGGATGCCGAAACTTTCCTGCACGCAACAGCGTTTTCCATGCGCGTGATGCGAGAGCCAGTTGCCAACACGCGAAAGAGAATTGAAACTGACCTCGGACTGCCGCTACAGAGCGTCAGGCGTGTCATAACCTGAACTGGGATCAACCCGGTCGGCCAACGAACGGGCGGTTCCGCCCAAACATGATTGAGAACGATCAGGAGAGTGTTATGCGCTCGATTTTCTTTGCTGCCCTCATCGCCCTGACAGGCACCGCTTCCCTTCCCGACGTGGCACAGTCCCAATCCGTCACCTACGAACAACAGCAAGGGTTCGAGCGGTGGAAAGCGAGCTTCCGGTCAAAGGCCTTGGCACAGGGCATTCGTGCGGATGTGTTCGACAGTGCGTTTGCGGGGATCACACCAAACCCTAAAATTTTGAACTTTGATCGTAAGCAGGCAGAGTTCAGCCGCCCCATTTGGAAATATCTTTCGAGCGCAGCCTCGGCCAGCCGAGTGAAGAACGGGCGGGAAAAGCGCGCGAAGCATACCTCGCTCTTGGCTCAGATCGAGCAACGATACGGTGTCGATTCCGATGTCGTACTCGGCATTTGGGGATTGGAAAGCGCCTATGGTCATGCTTACGGAGATTTCTCGATCATTCGGTCTCTGTCCACGCTGGCCTTCGATGGCAGGCGACAAAAGTTCGCTGAAGAGCAATTAGTTGGTGCTCTGAAGATCATCCAGAACGGCGATGTTCCGGCCACGGGAATGCTCGGCTCTTGGGCCGGTGCGATGGGGCATGTGCAGTTTATCCCAACCAGTTTTCTCTCACTCGCCGTGGATTTCAACGGCGATGGGCGTCGGGATATTTGGTCAGACGATCCCGCTGATGCCCTCGCCAGTGCCGCAAACTATCTAAAACGAAGCGGTTGGCGCACCGGGCAACCGGCTTTCTTGCCGGTCAATGTACCTCGCGACGTCGATGTATTTGACCTACGTGCGTCCAACAAGCTGTCGGCGCAGGAGTGGCGCGCACGCGGTTTGACGACGCTTGATGGTCAACCCGTGCCGGACTTTGGCAATGCCGCCGTTATCATTCCCGCGGGTGCCAATGGTCCCGCCTTTATGATTTTTCACAATTTCGGAGTGATCAAGAAATACAACAACGCAACCTCTTATGCGATGGGCGTTGCGCTGCTTGGCAATCGCATCGCGGGTGCTGGCCCTATGAATGTGCGCTGGCCCGAAGATGATCGGCCGCTTGGTCGCACCGAGAAAAAGACCCTGCAAACCACGCTGACTGGAATGGGATTCAATACAAACGGTGTGGATGGCATTCTTGGCCCGGACAGCCGCAAGGCCATCCGCAGCTTTCAACGCTCGCGCGGCATTCCGGCGGACGGATATGCGTCGGCTAAACTGTTGGAGCGTGTTCAACTCGCTTCTGAAGGGCGCGAAACGCTCGGACGGGATTCAGTCCGGTTGATCCAGCAACGCCTGAACGAACGCGGGTTTAACGCGGGCGTGCCCGACGGGATCGCAGGGCCGCAAACTCGGAGTGCCATTGCCGCCTTTCAAAGCGCATCTGGCTTTGCGCCAGATGGACAACCCAGTGTCACGCTGTTGCGAACGCTGAATTAATCGCAAGAAGGCGGCCTCGGAGATGAAGCGGCATCAATAAGCCTGCTTCGTCGAACCGAGGCAGCTTCATCAATAAACGACCAAATCGAGCACACACGGCACCAGCTCTGCCGTGCATTCGACAAATTTGCATCCGTCATTAACCATCTTTGGGATAGCTTATGATCCCAAAGGGAACGTGCCTATGACAGATGCCATGCTGACCGAGCCGAGGGGACCGAATGATTTGGTACCACCGGACACCCACGAGCCACTTGCGTATAAACCCCGCCGCAGCCACAAGCGCGCGCCTTTGCAGAGCGCTCCCGTCCGCCTGTTATTTGCCGAGGATCGGCAACGCACGGTCGCCGACACACTGCAAGGGATCATCTTTAAGGGTGGGATTCTCTCGCTGCTCACATTCACGATCTATCGATTCTGGATGAAAACCGACCAGCGGCGATTGATTTGGCGCGAAACCCGGTTGGATGGCGATGGTTTCGAATATACGGGGACACCGCTAGAACTGCTTATCGGATCCATGATCGCGATTGTCATTCTCGCGGTGTGGTTTGGCATCGCAAATCTGGGATTAAGTTTTCTGCATCTTGCCGCATGGCAAAATTACGATCTGACGGTGCTTGTCTTCCCAATCATCGTGTCCCCGTTAGTGGCCTTCGCGATCTATCGGGCTCGGCGGTATAAACTGCTCCGCACAAAATGGCGGGGTATCCGCTTTGGAATGGACGGATCAGCGATTAAATATGCTGTGCTGTGGATTCTTTGGACGCTGGTTCAGGTCGTCTCATTGGGATTCTTGACACCGCACAAGCGCATGGCAATGGAGCGGGTTATGACCACGCACATGCTGTACGGCGACGCACGGTTCCAGTTCCACCCACCAGAACGCGCCCTTCGCCATCTGACCGCCCATTGGATGTTACCGTGGATCACTGGGGTTATTTTGACCGGATTGGTGGTCTGGGGATTTCATACCGTGGGAGGGTTTAGCGACGGGTTCTTTGCCGCGCTTGACGCACAAGCAGAAGAAACCGGCGAAGATGCACTGGCGTTAAAAATCCAAGCCCTGATCGGATTAGCTGTCGTCCCGGCACTGTTGGTTTATCCGTTTTACCTACGGTACAAATCGCGCGAGATCGCAACTATTCTTTCGTCGCGGCGACTGCATTCGGCCTATTTTGAATCGCATCTGACATGGGGCACGACATTCAAACCTTTCGCCGCCTACTGCGGGTATTGGTTGCTGTTGATTATTCCGATTTCCATCGCTTTGGGTCTTGTCATGATCATGACGAACTCCATCGCGAACATGATTGAGGGAACTTCCCCCGGTTCAATTACCGAAGGCCTTCAGGTCGGCTCGTATTCAAGCCTTGGCGCACAGATCGCCTTTTATGCCGGGCTTTACTTTTTCTATGGCGGGATGGTCCTTTTTAGTTTGTGGCTGGCCGGGCTGATCCACTTTCGGCGTCTGCATACTTATATCTGCCGTGGGACAGTGGTGCATAATCTGATCTCAGTGAACCAAGTCAAACAGCGCGTCAGAGACGACCAAGCCGAAAGCGAGGGCTTCGCAGATGCGCTTGATGTTGGGGGTCTCTGATGGCGCGTTGGCCCGGAACTTATTTTGACGGCGAGACCGCGCGGCCTCATCTTGTCGAAGTCGAGATCGGCACAGGTGCCCTTGGGATATTTGGAAGAGCGGGACGGCTGGCGCAGTGGGATTTTGAGACCCTGCGGAGAGTTTCGGGGACCAGCCGCGAAACCGAGATGATCGAGGTGGCACCCTTTTTTGACTCCGACGAACGATTACGGCTTGATGACCGGGGCGCCGTTAAGGCACTGCGGTCCGCTCACCCCCATGTCGATAAACGACCGCCTGCCAATCACCCCGCCATCATGCGCGCATTGGGGTGGACGGGGGCTGCTGTCGGTGCTTTGGCCTTTATCATCTTTGTCGCGATCCCGGCGCTGGCCCCGCAAATCGCTGCGATGATCCCTGTCGAACGTCAAATCTCTCTCGGCGAGCAAGTCGAGACCCTCATATCCGATGTCGGGTTGGTTGGAGAAGCTTGCACGACACCAGAGGGAAGCGCCGCTTTGGATAAGATGACGGCGAAACTCACCGAAGGATTAGAGCTTCGTATTCCGGTTCGTGTCAGCGTGGTCAACTCACCAATTGTCAACGCTGTCGCGCTACCCGGTGGCCGCGTGTTGATCTTTTTTCCCCTGATAAAACGCGCTAAATCTGCTGACGAAGTCGCTGGTATCCTCGGCCATGAAATCGGACATGTTCAAATGCAACATCCGCTGAAAGGCGCATTGCGGTCTTCGGCATCAGCGGGGGTCATGGGACTGTTCTTTGGCGATTTCGCGGGTGCGGGGATGATGGCCGGGCTTGGCGAGCAAATGGTAACAGCCAGTAACACGCGCGACGCGGAACGCGAAGCCGATCAGTTTGCCATTGAGCGCATGGCCGCAGCCAATGCTTCCAGCGCAGAGATGGCGGGTTTCTTTGCCCGGATGCGCGAAAAAGTCGGTGATGGCGGATTGTTTGGTGGGTATCTGGCGTCGCATCCAAGCTTTTCTGAGCGCGAGGCCATGTTGATCGCAGGGTCTGTCGGCGAGGATGCAAAGCCGATTTTGACCAAAGCTGAATGGGATGCCCTGCGCCGTATCTGCGAAGGCGTCCTCAGCAAAGACGCTTCAGAAAAAGAGGCTTAGTTCGGTAAACGCAATCACTGAACTCGATTTTCGATTCCGTATCGGCGCGTAGTGATTTAGCCTCTGTCTCATGAACAATGTTGAAACAGCCGCCCGCAATCGCAAGACCGTCAAACTGCTTGGCGATCCTGAAAACCCTGAACCCGCCACTGGCCTGAGCCGTGAAACGGTCGATACGCTCGTGGAAGCCGCGGGATGGGCACCTTTTCACCGCCCCGCATTTTGCGCCCGTGAACACGGTGATCCTGTCGTTGAGCCTTGGCGCTTTACAATGTTGGATGCGCCGGGCTGCCGGGCACTGTTGTCTCGACTGTCAGAGATCCCAAAACCGCCGGGTAAAATCGCCAATATGCTGGCAACCGCCGATACACTTTTGTTGGTCACGTGGTTGCCTGAACCTGCTGAGGAGGGTTGGCAGCCCAATGAGTTCAACATGGAGCATATCGCGGCAGGTTCGGCGGCAATCCAGACCCTCATGCTGGCCGCAACCGAGCGCAGTATTGCAAGTTATTGGTCCAGCGGCGGTTCGCTTGGCACTAAAGAGGCGTTCGAGATGCTGGGCATCGACACCACGGAAATTTTGCTAGGGGCTGTGTTTCTGTTTCCTGAAACGCCCCCTACCGCTGAGGCCGCCCCCGGTAAGATGCGCGAGAAACGCAGCCCGCCGAGCGCATGGTCGCGTTGGGTTTCGTTGGACTAAGCGCGCGTGATTATCGCCCCTGAAAAACCAGATGACCACTGGGAAATCGAGGCTCTGCTCGACACGGCTTTTGCGCCGGGGCGCACGGGACTGTCCTCTTATCGCTTGCGGGAAGGCGTAGACCCGATTGCCGAACTCTGCCTTACCGCGCGGGATGATGACGAGATCGCAACTCTGGCCGGAGCAATCCGGTTCTGGCCCATCCGGATTGGTGAGGCGGCGGAGCCGTCTTTGTTGCTTGGCCCTGTCGCAGCACACCCGACACGTCAGGGCGAGGGGATCGGGGCGATGCTGATCCTCGAAGGATTAGAGCGAGCAGTGGCGCGCGGCTGGAAACGCTGTGTCCTGATTGGGGACGAGCCATTTTACGGGCGCTTTGGCTTTAGACGATCGCTGGCCGAAGACATCACGTTTCCACCCCCGACCAACCCGAACCGAATCCTCGCCAAGCCACTGGTTGACGGTGGAATGGACGGAGTTCGCGGCGCGGTGACGAAGTGGGGCAGATGAGATCAGATCGCGTGCGGTTTCTTCATGGCCTCAAAGCGATCAGGACAGCCAATCAAGAAAAACATAGGTTTATTGAACATTTTCAGTAAGGTGTACCCACCTATTTGGCGCGATCTACGGTCGTGTTTGTACGAACACAAATCCCTTTGGACTTGGATTTCCCAAGCATCGCAGCAGAGAAAACCATCTTTTGAGCTTGAGCTTTCTTAAAATCGGCGCGCAGTGGGCCTGTCGGACGCGGTACCCTAAATTTCGGACGATGCCGTTGGACTGAATTTTTCCGAGAAACCGCGTAATCTTATCCTCGTTTAAGTCGACTGCGGCTTCTTGACTTCGCACGTGCAACATGACCATAACCTTGAACATCAGCTTTGGGGTTGTCCGGGCTGTGATCGAGCATTTTGGCGGGCATCACCGACGGAATGCACCCAAAATAGCCGGGTTTTCCCCCGTTGCGACCCAGAAAACCGCCATTAGGCGCGTTAGGTCGTGTGCTGGGAAGAACCCAACATAGAAAAAGAGACGTCTTTGACCTTTGACACCCTCGGCCTTGATGCGCCGATCCTCAAAACTTTGAGCGAAGCAGGCTATACACAGCCCACGCCAATTCAATCCAAAGCAATTCCGGTGATTCTCGCTGGGCGCGATGTTGTTGGCCTTGCCCAGACCGGAACCGGCAAGACTGCCGCGTTTACATTGCCTTTGATCCAGCGGCTCAACCGCAATCAAAGTCATGTTCGCCCCGGCAGCATCCGCGTTCTGATCGTCTCGCCCACGCGCGAGTTGGCGGCACAAATTCACGCATCGGTGCGGACCTATGCGAAGGGCCTCAGCATCATTTCCGCCTGTGTCGTTGGCGGAGCTTCGATGCGGCAGCAAAAGAACGCCCTGAAACGCGGCCTAGATATTTTGGTGGCGACACCGGGGCGCTTGCTTGATCTGGCGGACCAGAATTGTCTGCGCTTCGATGATGTTGAGACGCTCATTCTGGATGAAGCGGATCAGATGCTAGATATTGGCTTTCTGCCAGCAATTAAGCGGATCATTGCGGCCTGCCCAAAAACGCGACAAACGCTGTTGTTCTCGGCAACCATGCCCAAAGAGATCAAGTCGCTGTCACGCGAGCATCTGCATAACCCCGAAGAAGTCGCCGTGGCGCCCGTATCAAAGACAGCCGATAAGATCGAGCAAGGTGTGATCCACCTAACCTCGGACAATAAGATCCCGGCGATCATCGCGTTGATCAAAAAACACCGGGATAAACAGGTCATTGTCTTCACCCGCACCAAACGCGGGGCAGACCGGGTGGTACGCCGATTGGAAGGATCGAACCTGACGGCGTCCGCAATTCACGGAAATAAATCTCAGGCACAAAGAGAACGCGTCCTTGATGCGTTTCGGGCAGGGAAGTGTCCTGTGCTCGTCGCCACCGATATTGCAGCCCGCGGTATTGATGTACCGGGAATTGGCTTGGTTATAAATTTCGAATTGCCGAACGTACCTGAGGTTTATGTTCACCGTATTGGGCGAACGGCGCGCGCTGAGCGTGACGGGCTTGCAATTTCGTTCTGTGATCCCGAAGAACAATACTATCTGCGCGATATTCAACGGTTGATCAAAATGGACGTGCCTGTTGTTCCCGCACCGGAGGGCGTTGATGGTCTGAAAACACCGAACCTCGAAAACGCGCGCAAACCCAAGATCGTTCAACAGCAACGCCCGCCTCGCCGTGACCGCCCTGCAAAATCAGCAAGCAAACCCGGAAAATCTGCCGTGAACGCAAATGGCAAGCCGGCAGGCAAGCGCCCCGCTCAGGCAAAGCGTCCGGCAAACGCAAAACCGGCTGGAAACAAACCAACGACCGCGCGGCCTCAACGGCGGCGTCGCCCGAACAAAAACCGTTCCGCAGTAAACACTGCCACCAGATAGGAGGATATAATGATCGAACGACTGCACACGAGCCAACGGATGAGCCAGATTGTCAAACACAACGGGACAGTCTATCTGGCCGGACAGGTGGGCGAAGGCGCAACTGTAGCAGAACAAACGCAAGATTGCCTTGTTCAGGTCGACAAACTGCTAGCTGAAGCAGGGACGTCTAAAGAAAATATCTTACAGGCAATCATCTGGCTCGACGATATGGCTGATTTCGCTGAGATGAATGCAGTTTGGGACGCTTGGGTTCCAGAAGGTGCCGCCCCAGCCCGCGCATGCGGAGATGCCAAACTCGCAGCACCGAAATTCAAAGTCGAAATCACCGTAATTGCGGCGTATAGCGCCTAACATACCACGAATTTTAACTGCCATTCCTCGACTTTACCCTCACGCAGCAATCCGCTAATTCTGCGCGAAACCTAATCTCTCGGAGTCTCCATAATGTCAAACGCCCCTACAATGCTGATTCTTCCCGGCGATGGGATCGGTGCAGAAGTCATGGTTGAAGTACAGCGGGTAGTCGACTGGGTCTCCGGGGCGTCCGGTACGCCTTTCACCACCGAAACCGACCTTGTGGGCGGCGCTGCCATCGACGCGCATGGAGCGCCTTTACATGACGATACCATGAAAAAGGCATTTGATTTCGACTCGGTTTTGCTGGGGGCGGTTGGCGGTCCGAAATGGGATAATCTTGATTTTTCAATCAAACCGGAACGCGGCCTGCTGCGTTTACGGAAAGAAATGGAGTTGTTCGCGAACCTGCGACCCGCCATGTGTTTTGACGCGCTCGCCGATGCCTCGTCACTGAAGCGAGACCTCGTCGCCGGTTTAGATATTATGATCGTGCGCGAGTTAACGGGCGGTACGTATTTTGGCGAGCCGCGCGGCATTAGCGATCTGCCAAATGGTGAGCGACGGGGTGTGAATACCCAAGTCTATGACACGCACGAGATTGTCCGCGTTGCGCGGGCCGCTTTTGAATTGGCGCAGAAACGCAACGGCAAACTCTGCTCGGTCGAAAAAGCAAATGTCATGGAATCGGGCGTGCTGTGGCGCGAAGAGGTGACAAAACTCGCCGCAGATTATCCCGATGTCGAACTGTCCCACATGTACGCCGATAACTGCGCCATGCAATTGGTGCGCGCGCCAAAACAATTCGATGTCATCGTCACAGACAACTTGTTCGGTGATCTGTTGTCCGATTGCGCCGCAATGCTGACCGGATCTCTGGGCATGTTGCCGTCTGCCTCACTTGGAGCAGAAGACGAAAACAAGAAACGCAAGGCGATGTACGAACCCGTACACGGATCGGCGCCGGATATTGCCGGCCAAGGCAAAGCGAATCCGATTGCCTGTATCCTCAGCTATGCGATGGCACTGCGCTACAGCTATGATATGCCTGAAGCAGCGGATGCAGTCGAAAAAGCCGTCCAGGATGTCCTCGCCGAAGGATACCGCACAGGCGACATTATGCAGGATGGCATGAAATTGGTGGGCACCACAGAAATGGGTGACACGATCTTGGCGAAACTGAAGAAGGCTGCGTAATGGGATCGGAAATTCGCACCCTCCCCCGCTATCTGATCGACCGCTATAAAGGCTGGCGAGCGAGCACCTATGATGAGAACCGCGCATGGTACGCGAAGCTTGCCACCGAAGGCCAGCGTCCGCGCGCGATGGTCATTGGGTGCTGCGACAGCCGGGTCGATGCCATTTCGCTATTCGGTGCGGAACCGGGCGAGCTGTTCATGCTCCGCAACGTGGCGAACCTTGTGCCTCCCTACAAGCCCTCTCACGAACACCACGGCACGTCAGCGGCAATTGAATTTGCTATTACCGGTCTCGGCATCACCAATCTGATCGTCCTCGGTCACGCGCAATGTGGCGGCGTGAAAGCTTTTGTCGAAATGAAAGATGACCCCGAGCGCACGGAATTAGGCGGCGAGTTTATCGGTGCGTGGATGAATTCGCTGGAGCCGACTTACGACCGTGTTGCACGCGAGGGCGATGCGACGGAACGCCTGCGCGCGTTTGAACAGGCGGGCGTCGTGGTCTCGCTGGAAAATCTGATGACGTTTCCATTTATCCAAAAAGCAGTCGAAGAAGAAAAGCTCGTCTTGCACGGCGCATGGTTCGACATCGCGACCGGAACGTTGCATCATTACGATCCAGAGAACGGCGCATTCCAACCCCTCGGATAACGCCGCTCCAAAAAGGAGGGTGTTATGAGATTTCTGACAACGGTTGCGGCGACAATGCTCGCGATGCCCGCACTCGCGCAGCAAGCCTCGCAACCTGAACAAACTTACGCAATCGCTCAAGTCGAGTCGGTCGAAGCCACAAAATTTATGGTGGCCGCAGCGAATCCGCTGGCCACTCAAGCCGGATATGATGTGCTCGCCAGCGGCGGTACAGCGGCAGACGCCCTCGTCGCCGTGCAGATGATGCTCAATCTTGTCGAGCCACAAAGTTCCGGCATTGGTGGCGGCGCTTTCCTTGTTTACTGGGATGCAGGTAGCGAAACGCTGATAACATTGGATGGGCGCGAGACCGCACCAAAATCCGCGACCCCCGAATACTGGCTGGGCGAAGATGGCGAACCGATTGGCTGGTGGGATGCCGTGAAAGGTGGGCGCTCGGTTGGCGTCCCCGGCACGCTTGCGCTGCTCGAAAACGCACATGAGCGATGGGGCGATAAGGCGTGGGCCGATATGATTGAACCGACCCGGCAGCTCGCCGAACGGGGATTCGAGATCTCACCTCGCCTTGCCGCATCCATTGAGGGAGCCGCAAAGCGAGGGCTGGCAGACTTTCCCGCTGCGCGGGCTTATTTTTTCACAGAAGGTGGGGTTCCACGAACCGCAGGCGACACGCTAAGAAATCCGGCTTTCGCCGATACGCTAAGCCACATCGCCGAACAAGGTGCCCAGTTTTTTTATTCCGGTGACATTGCGAGCGACATCGTCGCCGCCGTCAAAACGCAAACCAATGCGGGCGAACTAACTCTCGATGATCTGGCGTCTTACAAAGTCATTGAGCGCACCCCCGTTTGTGCGCCCTATCGTGGGTACGAAGTCTGCGGCATGGGGCCACCCTCTTCAGGTGCCCTGACCGTTGGGCAAATGTTGATGCTGCTCGACCATTTTGACATGCCGAGCCTCTCTCCCGCGAATGGACGCGAGATTGAAGGGCGGCATCTCTTCGCGGAAGCAGCCAAACTCGCCTATGCTGATCGTGCCCTATATATGGCGGACAGCGATTTCGTTCGGGTTCCAACGCGCGGCTTGCTTGACCCCGCCTATATGACCGCGCGCGCACAGCTTATTGATCCCCAAACAGCGATGGAGAAAGGCGCGGCGGGTAATCCTCCGTGGCGTGAGAGCGCACTGCGCGCGCCCGATAACGACCCGGACCGCCCCGGAACATCACATATCGTCATTCGGGACAGTTACGGAAACGCAGCCTCCATGACGACAACGATCGAAACCGGCTTTGGAAGCCGCGTAATGGTCGGCGGATTTTTGCTGAACAACGAGCTAACCGATTTCTCCCGCGCCCCAGAAAGAGAGGGCCGCCCGATTGCCAACCGCGTTGAAGGCGGCAAACGTCCACGCTCTTCAATGGCTCCGACCATCGTCATGAAAGATGGAGAGCCGTACTTGCTGATCGGCTCGCCCGGCGGATCGCGCATCATCAATTATGTCGCGGAGAGTATTGTCGCGATTTTAGATTGGGGCATGGATCCGGCGAGCGCCTTCGCACTGCCCCATGTCGTCAATCGTAATGGCGCAACCGATGTGGAGACGGGAGGCGAAGCCTATATCCCCGAACTGGAAGCGCTGGGCCACACGATCAACGCCCGCAACCTAAACTCCGGCCTTCATGGAATTTTGATCAAGAACGGTAAGCTGCTTGGCGCCGCTGATCCGCGCCGTGAAGGCAAAGCGATGGGGCAGTGACGAGACTCTGGACGCGGCAACATGGGTGAGCTGATCGTCTCACTCTCTGGCACCGAAGCCGGAGAAGCGCTGGCCCTTGCCCTCATCATGCTCTCCGCGATTGCCCATGCGACCTTCGGGGCGATCAACAAGGGCGGGGTCGATCCGTTTTTGAACCGAGGCATCATCAACGTCTGTTATGGACTGATCATGCTTCCCTTCGCACTGTTCGTTGTGCCTTGGCCGACGCCGTGGATTTGGTCATTGCTCGGCGTCAGTTATCTTATCCATATTCTCTACGAATATTTGCAAGCCTCGGCCTTTTCGAAAGGCGATTTTACCATCGTCTATCCGATTGCCCGCGGCACGGGACCACTGGTCGCAATGCTGCTGGCACTTGTCGTCTTTCAGGAACGGTTTTCATTCTGGCAGTGGATCGGCGGCATCGGATTATCCGCATCGATCATTGGGCTGGCCTTAGTCAATATCCGTCGCGCAAAACACTTACCGAATCTGAGTAGCGCGATTTTAACCGCACTCGCCACTGGCGTTATGGTTGCGGTCTACACGATGGTTGACGCCTATGGCATTCGTGAAGCTGCCAATCCTTTCACCTTTATCGTTTGGTTTTTCACCCTCGGCGGGGTTGGATTTCCACTCATTGCGGCGGCGCGTTGGCACAAATTCCAAATCAAACCCCCTCTCGGTGATCTTGCGTTGCGCGGTCTGTTCGGCGGTATCTTTGCCTTAATGAGTTTTGGCTCCGTCATGCTCGCGACCCGCCTTGGCAGCGTTGGGGAAGCTGCCGCCTTACGCGAGACCTCGATCATCTTCGCCACAGCCATTGGCGTACTGATTTTTCACGAAAAGATCGACGCAGCGCGCCTTGCGCTCATCGGCGGCATCGCCGCAGGAGCGATCCTCGTTGAGATGGGTTGAGCGCAGTCGAGCGAACAGGTAGTCATCGCTCTGCTGGTTCTTCCGGCCAGATTTCAACATCGTCAGGAATAATGACCCAAGGCAACCGACGTGTCGTCCAGATGTGGACGCGGACATCGGGCGGTGTATCGAACGCCCCACCCTTGATCGAAATGATGGCACCTGCCTCATGCCATAAACGCGATCCACAGGTTTCGCAGAACCAGCAGGTCATCTCGCCACCGCTCGCCGCTGGACGGGTCCAGCATTTCGGGGTGCCTTTGCGAATCGAAAGGTCTTCAGGGGCATGAATGACAGAAATGCCAAACGCAGACGCTGATTGCTTTTGACATTCACCACAGTGACAAGCGTAGGACTTTTGAGGCTCAGCGGTGACGTCAAACCGCACCGCACCGCATTGGCATCCACCCGATTTCATCACTTGCGCTCCGGCATTTGACCTGCAATCTGTGAGATAATTTACAGGAGAAGATCAATGGCACAAGGGCGCCTTGCCGGGAAAACCGCTTTCCTCACCGCAACCGGACAAGGGATCGGTCATTCGACGGCGCTTGCCTTCCATCGCGAAGGGGCCAGCGTTATCGCAACCGATGTGAATGCCGAGTTGATGGAAAAACTTGCGGCGGAAGCACCTGGAATCCAAACAGGCGTGCTTGATGCGCGCGACACAGACGCGGTCAATAAGGCAGCGCAAGACGCAGGCGCAGTGGATATTCTTTTTAACTGCGCCGGCTTCGTTCATCACGGCAGCATTCTCGAAACCGAAGAAGAAGACTGGGATTTCAGTTACGATCTGAACGTTAAATCCCTGTGGCGGACTTTGCGGGCATTCTTGCCCGGCATGATCAAGAATGGAGGCGGGTCGATTGTGAACATGTCCTCCGCAGCACAGACGATCAAAGCCGCCCCCAACCGAGCCTGCTATTCTTCAACCAAAGCGGCCGTCGCAGCTCTAACCAAATCAGTTGCCGTCGATTTTGTGAGAGACAATATCCGCTGCAATTGCATCTGCCCCGGCACCGTACAGTCGCCTTCGCTGGAAGATCGAATTAAAGCCATGCCCGGCACCTATGACGAAAACCGCGCCGCCTTCGTGGCCCGCCAACCAATGGGACGTATCGCCGAACCTGAAGAGATCGCCATGCTGGCAGTCTATCTCGCCTCGGACGAAAGCGGGTTTACGACAGGAACGGAAGCGGTGATTGACGGTGGTTGGTCACTCTAGGTGCGACACTACTACCGTTCGTGCCAACACTAG